>JACPJX010000042.1 GCA_016187365.1 Candidatus Aenigmatarchaeota archaeon | reverse complement strand
GTATTCCTGTTTGCCGCAGCCGCCAAGCGCCATCGCGCTGATTAAAGCAGCCGCCGTCATACCAAATTTTAGATGCTTCATACTCTCGTTCCTCTCTCTGAACGGTTTCCTATACCCAGGGGTATCGCAAGGCGCGTGCCATGGGGATGGGCGGGTCTTGTCTTTACTATGTCATTGTATTTACATCGTTTTAATGTATGGTCTGGAAATCATTAGACACCCCAATGTCAACGCAGAAGACGACAGGTGTATAATGTTTGGACATGGCTTCAGGGGTGGGGACGGGCTTTTAAGGGGGTATGTGCATGGCATATCGGATGCACCGTAATCCGTATCATCCTTGCGAAGGTTTCGCGCGCGGAGTGCGCGCGGGAATGATTGGATGGATACGCGACTTTGGAGTGTTGGTTTTTATGACGAAGTTTTTTCTCTTCGTATTCGCTCTTCTGCTGCCGGTTTCGTCCTACTCAGGCGAGATGGCTCTCTTCACCCCAAGAAAATTGGTGTTCAACGGCAAGGTGTTTCGAGTCCTTGATGACTGGGGAAGGTTCGATCGGGTTGTTAAAACACGCGCCAATGGAATATATGGGGCTTTTCTCAGCGGCGAACACGAACCGTTCATATTCCGCTTTAATGACCCAGTTGAGGATCTCAAAGACCTGAACCTCAAAAAATACAAAATCGCCCTCTTAAATGAAAAAGAGATCTATTTTCCTACGGATGAGAAAATCATTTCGTGCCTTACGGCGAGCGTCGCGGGGGCAAGATCCTTCGGCTATTTTGAAAAATTGAGCTTCATTTATCGCGAAAGCATGTCGGATAGGAAACTCGACTTCGCGACTTCCTCCGCTTGCACGGCGGGCTATGATTTTATCGTGGTCGACGGAGTCGCCTACAACCGTTATGACTTCGGCAACTATCTCTGGGGCGCGGCCATGAAAGTGCTGGACTTGCCCTATGGCATGGTGCAAGTCGGCTCTGAGATGAACGCTGTGCTCAACACCTACGAGCAAAATGGCTATGAAGCCCCATGGTACGGCTTAAGTCTCACGGGAGATTCCAAGGAAGATCAAATTGCAATTTTCAAAGGCTATTCAAGCAGGTTTCCTTCGTTCGTTAGTCCATAGATTTCGGTCCGCCGCCCACGCGGAAAAGTAAGGTTCCTCTTGCGAACGCTCTCATCGTCACGGTTCAGCGGCGCGTGAAGCTTCGGAACGGATGCGGTTCCTTCGCTTCACGCTGGGCACGCCCGCGTGGTGCGCGGGCGAAGAGCGCGGTTATTCGGTGGGGTGTAGTTTTTTCAAATGGCGTGTGCTTTCTACACGGTTTTCCTGGACGCAATCGAAGCGTATCGTTTACGCGAAAAATTTATTTCAGGTGATCATTTCGAAAATCGCCGGCATTCGCGCTACGTGGGCTTCCGCTAAACAATTCTGCACTCAATATGAAAAACAGGCGGGTTTGCGATGATCGTTTGATCAATGGCGAATGCGCGCGACGGAGAAAAACCGCATGGCACTGAACTTGCTCCTCCTCTTGATAGGGCGTTTCGGTGGTGGGGGAGAAAGCAATGCAAATCCAAATAACAAAAAATAACGTGTCCGAGTTTCGCGAATCGCTTTCAGATCGTATTCATCAAAGGGCATGCGAGGCCGCAAGCAGGCATCGACAGGTCGAAGCGGACCTTATCGAGATTTTGCAACAGGTGGATCGGCACCGGGTTTATCTTGTGCGAGGCCATTCGAGTCTTTTTCTGTACGTGGTCAAGGAGCTCAGGCTCTCTGAAAGCGTGGCTTACAATCTCATTGCCGTCGCGAGGAAGGCGCGCGAGGTTCCCGAACTTAAAACTGAAATCCAGAGCGGCGCGATCACGCTCAGTAACGCGAGAAAGATCGCCCCGGTTTTGAATCGCGAGAACAAGGCCGAGTGGCTCGCCAAGGCAAGCGCGCTTTCGCAGCGACAACTTGAAAAGGCGGTCGTGCAGGTTCGCCCGCAACTCGCGACACCGGAGCGGGCGACGTATGTGACTCCGTCTCGGGTGAAGCTGGAGGTTGGGTTGTCGGAAAAAGACATGTTGAAATTGCGGCGGGTGCAGGATCTATTCTGCCAGTCGCGAAAACGCCCTGTGACGCTTGAGGAAGTTCTCGTCTCACTCACCGACGAGTACTTAGCGCGACGTGATCCGCTTGAAAAAGCGAAACGACAGAAGGTGCAAAAGGGACTGCAGAGGAGCGCAAGGGAAATGAATACGATCAAGCCGGATTCGCAGATCGGAACGCAGTTGGAGATCGAAGCGGAGTCAGGGATCGAAACGAAGCCGGAGATCAAAGCAAAGTCGGAGATCAAAAAGGAGTCGACGGAGATCGCATCGGTTTGCGAGAAAGATTCCGTCAAAAACCCGCCTGTATCAGTCAAGCCTGTAGCGCTACAGGCTTGCGCCGCGAGGGCAGTTGAAACAGACGAAGAAGACCGTGCACACGCCGAAAGTAGCACACGCTCCAAAGGCGCGAATGGCGAAACACGTGAAACCTACGTCCGCAAGCCGAACTATATTCGCGAGACGGTATCTGCGGAAATACTTCATCAGGTAAATCTCCGGGATCAAAGGCGCTGCACGCATACGAACCCTAAAGGCGAAAGATGCGGCCAGGCACGCTGGATTGAAATTCATCATAAGACTCCGGTGAGCAAGGGAGGGATGAACAGGCAGGAAAATCTCACGACACTATGTTCTGCGCATCATAAATGGCTTCACTCCCAAGGGTAACTGCATTCGCGCGACTGATTTCCTCGGCTCAAATTTGCGCTACCTCGCTGCTGCTTGAGTTCGCCGCAATTTTGGCCTCGAAATCCTGTCGCGCGGACGGCGTTCGAGGTAAAAGTAGCGGCTGCTTGCGAGTGAAAATGTTTGCGCATAGCGCTCCTGCGCGTAGCAAACATTTTTACGAGTAAGCAGGAGCTACTTTTGCCGGGAACAGTGGCAGTATCGCCCGGACTCGAGGGTTTGTGTCTAGGTACTACGGAATGCTTGAACTTGTGCTTTTCGCTCGCTTGCGCTCGCGTGTTTCGCGCTTCGCGCTTCGCGCGCGCTACCCAGGCGGCCAATGCATCCGGCGGCCGCCCAGAAGATGCAGATGCAAATGAAAAACCGACTGGCCGCCGCCGGCGTTGCAGTTTATCACGATGCGGTAACCGCTCTCGGCGATGCCTTCCTCGGCCG
>JACPJX010000058.1 GCA_016187365.1 Candidatus Aenigmatarchaeota archaeon | reverse complement strand
TTCGTTTCAAAAATAAAGCGGACCTCGTTCCGTCTTTTCATCGCAGTCCCTCCCCTGTGGCCAGCGCCCTTTCCGAGACGTATATGCCGTCAACGAATATCCTTCTGTCGCGCCTTGTCAAACTGCACGACCTCTCTATGTTAGCCGCGGTCTGGCTCACGCTCTCGATGTCGTTTCCGGTTATGATTATGGCTTCCTTGCCCGCCTCCACCTTGGCGCCCTCCATTATCCTTGCCTTCCTCACGCCCTTTTCGCTGAGGAAGTTCTTCACCTCGACCTCGTTTCCCCTGACGGACACCGTTATCGGGAAGTGCGTGTACACGATTTTCATCGTCCACCTGTATCCCTTCGTCACGCCGGTGCACATGTTCCTGATGTGGCCTGATATGGTGCCGGCCATCGCCCGCATCGCCTTCCTTTCCGACCTGGCCTTTGCCCAGAACTCCTTTCCTGATGCGCCGATTTCTATCTCCCCGGAGAATCTCGGGTCGTCAAAATTCCTCCTGAGTTCGCCCTTCGGCCCCCTGACCGTGACTTCCATCCCGCTTACCGCGACTTCCACGCCGTCAGGAATTTCAAAATTTTTCTTCATAACTATCATTCCAAATTTTGGAATGAAAAGGAATGAAAAATTCCTTTTCGAATTTCAAAATTTTTCTTCATAACTCTCATCCCATTTTGGTTTAGTAAACATATCCCAGGAGGCGGCCTCCTATTCCCATGCCTTCGGCCTCCCTCTGGCTCATCACGCCCTTCGACGTCGAGACTATCATTATCCCGAACCCCTTTGCGGGCAGGTATCTCTTCTCCCATTTCTCGTACTCACCCTTCTTCACGAAGAACCTGGGCTTTATGACCCTTGAATGGTTCACCCTCCCTATGAGTTCTATCCTGAAGCTGCCTGACTTGCCGTCGTCGATGAACTCAAAACTTCCTATGTAGTTCTCCTTCTGCAGCACCTTGAGGACGTTCTTCACGAGGTTCGACGCGGGGACGGTGCACGTGGTCCTGCCTATCTTCTCCGCGTTGTTCATCACGTAAAGCACATCGGAAAGTATGTCGTGTCTCATTCGCTACCACCAAAATGCTCCGCAAGTATCGCGGGAAGCCTTTCATCAAGTTTTCGTTTTGGTATGAACCCAGTTACCCTATCTTCTTTCAACATGTATTCTGAAGGTGTTCCATGACTTTGAACGTAAACCGGGATGTCGCCGTCTTTCCATCTTATTTCAGCCATCAGAGCTTGGCATGCTGAAGGACCTGAATAATCTGCTATGACCATGTGAGGCCTTTCGGCGTCGTAAGCATCCAGAGCCTGCCTGTGCCCGTCGAAACATATCGGCTCGTGTCCTGCACGTTCCACTATCCCCGCTATCTGTGCCATATATCGTTCCTCATCCTCTACTACCATTATCTTTGCCATTTTTCGTCACCTGTACTTGTGGAAGCCTATCGACGCTGCGGTTTCCCTGAAGCACCGCCTGCAGTACATGAGGTTGTACTTGCGGATGATGCCCTTCATGCTGCCGCACCTCACGCACTTCTTCGAGCCTTTTCCATATTTCCTCTTCACAATCTTCGACCTCATCTAAACCACCGTTGCCCCCAGCTTTTCGCGGGCATATTTTATCGCGTCTTCCTTTTTTATGGCGTGATTCTTCCCTATCTTCGCCGAAATTTTCTTTCTCTTCACCCTGTATCCCGGCCTCTCAAGCGTCACGCAGACGTCGAGCCCGAGCACGCCGATCTTCGGGTCGTATTCCATCTGCGGTATGTCTATGTAGCCCTTTATGCCGAAGGAGAAGTTGCCGTTCTTGTCAAAGCTCGACTCCTTCACCTTCTTGTCAACCGCCTCCAGCATCCTCCTCAGGAGCTCGTCACTGTTCCTGCGTATGGTTATCTTGCATCCTATGGCCTTGTTTTTCGGGACGTTGAACGTCGTCCTCTTCTTCGTGTGCGTGACGACGACCGTCCTTTTTGTTATCCTCTCCAGCACCTGCTTCGCCGCGTCGAGCGGCGTATCCGTGCCGCATCCTATGTTCAGCGTTATCTTCTCTATCCTCAGCTCTGTCATTCTGCTCATTCGCTCACCGAAATCACGGGCTTGTCCCTGCCTATCACGAACACGTAATCCGCCGGCAGGACTATCCTTCCCTCCCCTTTCTTTTCGAGGCTCACGACGACTTCGTTCGGCTTCGAACTCCTCGTGACATTTATTTCCTCTATCCTTCCAGTCATCCCCCTGCTGTGCCCCTTCACCACGGACACCATGGAGCCCTTTGCAAAGGTTATTTTGTCCATTATGGATTTCTTCTGGATGTCGAAGACGACGACATCCCCTGTCCTGAATCCGTCATTGTCCGCAAGCATGGTCCTCCCGTCATGGAAGCTCAGCTGGAGTTTCTTCCCCCGCAGCGTTTTCTTCCCCCTCACGCGCAGCAGCTTTATGCCGGACTGCTCGCCCGATATCTTATGGAATTTGAAGCCCTTCGGCTCCGGAATTATCCTGTAGGAGTCGCTGCCCACGCTGACGACGTCCATGAGCCCCACGCTGAAATTCTTGCTTTTTCTCTTCATGCCGTCGACCTTCACGGCGCCTTTCTTCAGTATGGTGCACGCCTCCTCCATCGTTCTTGCATAGCCCAGTATGTCCCTGAGCGCGACGCCCAGAGGGACAGATTGCGAAGACGGATGGGCTCCGGGCATGGGCGGGACTATGAATTTCTTTGTCTTTCTCCTGATAGGCCAGAATTTCGGCGCCGCCATCCTTTTCAGTTGAGTCATAATTCCACCTTGTTTGAAACTGAATGTGCAAAGAGCAAAGCTCTTTGACATGCCAAAGAACTTTCAGTTCTGTCAACGACCACCGTCTGAAGACGGTGGCTTGTTGAAATTGGTGAATCGTTGAGCATCTCAGATTCCACCCTCTTGACCATCGTTTGAAAACAGTGGAATCTGCAGATTTGAGCAAATAAAGCGGAATTCATTCCGTCTTGAATTTTCAGTTGCGTCATGGGTTCACCTTCTTTCTCTTCCTCTCGACAATCTTCTTCCTGTTCTTGTCGTCGAGGTTGAGCTTCGTTATCTTCAGGTTGCTCGGCTCGAAAGGCACCTCGACCTCCTGCCCCGATATCTTCCTCCTCTTCACGCCCTCGACATAAATTTTGAGGCGCTTCATGTCGACCCTCATGACGGCGCCCTTCATCTTCCTGAACTCGCCTGTCATCACGGCCACATCATCGCCCTTCCTCAGGGGAATCGAGCGGAAGCCGTATTCCTTCCTCAGTTCCCTGCTGAGATGCGCTGCCAGAAGTTTGCGCCTCGCATGGAGCGGGGCGTTGTGCCTGTACTTCCTCTGCTTGCGCGTCTGGCTGCTCGACTTCCACGTCGGTGAATATAGGGTTTTCATATAATCACAGCACTATGCTTGCTATCTTTCCTATTGCCGAGAACCTCTCGACGACTTCCTTGGCTATCACTGTCCTGATCTCGGTGCCCTGCGGCTCGAACGTCTTCGGGTTGACCAGTATCGCTGCATTGTCCTCGAATTTCACCCGCGTGCCGTCGGCGCGCATGTATTCCTTCTTCTGCCTGACGATGACGGCGTAGACAACGGTCTTCCGTATGTTTTCCTTCCCTTTCTTCACGCTGCATATGATCACGTCGCCGACGCCCGCCTTCGGCAGCCTTCGCAGGCGCCCTTTGTATCCCTTCACCGCTATGAGTTCGAGTTCCTTCGCGCCGGAATTGTCGGCGCATGCGAGCCTTGCCTTGAGCGGTATCCCGCGCGTAACATTGGATGTAACTGCCTTCATTGTTTCACCTTTTCAAAGACCACGAATCTTTTAGACTTTGACAGCGGCCTGCACTCGCCTATCCTCACCATGTCGCCGGGCCTGGCGTCTATGCATTTCGGGTTGTGAGACTCTATCTTCGTCTTCCTTCTCTCGTATCTTTCGTACTTCGGGATGTAGTTGTGGTAGTTCCACGACACTATCGCCGTGTTCGCAGGCTTGCTCGACAGGACCCTTCCCGTGAATATTCTGCCGCGTATCCTGAGATGCCCGTGCCACGGGCACTTCTCGCTGCCGCAACTGCCTTCAGGCTGGCTGGCCTCGATCCCGATGTCCTTTGTTTTCTTCTTCATTACGTCACTACCATTTCCTGGACCTTTTCTTTATCCTGTCCTCCGGCCTTGCGATTATCGCGTCGCCTTTCACGGCGACATCGCAGGCGCCGACCTTCATGACGAAGAGCGTGCCCTTCTTCGGGACGCTCTTCATGCCTCCCGGAGTCTCGATAATTATGCTCTTCATGGTCTCGTCAGCTATCCTGCCCTTCAGGCCGGACTGCGCCGCGTTGAGGGACGACGCGACCCCGCATTCAAGGCCTATGAACTCATGCATCAGTATGTTGCCCGGCGTTCTCATCAGACAACCTCTATGATGTCTTTCTGGAAGCCCTCGTCGATGAGTATCTTCACGACCCTTTCCCTGTGGTCGCCCTGGAGTTCTATCTCATCGTTCTTGTAGGTCCCGCCGCACGCGAGCTTCGACTTGAGCTTCTTCACCAGTTCCCTGACGTCGATTTTCTTCTGGTCGATTCCCCTTATCACCGTCGCGTATTTGTGGTACCGCTTCTGGACGAGGCCTATCTTTATTTTCTGGGCCTCCTTGGCTATCATCTCGCAGACGCAAAGCTCCTGCGGGAGCCCGCACTTGGGGCATGTCATTGTTTCGCGCCGCCTCCTTTCCCTTTCATCGACCTAATGGTCTTGATTCTCGCGATCGTTCTCCTTATTTCCCGTATCCTTCCGGGGTTCTTCACCGTGCCGCCTATCTCCGCCGACGCCCTGTCCTTGGACATCTCGAGCATCAGTTCGCCGACTTTCTCGCCGATTTCCTTCTCGCTCATTTCCCTTATTTTTTTCATTTTCAGTATTGCCATTATCATCCACTTGCCGCGGTTTCATTCTCAACGGGTTTTGCCGGCTCTTCGACTTTCGCCATGACCTTCTTGGGTTCTTCCTGCGCGGTTGTTCTCGCCACGCTCAGCAGCTTCTCCGGCTGCGTCATCATTATCTTGACCGTGATCCCTATGTTCCCGAGCTTCGGGTTTGCAAGGGCGAATCCCTTCATGACCTCCCTGAGTGCCGGCTCGCCGCACTTCTTCAGGTATCCGGCATAGAACCTTTCCCTTCTCGACCTCTCGCCGGAAAGCTTCCCCGTGATCACGATTTCGCAGCCTGTCGCGCCTGCCTGCATTATGCGCTCGAGGTAGTAGTTCCCGAGCCTCTTGTAGTTGACACCGCTCTCTATCTGGTTGGCTATCGACTGCGCGACTATGTGCGGGTCGAGGTCGGCGTCGTCGATTTTCTGGACGTCTATCTGCGGGTTCTCTATCTTGTATTCCCTTCTTATGGTTTCCGACATCTCCTTGATGCGCTCGCCGCCGCTGCCTATTATGAGGCCGGGCGTCGTGGTGTAAAGTATGATTCTCGTGACGACCGGTGTGTGCTGGATCTCTATGTCGCCCACCTTGGCCTGCCTGAACTGGGACCTTATGAATTCCTCGAGGCTCACCTGCTCCTTCGCCTTTTGTATGAATATTCTTTCCTTCATTCAGCACCACTTTTTTCTTTTTTCGCTTCCTTCATCTGTTCCTTTATCTTCTCCATCGGGACCTTGTCGCTCTTCCCTTTCTCTATCAGCATGAGCTCGACCTTTGCGCGCTTGAGCATGTTCCCGAACGTGCTCTTCCTTCTTCTCCTCCTTGCGCGCATCCCTTCGTGGGCCGAGGCGTGAACCATGAGCCTCTCGTTGTCGAGGCCGAGGAACTCCGCGTTCTTTTCGCAGCTCTGCAGAAGCATGCCTATGCTTTCGACCGCCCCTGAATAGTATTTTCCGCCCAGCGACCTTTTCTTCGTCCCGAGGTCTGCGAGCAGTCTCTTCGCCCTCTTCAGCGGCTTCTTCCTTATGACCCTGCAGACGATTTCAGCCGACTTGACCGATATCGGCAGCTCACTGTAAGCCTTCGCGTGCTTCTCTTCCGGCTCGAATGTGTATGGCATATTGTCACTCCCTTCCGTATACTACTCTTGCCAAGTCTTCCCTGAACGTCCTGTCAATCCCCGGGAATGGCGGCGGGCTTCCGTAAAATTCTCCCAGGTACTCTTCCGTCTCCATGTCATAGACGAGGGTCCTCTCGGAAAATATGTCGGCGCCCATTGTAAGTGTTCTGACTTCTCTTCCGCCGACCCTGAATGTATCTTTTCCCATCCTTTCTATTGGTATGTTCATTTCTGTCACCATTACTTGAGCGGCACGAACTTGCTCGACCTCGTGGCGCCGAGCCCCGGCGACGAGTGCTTGACGCGCTTTCTCGTCAGCGCAAATTCGCCCAGCCTGTGCCCTATCATGCTTTCGTCGATTATGACCATCTGGAATTCCTGCCCGTTGTGGATGCCGAGCTTCGCCCCGACCATTTCGGGCAGCACAACCATGTCGCGCGCGTGCGTCCTGATGAGCTTGTCCTTTCCCCTGTTCTTTCTCACGTTCTCAAGGAGTTTCTTGTGCACCTTCGGCATCCCTTTCCTCAGGGCGCGCCTTTCCCGGGAGGTCAGGAGTTTTGAGAAGTCCTCGAGGCTCATCTCGTTCAGCTCCTCGAACGTCTTGCCTCGTAACATGAATTTTTTTGCCATCTCTCAAGCACCTTGCCTCTCAAAAATCAACGCTCTTTCATGAATAGGAATTCTCCGGGCGTAATAACTTTCCAAGTCGTGATAAACGCCGTTTGACGGAGGATGATAATGACCAGCAATTCCTCCTTCAATA
>JACPJX010000057.1 GCA_016187365.1 Candidatus Aenigmatarchaeota archaeon | reverse complement strand
GACAGAACTGAGGAACTTCTCCATGTCCTCTTGCCTTTGCGAGGCCTCCAGTCTCTTCTCATTCAGCCGAATGAAATAGAGCCGGGACTGCAGCGAATCGATGGTGGACTGGTGTTTGCGTATCTGCGCCTCGAGCTCCTCAAGGCTGTCGGCGGCGGTCCCGTTCGCGAAAGCGGCGACGAGGACGGCGAGCATTGCGACGATGTAGTTCATTTTCTTCCCTTTCTCGGGAAATGTGTTGGGGGTTGAGCCGGTGGGTTTCATGTGGATTAGCAGTGCTGCATGGGCAAACTCCTTTCTGTCATCTGGTTGTGAGATATACGGCGATTGCGGCGAATGCCATGCCTGTTATCTGGCTCGTTGTGGGCATGCCGCCGCCTGACGCGAATTTTATCGCCGAGGCGAACACCGGGAACAGGATGCTGATAGTGCTGACAGTTGCGACAGAGGCGCCAAAATAGTATGCGCTGAAGAAACACAAGTCAGCGAAGAACAGCATGGCGCCGCACATCCCGATCACCTTCCACTGGCCGGTTTCCGGCATCTTTACGTTGACGCCGAATTTCACCGAGGCCAGAAGCCATCCTGCCGAAAGCAGGAAAACCGCCGCATAGAAAAATACCATGTTGGCGGCAGGGTAGTTGCCTGCAAGTTTCCGCTCCACCACCACATTCATGATGGCATAGAGCAGCATTGTCACCACTACAAACGCGCCGGGTTTCATGCTGTTTCTCCTTATCCGGTGATTCTTCACTTCGTGATGAGCCATGCCACATCGGCGGTGTCGAAGATCAACATGGCGAGAAGACAGGGCCTGAGGAATTCCAGGCGGCTGTTCTTTACGTCCTTTATGAGAACCGCCCCGATGACGATTCTCATGCACCTCAGGGCAAGCTCGACCAGTTGTATGCCGACGGCGTCTATGATTGCTTCAAGCGCCGTATTCGCGAGCAGGAAGAACTCGGCGAGCGTCACTATGATTATGACGTTCCTGAAGCCGATGTCGTATGCGTCCTTCCTGACCAGGATGAGCTTGATGCCGACTGCGAGGTGCAGGAAGGCTAAGCCGAATACGGCTGTGACGGGCTGCGCCAGGACTTCCATCGCTTTTCTCCTTCAGCTTTCAGTCCATCCTATGGACCTTTCGTTGCTTCCTGGGGCCTTGTGAGCTCCTCTATCTCTTTCCTGACGCGGCGCTTCCATGCCCGCTCCCTGGACATCTTGCGCAAGGCGTTGGCACAGAACCAGCCAATGGCAAACATCACCATCGACAGCGAGAACGCAATTATGTATGCTCTCGCTTCTGGAAGCCGCATCAAGATTGCGAGCGACACAATCGAGACTGCGGAGGGCCAATAGTCCCTGAGTAAGTTTTTCACGTCGTCTCCTCTTTCCCTTTCGTGTTTCGGGTTTTCCGGTTTTTTCAAGTGGGCTCAAATTCCCACGTCTTTCGTCTGGATTCGCCGGAATTTTCCGGGGGTTGGCGATACTGACGCCTAGAAGCAGTCCTTTACGGCATTTGGCCGTAGCGGAGGCAGTTCCGTCTCCCTGTCGTGTGTCGGCGCACCGCATGCGCGATGCGGACATTTGATTTGTCTTTCATGGTGCGGGATTGTCGTCGCATCATGAAGGTCGGTTTGTGTTTTTCAGGTGAACAGCATGAGAGGGAATTCTGCAGAGGAACTGGATTCCTCTGAGAATGCCAAAAACTTTGTTTTTGCGCATTGCACCCGCAGCATGCTTTATTATATAGTTTATCATTAGTATTACTATAGAGTGACAGCCTTTTATGCCTTTCGGTCTGCCATGAATTCTATCTTGGAGAAGCGCCCGCCGTCCTCAAGCTCGTCGGCGGTGGCCGTGTATATGAGGGATGACTTTATCCCGCCAAGGTGCTTCGCGGCCTCCTGAATGATGGCATTCCTTATCTCGGGGCTGGCGGCGATGAACCTGTCGTGATTGCGCAGGGCTTCGAGTATGTCGTCCTTGTCGAACCTGTCCTGGATCTTCATTTTTACCGTCTGGCCGCCTTTTTCCAGTGTAAGTTCGTTCCCGTTCCTGGAGGTTGTCCATCCGTCGGAGCTGAATTTCCTCTCTATCATGTCAGTGTCTGTCCTGGCCTCCTCCCTGAGCCTGCCGTATTTTTCCTCGAACAGCCTCTCGCCGGTGTCCGTGAGATAGCAGTAGAAAAGCCTGTTCCTCCGCGACTTCGCCTTCCTTACTCCTACAAGCCCCTTCTCCGTCAGGCTGTCGAGGTGCTCGTTGAACACGTTGCCGGACATCTTCATGTCGTTGTATATCTCCGACTTGAACGAGCATTTCCCCTGCCCTATGAGCTTGATTATTTTCAACTCGCTCTCGCTGAGCTGCCTGATTAAATTATCATCCGTCTTTTTCGGGACATCAAGGTATATGCCGGTCTTGCCTTTCATGTGCTCCTGTATGTCGGCGTCCGTTACAGAGCCCCTTTTCACGTCGGACGGGGGGAATTCAACCAGGAACGGGTGCGGGAACGATGAGCGCCTTGAGAGGAAGAACGCGTGGCCCACAGGCAGCTCCCTGAGGTACTTGCCGTCCTCGTCGTAGTCCAGACCCAGCATCCTCGAGGCGTCCTGTATGTCCGAAGAGTACTTCGTGTCCAGCCCTATGTTCATGTAGACATGCATCGACGTGTTGCCCAGCGCGGGGTACGAAACGAGAGAGGGGTGCTGGTCGGTGTAAATTATTCCAAGGCCCAGTTCTCTCACTTCCCTGAATATCAGGTCCATTACAGTTTCAGAGCCGAGCCTGTTGGATTTCTCCCTGTTCAGCACGTGGTGGGATTCCTCAAGCACCACGACGCCCTTGAGCTCGCCGCCGGCGTTGTTCACCAGAAGCCAGTCCCTTACCCACTGAAGTATTACCTCTATGAAGAACGTCTTGTCGTTGTCAGAGAGAGCGTCGAGTTCAAGCACGCTCACCTTCCCGGGCTGGAAGAACGTCGAAGGCAGTATGCCCTCCCGGGTCTCGAATACCTCGCCAACTTCCTTGAAGCACAGCGAGTCCAGCGGCCTTTGCGCGGTCGCTATCCAGTTTCTCTCCCTGCTGTTCTTGTTGCTTTCGGCATACTCGTCCACGTATTTCTTCAAATCATTCATTGTCGGATCCGTGTTTTCATTGTGTATGCTGTCAAGCGCCCTCATCACTATGTGCCTGCCGCCCCCGAGCAGCCAGTATGCGTGGTCAAAGACCGAGGAGAACTCCTTCATCCACTGCGAGAGCTGTATGCCCTCGGGCGGCTTCAAAGGATTGAACCTGAATGGCGAAACGTCCCTTCCGACGGTGTAGATGTCCGTCCTTTCCCTCAGGTCCGTCGCAAGCAGATCCTTGTAGTTCCTCTTCGAGAAGTCAAACACTATGACAGGTATGTTCATTCCTGAAAGATGCCTTATCATGTTGTATGAAAGATTGGTTTTTCCGTAACCTGAAGAGCCGAATATGCCCATGTGCGTCAGCAAATCTTCTTTCCTGATGCGGAGCGGGTACATCTTCTTCCTTCCGTAAAGCACGCTGCCCATGTCCACGTCGCCGTTTCCCGCGGCCTCCATTGAAGGCATCTCAAGCAGGATTGAATCCTTCAGGTCGCTGTCGGCGTAGACGGCGGCTTTCATGACGTCGACAAGCTCGAATATCCTCTTCCTCACGTTCTCGTCGCCGGTGAGGTACGCTTTGTTCAGCCTTTCAGCTGTTTCCTTGCCTATGACAGGCACGAGCCTCTTGATCTCGTCGGCGACGAATTTCTCCTCAAACTGCATCCTGGACTGCATTGTTATCACTCACGTTCCTGAATATCCCAACTATCTTCGACTCGGTCTCGTACTGCTCGCTAAGCGTGCGGAGTTCCGTCATCAGTTCAAGATGGTCTTTCCAGAACTGCACGCTCTCGTGCCTCTTTTCCTTCCTGAGAATGGAGATGTCGAGCTTCAGATTCCTTCTTTCATGCAGGTCGGAAACTATCCCCGCAAGCCTGTCCTTTTCAATTATGTCCTTGTCTATGTCCTCTATAATCATCTGGTGTATCGTTTCCCTCGTCTGCATCATGTCCTTCATCTCGGCAATCCTTTCCTCCAGGAACCTGACCCTGTCAAAAAGGTCGCCGACAATTACAGGCGCCATCCTCTTGAGGGATTCTATCCGCGCGTCATCAATGCGCGGCATTGCCTCCCTGGAGACAACAAGCCTTTCAGTGTCCTTCCTCGCAAGGTATTCGTGGGGCTTTTCCGGAGACTGAGGATATTTTTCCTTTTCCTCTTCCTTGTATCCTACCTTCGCCTTGTAGCCCTCGGTCTTCGTCTTTTTCATCGACTCGTATGGGTTGTTTTCGTACGCCATGACCACACCTTTTATTACCTATAAATGGTAACAAAACCTTAAATACTTGACGGAGGACAACGAAGGACACTTTTCGTGTCTTCCGT
>JACPJX010000056.1 GCA_016187365.1 Candidatus Aenigmatarchaeota archaeon | reverse complement strand
GCGACCGTGCTTCCATGGAGAGAATAGTCGGGAGACGGTTCAAGGAGCATTTCGCCTTCAGCAGTATCATATGAATCAAACAAACTGTAGGGAGATCCCGCCCACGCCGGCAAGGAAAATGATTTTGATATCGCATTGCCTTCCGCGACAAAATCATTATATATCGAGAGAAAAAGCGCCAGCAAAAGGAGGGACGCAACTGCGAAAACTTCGCCATACAGGTGCTTCATGAATGATTTTATATCCGGCTTCGTATAAATATTACGGCAGGCCACTGACTGCAAGGTCTTTTCTTCTTAAATCTTTATATACTGCCCCGGAAAGATATAATTACGAATTAATTACGCTTATAAAAAAGAGGTGTTCAGATGGCGAAAAAGAAGGCTGCGCGGAGAAGAAGGCATCCCCATGCCCCTTCATACATTTCCAAGAACGAGCTTTTCCTCAACAAGCATGACGAGGAAAAGGTGCTGCTGTTCGCGGCAGGCATACTCTTCGGCGCCGGCCTCTTTTCGTCGCTCGTGAACCTCCTGTGGTTCACCGGCATCTCGATGATCGTGCTCGCCCTCATACTGCTGTTCGTCGAGCAGAGGCAGAAATAGGATTTTTCACGACGGCCGAAAATCCCATCATAGGTATACGGATGTTGATGGGTAAATATCAAGAAGGAATTCAGACCGCGTTTGTAATTTTAGCTGCTATTATCACACTTTAATCTGTAGAGTTGATTTATCATTCTTTCCCGTCTTTTCCTTCCGCTGACGTTTTTTTCCTCCTTTTCTTCTCCACCGACTCGACAAAATCCTTCTCGATCTTCTCGGCGCCGCTCACTATCATGCCGCCCGCGATCCTCCTTTCCCTCTCGATATCCCCGAGCTTCTCCTCCACTGCCATGGCAGCTTCCTTCAGTTCCCCCTCGATATTCTCCACCACGCTTTCCACCTTCCTCGCCGTCTTCCTTGCGCTGCTTCTTATGTACAGCATCTGGTTTATGCCGCCATGCAACCCGGTGCGGAACATTTCCTGCGCGACCTCGGCTGTCCTTGCCTTTTCCCTTTTCTCGACCACTTCCTCAAGGAATTTCCAGAACAGCAGCCCGGCTGCAAGCCTCAGGGCGAATGAAACGATGAAGACCGCCTTCAGGCCCTCGAATCCCAGCAGTTCCCTGCCCCCCATGTAATCGGCGTAGAGGCCGCCTGCTATTGGAGCGATAATGGCAGCCGCGCCCATGACAACCCAGAAGAGCGCGGCATATGTAGGGCGCGACTCCCTCGGGCTTGTCTCGAGCATGTAGTTGAACAGCGCAAGGTCCGCAGCCGCCCACGCGATGCCGTTTATTATGTTGACAAGGATTATCTGTTCGGGCGCCGTCGCAAGAGCCCAGCCGAGCGGCGTCAGCGACGTGCCTATGCAGCCGATTATCAGGACGGGCCTGTGGCCAAAAAGGTCCGACGCTTTCCCGACGGAGCCGCGCGCCATGATGCCCGCCACGGTGGATGCGGCGGCTGTTATGGAAATCCATATGTAAGCAGCGTGCATGTTGCTTATCAGGTCCACGACCATGAAGGGCGCGCCGAACATGACGCCGAACCTGAAGATGAAGTAGATTATCATGAATTTCCTGAACCTCCTGTTGCGGAATGATTCGCCGACGTTTTCAATGAATTTTGTCTTCAGCGCCGAATACGGGGGCTCGGGTATCTTTGTCAGGAACATCGACGACAGGATGCCGCACGCGAGCCCCATGACGAAAATGATGGCAAAGCCCGCGGTGCCTTCCGGAAATATTCCCAGGATTATCCCGGCGAGCATCGTCGCGACAAGGCCCGCGAAAGCCGTGGCGCGGTTCCTCTTGCTGAAATATTCGCCGCGCATATTATCCGGGACTATGTCGGCCATCCACGACGCCCATGCCGGGCCGGTGAATGCCCCGAGCATCGCCGACAGGGACACGAGTAGAATAAGCACGTTCAGGTCGGGAAAGATGAAAGGCAGGAAGGCTATCGGAAGCCATACCAGCCTCGAAACTGTCGCTGTAAGTATCACTATCTTTTTTCTCTGCCCCGTCTTCTCGACCGCCCACGCCGCGGTGAACTGGTTGGCGGTCCACAAAACCTGCGGCACGGCCGCGAGAAGGCCTATGGCCAGGTTGCCGGCGCCCAGAGCCAGCGCGAATGCGGAGATGAATGCCGACGTGAACGCATCCATGGACGACGCGAACATGCCGTCGTATGTGGAATACTTCATCCCTTTCTGGACGTCTATTTTCTGCTCCAACATACGAAGTAAGGATGATGATGGAGGGTTAAATAATTTGTTAATTCATTGAGAAGATCATAAGTATTCTTAGTCTGCGGGCTAAAGCCCGCAGTATGTTGAATACTTTGATCTCAAAGAGTATGAATACTATGGCTTTCAAGCCATACTCTTTGCAGACGAGCGCTTCCTGATTTCCAAATCAAACCTCATATTCCAGATTCTTGGTTTGTAAGGCAGGACTTTCCTCGTTTCTATGACTGATGCATGAAAGCCGAATGATTTCACAAGCTTTGTCAATTCTTCCTTTTTTTCGTTTACTGTTCCCTCGCTTACAAAACAGTAGAAATGGATTACGCCTTTGTTTTTAAGGCATTTTATCGCATCTTCCAGATATTCAACGCTCTTTCCGGGCAGAGGCATGATGACGCGGTCGCACTTTCCCCAGAACCTGCGGGACTCGTGCCTTGCGTCGCCGAATATCGTTTCCACGTTCATTTTGTTAAGCTTCGCATTTTCCCTTGCATAAAGAACGGCTTTGTCGTTTATTTCTATTCCTATAACCTTCCTGGGCTTTGACTTCTTTGCTATAATGATGCAGTAAGGCCCCACGCCCGAAAAGAAAACCATGACAACATCGTTTTTCTTTACCTTTTCAGCAATGCGCAATCTTTCCGTAGCTTCGCGCTGCGAGAAATAACATCTCTGGGGATCCAGAAGGAAGCGGCATCCTGATTCCACGTGCATGACTTCCGTATTGCTGTCGCCTGCCAGAATCTCATAATCACGAACGCGAAAAATGCCTTTCAGGTCTGATAATTTCTTTAGCACTGTTTTTACATTCTTGTGCTTTCTCATCAATGCCTCTGCTATCGCATTTTCCTTCCCTTCAAGCTGCGGCGGGATCTCTATTATGGCGACAGCCTTGGCTTTGCTGCCGAGAACGTCAAACGCCGACGGGGCTACGGCAAGCTCCTTTTCCGTCAGCACGCTCCTGAGTTCCTGCTTCAGAGTCATAGTAAGTTTTAATCCGTTGGAGATAAATACCCATAATGATTCTCGGTATCGTCGGGCCCATAGGCTCGGGAAAGGACACTGCCGCCGATTACATATCCAGGAAATACGGGTATGAGATAGTTTCTTTCAGGGACATCGTCAGGGAGGTGACAGAGGGAAAGGGTATGGAGCCGTCGCGCGAGAACATGCAGGATGTGGCGCGCGAATGCAGGGCCAGATACGGCGAGGACTACTTCTCGAAGAGGGCGCTGGAGAAAGGCGTGGCACTCCTGAAGAACGGCAGGAAAGTCCTGTTCAAGGAGATGCGAACGAAAGGCGATGCCGATCTTCTCAGGAAGGAGTTCGGAAGCGGAATAAAGATAATTCTTGTAGAATCCGGCAAAAGGACGAGGTACGAACGCCTGAAGGCCAGGGGCAGGCTCGGCGACCCGAAAACGTTTGGGGAATTTCACGCCCAGGAAACGAGGGAAAGGGAGATGCATTTCACCGAGAGCTTCAGTTTCGCCGATACAGCGGTAAAAAACAACGGAACTTTAAAAGAACTGCACGACAGGATTGATGAGGTTGTGAAATGAACATCCTCAAAAAACAAAGTTTTTTGGGATCTCAAAGGAGCGAAACTCCTTTGCAGATCATTATCATGGGCCCGCAGGGCTCAGGCAAGGGCACGCAGGCGGAGATGCTCGCAAGAGAACTGGGGATACGGCATGTCTGCACAGGCGACCTGCTGAGGGAAATGGCGCAGAAGGACGCAAAGATAAAGGAGGCTATAGACAGGGGCGAGCTCCTGCCGCCCGAAATCGTGATACCGCTTGTCAGGAAGAATCTGATGGAATGCAGAAAAGGATTCGTCCTTGACGGGGCGCCCCGCAACACAGAGCAGGCGCAGATGCTCGGCATACACATAGACCATGTCATATATCTCGACATTCCCGACAAGAAAGTCATTGAAAGGCTTTCGTCAAGGCTCCAGTGCATGGAATGCAGGGCGATATACGGGAAGGACATGCCGCCGAAGGTTCAGGGGAAATGCGACAAATGCGGCTCCGAACTCCGCCACAGGGATGACGACAATCCCGAGACGATAAGAAAAAGGCTGAAGGTCTTCCACGAGGAGACGGAGAAAGTCATGAAGTATTACGAAAGGAAAAGACTGCTGCGCAAAGTGGATGCATCCGGAAAGCCGGAGGAAGTTTTTGAGAGAATTCTAAAGGCCATCAAACCCCCGGCGCGGCTTTAAGTTTTCACCGTCAATAGTTTTGATGCCGGGCTCGTAGTCTAGCTTGGTTATGGGTTTGGTTCTGCGCAGGCTAATAGTAAGTTATAAGTGGTTGGGTTGTGGGCTACCTTATTGCATGCTTTTCGGTGTGCATTTTTGATGGTCGTTTACTTAATCTCCACAAATATTCGAATACGTTAAGTGTGCTTTCTGTAACATCTTTGTTATCTATGACGACTGCAAAAAATGGCTTCGACCATATAAAAAATGCTGTTTTATTGCCATATGTCCATGTGGATATTTTTGAAATAAATTTTTCAGAAATTAGTCTATAAGTCTCAGTTTTCACTACTTTGAATTCTGCATTCTCCTTACAAATTAATCTGCCCTTTATTTTTTCTTTTTCTACGGTTTTTAACCAATGAAATATATAATGTGGCATTTCTTCAAAGAATTTTTCAACCTCTCCGACAAATGTGTAATCTTTTCTTTCTTTTACTATATTTTGTATAACTGCTTTTAGACCCTCTTTTCCTTTGTATACCTCTACTTTTGTATCTTCTTTTGGCATTTGTGATATAGCAATTAGTTTTGGAAGGACTTTTTTGAATTCTTCCTGCATCTCTTTTAGATCGAGCAATATCTTATTTGGATCCGATGCGGTAAAATATTTTACATTATTTACTATGGCATAATTTGTCAATCCCCTGTTTATCAAACTTGTTAGAAATCTATATGTTGTTGCCCTGTCTATTCCTGTTTCGCTTGCTATTTTTGATGCGGTATCTGTCCCTAAACGAAGTAATGCTAAATAAATTTTTATTTCATGCTTGGAAAGTCCTATTTTGATCAAAACGTTTTGCATAGTCTTATTGAGCTTATTAACTTTAAATTGCTATTTCTGTAGTTCATTTTGAACTACAAAGTTTAATTAGTTTACGCGGACTATTATTATTCTAAAAAGGCGATAACTATGCCTAAAGGCTTTAATGAAAAAGCTATCAAAGGCTTCCTTGTATTTATGGAAGCAGTTTACGAGGATTTGATAGAAGATATTAAAAACGGAATGGAGCCACGCGAAGCTATAGAAAGTGAGTTAAGAGAAGTGCACTTTTTCTTAGATAAAGGTTTTCCAAAGAAAAGAATGGTAGAATTAGGGCAATAGCCGGCTATTTTTATTCAACTTTTGACTTGATTTGCTTAAATTTAAGTTTGTAATCCAGATACTTCTTTCTATCGGGCTCGTAGTCTAGCTTGGTTAAAGACAGAAAAATCTTCCAGAAAGGATCCGTGCTTAGGGAGCATGAGACCCCGGTTCGAAAGCCTTGCGGGCTCCGCCCGCGGCCGATTTTCCGGGCGAGCCCACTGATATGAAAATTTTAATGGCGCTTGCGGCGGTTGTATTTCTGGCAGGCTGCGTGAATTACGCGGCAGAGCGCGGGATACCGCAGGCCAGCGGGCAGATCGCGGAACCGCCAAAAATTTCTAGCCCTGTCACGGAAGAAAAATTCGACTACAGGGACTACAGACCGCCTGAGGAAAGCGTGGACCACCCGCTGCTCCTCAAGAACCCTGTCGCGAGGTCGCCGATGCCGTATTTCATAATAAACGAGTCCGAGGTCAACGCCTACAAGTACAACCTCACGCTTGAAAACATAAGAATCGCGTTCGGCGCGTGGGAGAACGCGACGAAAGGAAAAGTGAAATTCATACAGGTTGAGGAGAAGCCGATGGAGGGCATCATCATATATGTAACGCCGAAGAACTACTACACCTACGACATACAGCCGGGCGCCAGCAGGCAGGAGGTGGCCGGCGAGGCGAGCCCGGTATACTACAGGTATCCCAACCACAGCGTCATCGTCGGCGGCGAGATAACAGTCGGCCCGCTCTACGGCACGCTCGAGAACCGCGTCCAGATAATGCACGAGATAGGCCACATCATGGGCTTCGGCCACAGCAACAACTCGCACAGCATACTGTTCCCTGTCGTGGCGTATTCGCAGGAAATGACTCCCGACATCAGGGAGGCGCTTGACGAACTTTACGGGAATGTGCCTGCGTGAATGATGCCTTTTATAAAATAT
>JACPJX010000039.1:1624-15825 GCA_016187365.1 Candidatus Aenigmatarchaeota archaeon | reverse complement strand
TCATCCTTTTCAGGATTTTCGACGCCGAGTTCATCTCGAGAAAAAGGAACTCGCACCGGGCATTGAGAAGGAATTTCACGCACCACATAAACTTCGCGCTTGAGTTCTTCATAGCCGGCGACATACTGCGCACCGTGATAGCGCCGGACATGCAGAGCCTCACGAAACTCGGCGCGATAGTGGCGATAAGGGTCGTCCTCGGATACGTGCTTTCGAGGGAGTCAGAATAGCCTGAGCACAATCAGCGAGAACAGCAGCATGCTGGCGAAGTCGGCGAGCGACGTCGTTATCGGCACGAGGAAGTTGTTCGGGTCCTCCTTCTTCCTGTATATCCAGATGCCGGCCGCAACCGATGTCAGGAATATTATCCCGACGAGGAGCATGGTGCATACGACCGAGACAGCCATGACTTTCAGGAATATCGAGGGGTCGAATGCGAAGCCGCTGTAATACGCCATTCCGTATGATACCGAGCCGATGTACAGCGACGTTATCAAGGCGACGGCGAAAAGCGTCGCCATAAGTTTCCTAAGCTCCGGGGATTTCATCACGCCTTCCCTCATACTTATCCTGCCGGTGTACAGCATCGTCGTGAACTTTGACGAGACTATCGTTCCGTAGTCGCCTATCATGTCGTTCAGGGCCGGGAGCATTATTAGCAGCGGAATGATGGTGACGAGCTTTTCCTTCACATTCTCGAGGCCCATCCCGCCTACCGAGCTTATGATGGCCGCTATTACCAGTATTTTCATGCTTTCCTTCATGATGACGGACGCAACATGCGACTTTGTCCCGTATTCCTTCATGTAGAAAAGCGTCCTGTACGATATCCTGTGCTTCCTGTGAATGGCATGGATGACAGGGTGGTGCCTGTGCCGCCTGATGCCGTGCAGCTTTGCAAATTTCTTATTGAGCTTCATGCCACCACCATTATCGCTATCATGAATGACACGACGCTCATCACGTCGCCAAGCGTGGTTATGTAGGGCCCCATGACGTTGTTCGGGTCGTGCCCTTTCCTGAACACCCACATCGTCGTATACACTGTCAGCGGCGTCATGAGTATGGAAACGAAGCCCGCGACGACTGAAATGAGTATTATTTTAACGTTCTCGATGCCGAAGAACCACGAGCTTGCGAGGTAAGCGAATACCCCTAGTATGACGCTCGATACAATTATAAGCGAGGCCGTGGCCAGCATGTTGCTCCTGACAATCCTGTTTCCCATCCTCGGCTTGACGACGCCCAGGAAAAGCCCGGAACTGATGCGCGCCGCCATGGAGCCTCCGAGGCTGCCGCGCATCTCGAGGAAGCCCGGTATGAGTATGAAGAGGCCGGGTATGAGGTATATCTGCTTTGTCATCGACGCCAGGGCTATGCCAGCAAGAAGGCCGCCTGTGACGGAAATTATTTCCACCACGAGTATTTCCCTGAAGTCATTGCCCATTATAAGATATTGGCACGGGATTAAAAAGATTTCAGGCATGAGAGAATGCAGGAGATGGTTATATGGGAAAAGCAATCAGGGCTGCCGCCTATGCAGGGTTGTTTCTGGCCGGATTAACTCTGGGAGAGTATTTGTCAAGACCGCGCTACGTGATGATGATTGACATGACCGGTGACGGCATGGCGGATGCGGTAGTGTCGGATATTTCAGGAAGGCAGAGGGTCTTTACAAACAATACGTACTTCCCATTGCCTTATAATCAACCTCTTCAGGAATACGATAAAGGCGGCCCTGGCAGAATATGAAAAATTCTTTTTATCCTTTCCATTTCCAAGTAAATTAAAAGCGCCTGTAGTCTAACGGCAGGACCACAATCTCGGGATGGCATGCCTTCCAAGCTGTTGACTGTAGCTAATAATTTGGCTCAGGCAGAAATCCGGGTTCGAATCCCGGCGGGCGCACTCACTCTTTCCTCAGTTCGTTCACCATCATCGCCATCACGGCAACGACGGCTATCGCCATCAGGGCGGCCGCGGCGAGATACTGCCGGATGACGAACGCCAGGTCCATCAGGACCACAAGGGCGATGACGCCCGACGCGAGTCTGTTGTCCGCGGCGAATTCCTTCATCTTCTGGATCATTTCAACCACAATAAATATTCCTGTCAATCTTATAAACTCTTTTTGAGTCTGTTAAAATCATCTACGGCCATTTCAAAAAACAGTCCGGCGTCATCGGAATTCGGACATTCCCATATTCCAGATGGTTTCAGCATCTTCTTCGCTGAAGCCTAGTGCCCTGAAAAGCCTAGTCGTGTATTCCTTTCCCACAGATGCAGAATCAGCGGTAGCTCCAACGTCATTCCCGCGCATGTAAGACTGGAGGATGTCTACGATGGCTTCCGCACGTCCTGAATACGCTTTTTGACGGGCAACCATAGCCATAGCATTGAATGTCGGACTTCCGGAAATATCAGGGCGGTACGGGTCACCCGGATACGGCACTCGCATCAAGCCCTCTTTGAATGTATCATACAGACCCTCCATACCCTCCCTGACGTGTCTTATACGCTCGCCCAATTGCACACGATAATCTTGGGGTAATGTCTCCACATCGTCTAGAGGGTCTCTGGGACCAGTTTCGCTCATGCAAATCACTATCTCAATTAATTATAAAAGCACATGCCATCGGCGCTAGAAAACCCCCAGGACATGGAACACGGCCATGAGGCTGACGATGCCTATTATGTCGGCCGAGCTTGCTATGAGGGGCAGGGTGGTGTTGTCGGGGTCGAGATTGAACCTGAAAGAGGCTATCGAGATGAAGAACGCTATCGCCATCACCGCCGTCGCCAGAAGAATGCCTGATATGATCACGGCCTTCATGACAACGTCCAGCCCGGCGCCGCCGATTCCTATGGCGTAGCCGGCCGCGAACGTCAGGAGCCCTATGGCGGGAAACAGGACGGCCGAAAGTATGTACGTGTTTATTATTTCGTCCCTCGCGCCTTCCACGGAGAACTTCGGCTCCATGGCGCCCAGATGCAGCTTCGTTGACAGCCTTGACGCCAGTATGTTTCCTATGTTGCCCCCCTGCTCGAGGAAGCCCGGTATCAGGAGCAGCACGACCGGGAGCATGGAGAGGCTTCCCATGTTGGACTGGAGTATCATCCCGGCAAAGGCGTCCAGGAGCATCCCCCCGAAAAGCACCGGGGAACTCTGCCTGACTATGTCGGCGAAATACTCTTTCCCGGCCCTTGCCATGCGGAAGACGCACGCCGCGAAAACAGCAAGTATGATCACGGCGGCAGGGAGGACAAGCTCCTGGTAGGACAGCGTGAAAAAGGCCGCAAGAAGGAGCGAGGGGATGGTGAACATGTCGCCCAGCGCGGTTATTATCGGGGACGATATGTTGTCGGGATTCCACCCCCTCCTGAACGAGGCGAACGCGATGACGAAAGTCGTCGCAAGAAGTATGATTCCCGAGATTATGCCGCCCACGAATGAGATCACGACAAGCGAAAGGAGCGTTATGCTTTTTATCCCGAACGCAAGAAGGACGATTCTTGCGATGAACGCCAGAAGGACTGAAAATATGACCGAGAGTATTATCGACGAATATATGTTGCTCCTTATTATGTGGTTGTCCTTCGAGAAGGTTTTTACAGTGCCGAGGTGCAGCGCCGAACCAAGGCGTGATCCGAGGGACGAGAAAATATTGCCGCGCATGCCTATTGCCGCCGGAACCAGCACAATGAGCCCGGGCAGCGCGAGAAGCATTTCCTCGTAATGCCCCAGGAATATCCCGGCAAACAGCCCGGCAAGGATGCTTATGGCATACGCAACCGACGCCTGCCTGAAAAAGTCAGAATTTCTTTTTACATGCCTGATGAAGCGCCCGGCAGAATCCGCGATGCTGTCGCCCACGGTGATGTTCCTTCCCATGGGGTCCGACGCCGGCATGTGGTATTCGTAGGTCCGCTCCTCAGAAACGAATATCCTCTTCAGGAGGCGCCTTGCCCTGTCCCTTTTTCCGGCATGTTTCATCATCGCACCCCATCGCTCAGCGCCTCCTCTCGGCCAGGCGACGGAGCTTCCTGCAGCTCGCCTTCGGGCCGATTCCTATGAGTATGTCGTTCTTCATGAGGTTCGTTGCCTTCCTCGGGTTGAATATCCATTTCGGGCCGCGCCTTATCGCTATTATGTGTATGCCCGTCTCTGTCCGCAGCCTCAGGTCGCCTATGGTCTGGTTGGCGAGCAGCGAGCTGCCGGAAATGATGGCGCGGGTTATCCTCTCGTCGCTTTCCTGCAGGGCCTCCTTTATTATCGGGTGAAGTTCCTTGTTGTCAAGAACAATCTGGCTCATGTTCCTCGCTGCGCTGGCAACGCGCTTCGCGCTCTCGACGACCTCGAAGACGCTAACGAGCTTCTTCGCGAGATGCGGCTCCCGCGACGCGGAAAGAAGGTGTATGGTAAGCTTTTCCTCTATGTCCTCTATCCTGTCGTAGAGTTCCACCACCTCGGACGCTATGTCCTTGCTCGTGAAAAACACCGAGGAGTATGAAAGGTCGAGCATCAGACTCGAAAGGTTCTTCATTTCCTCCAGCAAGTCCTTGACGTTCTCCTGCATGAGCACCACCTTCGTAAGAATTGAACTGAAAATAATATAAATCAAACAAGCCTGCAGGTTTATTTATGCCCCGCCCAATCTAATATGATGCTGATACCGCTGATACTCCTGCTCGCCGGCTTCGCCGTCCTGCTGAAGGCGAGCGACTACACGGTCAGGCATTCCATCGCGCTTTCCCGCCAGTCCGGGATAAGCGAGATAATAATAGGGTTCGTCCTCGTCGCCATCGGCACCTCGGTTCCAGAGATGTCGATAGCGGTAATCTCGTCGCTTCATGGCAACAACTCGCTGAGTTTTGGCAACCTGATAGGGGCGAACGTGGCGCTGCTTACCATGGTATTCGGCGCGATGGCTCTGGCCGGGTTCAGGATACAGAAGGCGCGCCTCATGGAGATAAACCAGGCCGTGATATTTGCGGCAATAATCGCGGTGTTCCTCATATACCTGATGAAGGTTGACATGGCGTTCGGCATATTTTCCATAATCCTCTTCTACGCATTCCTGAAGAACATATACGGGGAGGAAAAGGCGATTGAGAGCAAAAAACCTGCGCGTAACAGGAAAAGAACACTCAGGACGCTTCTCTGCCTTCTTGCGTCGATAGCGCTTGTTGTCATCGGCGCCGAACTGATAACCAAGTCAGCCTCCGACATCGCGTCATTGTTCGGCCTCGGAAGCACGGCAATAGGCGCAACGCTGCTTGCCATAGGCACCACGATACCTGAATTCAGCGTCAACGTGATGGCCCTGAGGAAGAAGGACATAAACCTGGCGATAGGAGACAGCATCGGGAGCATAGTAACGAACATCACGCTCATTCTCGGCATAGCGGCAATAATAAATCCCATAACAATAGACGCTTCAGGGAGACTGGCTCTGGTGGCGATGCTTGCCGCAAGCGGCATATTCCTCTACTTTGCGACGCATCTCAGGCTGAGAAAGGAGCAGGGCGTGATACTTATTGCATGCTACGCCGTATTCCTCTACCTCATGCTCTCCGGCGCGGCCGCATAGACCGGCTTTTAAATTTGTTCTTCAATAAAATTCATTTGTGCTGGGATGGCAGATCGGCTATGCACTCGCCTTCCTTTGCTGGTGTGACAGATCGGCCATGTACTCGCCTGCAGAGCGAGGCAGCCCGGTTCGACTCCGGGCACCAGCTTCCGATGAAAACCGTCAATGTAAAGGCAGTTCCGAACGCGAAAAGGAACGAGGTTGCCGGTGAAGGGGGCAAACTGAGGGTCTATAGTGAAACAAGTAAATAATCCGGACATATTATAACTTGTTTCACATATAGTTCCCAAGGAAACTAATACCTAAATGTTTCCTTGGAGAACTATACCTGAAGGCGAAGCCCGCCGGCAACGCAGCAAACAAAATGCTCCTTGAAGCTCTTTCGGAACATTTCGGCGTTTCCAAAGGAAAAATACGGATACTGAAGGGATTGAAGTCAAGGGAAAAAACCGTCATGATAGAAGACTAGCGATCCTCAAATTCTTTTATCTTTCCTATCCTTCTCCCGTGACGCTCTTCGCCGGGGAACGGCGTCCGGAGCCACAATTCAACGGCCTTTATTGCGCTCTCTTCGCTGACGAAACGGGCGCCTATGGACAGCACGTTCGCGTCGTTGTGCGTCCGCGAGAGGGAAATTATTTCTTCAGGACCGCCGTAAAAGACCGCGGCGCGCACGCCTTTCACCTTGTTCGCCGCGATCGCCTCGCCCTGCCCCGAGCCGCCGAAAATCACTGCCCTGTTATCAGGATGCCCGGACGCCTTTTCAGCCGCCGGAATTATGAAATCCGGGTAATCGTCGTTCCCGTCGTATGAATGGGGGCCGACATCGACGCACCTGAAGTTTTTTTCCTCCAGAAATTTCTTCACGGCCTCTTTGAGGCTGTAGCCTGCGTGGTCAGAGGCAAGGTATATTATCATAACGGAGTTCACCAGAGCTTTTCCGGTGATTTTTTTTCAATAAAAACTTTATATATCACCTCAATCCATGTTTATTCTATCGGAGTGGTTCGATGCGTAATTTCGCGGTAATGTTATTCATATCATTCCTGTTTTTGTTCGCAACTGCCGGCTTTGCCGCTTATCAGGTTTACTCGGACGCGACGGTCATTGCGGGCCAGCCATTCTACGTCAAGGGCAATACCAGCGGCAGCGTGCAGTACAATGTCAGCGTCAACATAACGGGCAACAACGCGAATAATTCATTTTCCTCGGCAGGCGGGTATTTTGAGGTCAATGTCACGGCGCCTGTTGTCACAGGCGAGTATAATATCACCGTCCTGAGCGGCAACGACTCGTCAACAAAGGTAATAACCATATACGTCACGAACATCTCGCAGCAATTTTCTTCCATATCGTTCACTGACAAGAAGCCCCCCTTTGCCGCGGCCAGCTCGTTCAGGATTAATATAACCATGAGAAGCAGCAGCAACGCTCTCCTGGTAAATTATACGCCTGTTGTCGAGGTTTATTCGGCCAACGGAAAAAGGCAGACCGCATGGACGATTGCAAACATGACGCCGGCTAATAACCATTCGGGATTCCTTGAATATAATATCACCATCCCTTCGGGAGTTGACGGCAGCTATGTCATATCCGTGGACAGGGGGAACATAATTTCCATCATAGTCATAAAATCCGGCTATGTCATGGCATTGGGCACCCAGACGAGCCTGAATGAGACTAAATTCGACTACACGCCCGGAAATTCAACCACGATAGTCGCGAAAATCAGGGACACAGACGGCAACCCGATAGGAAATGCCATCAATGTCACGGTGAAGGTCACAAGGCCGGACGGTACCATCACGACAGTAACGCTTACCAACGACACGTCTGTCTTCGGGCAGTACAAGGGGGATTACACCCTTAATGACACCCAGACAGGCCAGTACACGATAAAAGGCACGGCAGTTGCCGGCACAACAAGCCTGGAATCTTCATCCCTCATGAATTCGCAGAAAATAAAGTCAATTTTTGACACGCAGAAGGAATTCTTCAGGGAATGGGGCGATTCATCGGCTTTCGTCCCTGGCGGCACTGTCGGGCTGAATATAATAACCACGAACCTGACGGATTCCTCCATATTCAGCGGCTCAACAAGGGCGTCGCCTGCTGCAGGCACGGTAAACTGCACGAAAATCGCGGACACGCTTCAGGTATTTTATTCAAACGGGACGCCGTATTCAATATCAGGGTCCATAACAAATGACTCATCAGGCACTTATTACAGCCAGAGCGTCTGCAGGGTGCAATTTTCAGCACCATCAGAAAATGGCAACTATAAAATCACTGCAAATGCTTCTGTTGGCACTGGAAGCCCTTACACGAATGCAGCGGGATATTTCTCAGTAAACAGGTTCGTGCTGAAGCCGACTGCCGTTTCATCTTTGGGCGGCTCATTTGATTTCATGACAATGCTTTATCCGGGCGAAAACTCAACATTCGACCTGGGCGCCTATGACCTGTCAAACAACACTGAGATTGCAGGCATAAACATAACCAATATAACAGTGACAAAAGTAATTCCCCTTGAATTCAATGCCGGAGCTTCGGACATAAAAGAAGGGGCGTCAGGGCGTGCTGATTCGTTCAATACGACCAATATAACAGCAGGCTCAAGCACAAAAAATCCTTCAGTGACAGTTACGCTGCCTGTCAACAAGACAGGGCCGTATCTCATTGAGATGCAGGCGATAATCCATACGACCGAGGCCAACACAACCGTAAACGGAAGAGGCTTTTATATCGCGAAATACATCATGGGATTCCTTTCCTCACAGGGCAAGACTGATGCGGCATTCAGCGGGCCGTCAGGAGGCTTCGGCGGCTTCTCCTCGTGCAGCGAAGGGACAGAAAAATTCTCCGGCAGCGTGACAGAACTCAAGACAAACAGCGCCCCAAGCGACCCTGTAAGCTTCAGCAACATACTTCAGGCAAGGGAAGAGCTCACCGGAAAGGATATTTCATCATGCCTGAGCATGGCAACCAATTCATCTGATTCAACCGGGCAGATAGCAATTCCTGTAACGTTCAACAGGACGAAAGCCGGATGCGAAAGCCTGTCAGGGTTCTATTTCATGCTTGTCAACGTTTCATACCAGGGAAAAGCTGACCAGGTGCCTGCGGGCTTCATGTGCAGGCAGTATTCATTTTTCGTTCAGGGCAAGGATTCATCAGGCAGCAATGTATGGAGGGTGGATTCAAGGGGCTCGATTAATTTCACAGTGGATTCAACAAATGCCATAAGAAGGCTGAATGACAGTGCGACGATGAAAAACGGCACGATGACGATGATACGCGCCTTCAATTTTAATCCAGGCACAGGCATGCAGATACTTACGCTGAATTCAAGCGCCAACCTGAGCGCCAATGTGTCAAACCAGGTCATGAGCCTTGTCGTGACACCAAGCCTGTTTTCAAGGGCAACTTATCCGAGCGGGTTCATATCTATCACATGGAGATTCACGCCAAATGCCAGCGAAGGCACAGGCACTGATACTACAGAAACAGGTTTCCAGGTTGCCGCATTTGACGCTTATGTGGAAAACACAGAAAGGCCTACAACAGGCGGCGCATGCGGCGCAGGCGCTACATGCCTGACAAACGGCACAGGCGGGGGCTTCGGCGGCTTCGGCTCGACATTCAGCGCAGGCGATGATATCGTACTCTGGATACGTGCATCAACAAATGTCAGCAAGGTGAACAACAGCGACAATGCCAACACGACAAAAGGCCAGCTCTTGGTAGGAACCCAGAGCCTGATAGGATTCACTGCAAAGGTAGGCCTTCCGTGGGAAGGCAAGCTGAAGCCTGTCACAATCAACAATGCCACGCTGATAACAGACGACTGGAACGGCACGCAAGATAGGGCATACCCAAGATGGGGAGCCGAGCTCTGGAGGGTTAATGTAACGATCCCTGCAGCCCTGAAGAAGGGATTCCAGACGCTGCAGATAGAGGTCAATAGTTCTGCGAACAATAATTCAGGCGAGAAAGTCACCACAGACGTATGGTTCAGCATCGTCAAGTACAGCGTTGTAATAGGCCAGGAGGAAGGCATGACATTTGAGAATAATTTCCTGATATGGGGCAATTATTCTAATATCACCTTGGGCACAGGAGGAAATACCACGCCTGGGCAATTTGTTGACAACACGACCATTTTCAACAAGGGATGGAACCTGACTGCCGTCAATTACACGTATAATCTAAGGTCGAAATCAGACAGGGTCTGCATAAGGAATGAGATAAACGTGACAAGGTGGTCGCAGGGCTCCAGCGCGATTTCCTACAACAGGACAGCAAAGGTGCTCGTCCTTGACAATACTACTGCAGGCGTCTATGATACCGTGCTCGTAAACATGTCCGACGGGTTCGGAAACCTGAGGATAATAAGGATAGACGGGTTGCGCAACGTGACATACTGGGGAGTCGTGCACAACGCTTCAAGAAATGTCACCACAGACTTATACCTGTGGCAGCTGCTTGACTGCGGCTATATAAAATGGATAAACGCGTCATTCGTGCCAAGCAACATAGGCTCGTGGGGAGGCCAGTACGAGAAAGGTGTGAACTTCACTGTGCCTTACATAATTAAGAGGAGCAGTTCCTCAGGGCCTGCTGTTTCAGCAGCCACAGTCAGCGTCAACGGCATCATAAAGCAGAATGATGCCTCAGGCAGCGGCGGCTCCGCGACCGGGGGCTTTGGATTTTCAAAGAAACTCACAGCAGATGAGTACAATTCAACAGGCACTGTAACGGCATCAAACGGGCTTGCTTTTGTGCCTGTCAACATCAACGGCCCGACAGGCAGCTTCATGGTGTTCTGGAGGGTCAATGAAAGCTCGGGCCAGGAAGACACAGCTTCATTCAAGAGTGAAGGCTTTGGCGGACACGGCGGCGGCTCCGCAAGTGGCGATATCGGAACGCAGGTGCAGATAAGGTCATTCGATGCGTGGGGAAGCAAGATTCCTAAAGTCAACGGCAGTTATGCGGCCATACCGATATTGTTAAGAAAAATAACAGGCGCTGACAACCCGACTACAATTTATGGGCTGAATATAGGAGCTGCAGGAAACAGCGTTTATAACACTACTTGGAACGAGGCTGTCGGAGGACAGCTGGTGCAGGATACTTCCCTGAAGAATTATACGATACTATATAACTTTTCGCTCGCAAATTACGGCCCTAACGCAAGTGCTATAGGAAACAGTGCGGGCCCCTCATTCACAACTGCGGACATATCCACGACATTTTCAAATACGGTTGACAGCAAATCAGTGTCCATCGGGGCAGCACGCAACACGGATGGCGAAAATCTCACGCTCGCATTTTACGAGGACAGCAGCAGCCAGGTAAATTATCCAATGATTAATGCGTCACAGAATATTACGATAAGGGTCTGCGCCCAGACATTCACAAAGCCGCAGAAGCCGGTTTTGGGTGCAACGGTATACCTGTACGCTGAATCATGGGGAAGCGGGAGCGGTTTCGGCGGCTCAGCAACTACAACAGCTCTGGAATGGTATGACCCTATAAACAGGACGCCATACCTGTTCGGGCCTGTGTCAGGAAACTCGCTGCCTGTTGCAAACGCGACCGTAGGGCCTAAGGGCTGTGTGGCGCTGGATATAAGGCATCCTTCAGGCTGGTCTGCTTACACTTCATACAGCATAAAAGCCAAGGTGAAGGATGCAAGCGGCAACGAGGAAGACACGTATGCCGATTACGTATGGAGAAATTCGCAGTGCTCAAACGGCATTGACGACGATGCCGACGGGAAGATAGATTACCTCAGCTGGGGAGGCGGGGCTTCCTCTGATCCGGAATGCTCAACTTATAGTGATGACAGCGAGGCGGCTTAATTAAATAAAGAAAAAACTAAAAATATAATAAAGAAATCAAGAAATGCAGAACTGAGGAAATGGGAATAAACTATCGGACCATGAATAAGATGAACAAGAGTGGATGACAAAATAAGATGAAATAAAATATGCGGAGTTAGGATAAGATGAACAAAAATATATTCTTGGTTGGAATCGTATTTGCCCTGTTTTTATCTTCTATAGCAATGGCGCAGAGCAGTTCGGTGTCAAGCGTTACGACAACGAGCTCGGTTACAACGGCCACAACCGGAACAAGCGTTGTTGTCACTACAACTGCCACAGCGTCAGGCGGTGATGTCTCAAACACACAGCTTCAGCTTGTTAAAGTGAGTGGCAACGGCTCAGGAAGTTGCACCGGCTCAAGCGATTTGTCGGTATCCGACCCCGGCTCGCCTTACACATATACTACGACGGTCAGCACGAGCGGGACGACAAAAAGCTTCACGTTCACAGTGGGCAACTGCGGCGTTTACACTTATCGTGTCACAGCTACATGGTCCGGAGGCTCAAGATCATCCTCGGACGCGACCGTTGAGTTCATAGACCCCACATCGATGACGGTGACGGCAAGGCCTTCAACGGCTCAGGCTAACCTGACGCAGATATTCAACCTCAGCATTGATATCCAGAATTCGCAGTCAAGCAATATAACAACCTCTTATTCGCTGAACACATCCGGAGGCATCATAAGGAATTCAGGCGATGACGAGTCGAGCACCGGAATAACGATCATTGCAGGAACGACGCAGACATTAAGCTGGGTATTAAAGCATAATTCATGCTTTACCAGCACAAAAACAGTAACATTTGACCTTGGAGACAAGGCGAGCGCGACAACCATGACCGTTACAGGCAATTCCTCATGCGCCACCGGCAGTTCTTCTTCATCGACAAGCACCAGCTCGGGCGGGGGCGGGGGAGGCTCCACAAGTACGCAGGTGAAGGCGATAGTCGCCAAGCAGGCGGCTCCAAACACAATAAAGGCAACGTTCTCGGCGATAGCAAAGGACAAGGAGGCAGTTGTCGAGGTCCCAAGCGATGTTGACACCGGACTGACAAAAATACTTTTCACGGCAGCGAAGGCGCTTACAAGCGCCCAGATAACGGTCGCGAAACTTGATTCCGCGCCGGCATCGATAAGCGCGCCTGTATCGGCAGAGCCTTCTGTAAAGGTCTACAAATACATAGAAATATCCCATAATATCGCCGAGCCTGAAATCGCGGCGGCAACCATACAGTTCGACATCGATAAGTCATGGCTTGACGCCAATAATATTGATCCAGCAAAGGTTGTGCTCAACAGGTACAGTTCCGACAAGTGGACAAAACTTATAACGAGCAAGACGGCTGAAAGCTCGACGAAAGTTTCATACAGCGCAGCCACGCCCGGATTTTCCGTCTTCGCGATAAGCGGGGAGGAGAAGGGCGCCGCGGCGGCGACGGGCGGCGAAGGCCAGCAGACGACAGAGGGCGGCCCGTCCGGAGGGACGCCGGAGCAGCCGGCAGCGACAACCCAGACGCCTCTCGGGGCGGTTGACACCAGTCTGCTCATAGGAGTTGTCATACTCATCGTAATCATAGCTGCCGGATTGGTCATGATGAGGAAGAAGAGTAGCAGGTCAGGCAGGCAGTCCGGCTATTATGTAGCGAGAAAGAAGTAGGACGGATTTGCACAAAAAACTGCGAAATGCGATGTGCTGAAAGTCTGGCACCAAAAACTGAAAAATGTCTCTATAAATACGGCTTAAATAAATATACTCAAGGGATGTGTGGTGTGGTCATGTCAAAAAGAAAATGGATTAAGATAAGGATGGGCTGAATTCTTTTTTGCAAAATGTTCAAATGCGTTTAGTTTGACTGATTGTTGTGAATATTCTTTTTATTCCTTTACTTCAATGATTATTGATGAGGCTTTTCAACACCTTCACGAGAAAGAAGGAAGAACTGAAGGTGGGCGGCGCCGTGAAGATGTACTTCTGCGGGCCGACGACGTACGATTTCGCGCACATAGGGAACTTCAGGGCATATCTGGTGTCGGATCTCCTGAGAAGATACCTCGAATACAAAGGGTATGAAGTCATGCTCGTGATGAACATAACCGACGTTAATGACGACACGATAAAAGGCTCGGTAAAGGAAGGCGTTTCGCACGGGGAATTCACGAAAAAATATGAGGGCTATTTCTTCGAGGACATGGATGCGCTGCGGATAAAGCGTGCCGCCCATCATCCCAGGGCGACGGAGCATATCGACGAGATGGTGAAAATAATAAAGACGCTGCTGGCCAAGGGCGTCGCCTACAGGAGCGAGGACGGCTCAATTTACTATGACATCACGAAGTTCAAAAATTACGGGAAGCTCTCGCACCTTGACATATCGGGGCTGAAATCCGGCGCGAGGGTGAAGCAGGACAAGTATGAAAAGGAAGACGCGAAAGATTTTGCCTTGTGGAAGGCGTGGGACGAGGAGGACGGAGACGTCTACTGGGACACCGAGCTGGGGCGCGGCAGGCCGGGATGGCACATAGAATGCAGCGCCATGTCCATGAAGTACCTTGATGCCATAGACATTCACGGGGGCGGCATCGACCTGATGTTCCCGCACCACGAGAACGAGATAGCGCAGAGCGAAGCCTCCACAGGCAGGAAATTCGTCAATACGTGGCTCCACTGCGAGCACCTGCTAGTTGACGGCAGGAAGATGTCGAAGAGTTTAGGCAATTTCT
>JACPJX010000039.1:0-1618 GCA_016187365.1 Candidatus Aenigmatarchaeota archaeon | reverse complement strand
GCCTCTGGAACTTCTACACCCTGCGGGACATCGCCGAGAAGAACTTCAGCCCGCTTGCGTTCCGCTGGCTGTGCATGTCGACACACTACAGGAGCCAGATCAACTTCACATTCCAGTCCCTCATGGATGCGTGGAACACCGTCCAGAGCATAAACAACTTCGTCTTCAGGCTGAGGAACGAGAAGACGCAGAAGGAAAACGTCCGCGTGACGGACGCCGTCGAGAAGGCGAGGAAGGAGTTCGAGGAGCGGATGGACGACGACCTTGACGTGCAGAACGCCCTCTCCGCTGTATTCGAGATGATGCGCGCCGTCAACAGGGAGATTGACGAGGGCAGGCCGGGCTCCCTCGAAGACGCAATCAGCGTCATCGGGGAAATAAACGAAGTCTTCGACATCCTCACCGAGACAGAGGACATAAGTTTGGAGGACAGGAAACTCGTGTTCGAGAGGGAGGAGGCGCGCAGGCGCAAAGATTTCAAGAAGGCAGATGAGATACGAGAGCACCTCAAAAGAAAGGGCATACTCGTTGAGGACTCGCCCCACGGGCCGAGGTGGAAGAAAGCTTAGCATTATCTGCAGAAGCCTCTATAAAACCCACAACTGAAGTTGTAGGATAAGCACAAAGAGGCTTCTGAGATGACAAATCTCCAAAGAAGTGAAACTTCTTTGAGACCTCAGAGAATGTGCAGAAAGCAGAGCTTTCTGACATCCCAAAAATCTTTCAGATTTTTGAGGACTTCGTTCTCTGCAGAGATAGAGGAAACCGTCATCTTCAGATAGCGGAGATATAAACATCTTTGATCATCCCCTCATGAAATAACTGCATTCAATGCACGATTTCCTGGCGCATGAAGAGTCCGCATTGTTCCATTCAACATTCCATGACTTCATCTGCATTATAATCTTGTAAAGGCCCATGCCTTTCGGCGTAAGAATGTAATGGCTTGCAACGCCGTTACCGTCTTTCTCCACAAATCCGGCATTCTCCATTTCCTTGAGCACTATTGACAGACCTCTTGGCGTCAAACGGCCCTTTGATTTTCTCAGGAACCCGTTGAAGCTATCAAAATTATCCGCAGCTATCTCACATAATATAGCAATAGTCCATTTCCTTCCTATCAGGTGGCTCATCTGAAGGATTTTGCATGTCATATGTAACCATTGTGCGATGATAGTATAAGAGACTCTACTATACCCACTTATACTATATATTTTATAAGCGGGAAGCTCAATTTTCTCTAATTCCTTTTTTGGATAATTGTGCTATTGGAGGGGTGTGTTTCATGTCGAAAAAGAGTGAAATTTTTCTGTTGTCCATGATAGGGATTTTTGTGCTGGCGAGCGCTTCATTGTCGGCCGCAGCAAGGCTGCCAACAGTTGGCAGCGATAACAATGACTGGGGAACGGTCCTTAACGATTATCTTACCATCACTAACAACAGCCTTAACAGTGTCAACAATTCGCTAACTATCTTGAATAATTCTTTCGGTCAATTGAGCATCTCCCTTGGCGCACTGGCTTTCCTCGGTACAATCACTACAGAGCAGATAACTGACGGGACGATAACAAACGACGATCTTGCAGGTTCAATCGCAGCAGCAAAATTAGTTGGCACT
>JACPJX010000045.1 GCA_016187365.1 Candidatus Aenigmatarchaeota archaeon | reverse complement strand
TTTCAAAGAAAACAACGAGAAGTTGAAGCAGATAATCCTGACGGCTATTGGAAAAGTGGATTATGATGATTGTAAATGCATGCATGCTCTGGAAGGCGCAAGGTTCTAGTTTTTGTTTATGATATTTACTCTCTTTATCTCGAGCCATCCGGACCTGCTCTTCGCGTCCCAATGCTTTTCGCTTTCCACCACTTCCATGCGTCTTGGAAACATAGGACAGTCCAGTACCAGGCTTTCCGCCTCGCCGCCCTCGAACAGGACGTGTATGCCGTGCTTTTCGTAAAGTTTCTCCAGCTCCCTCACGCACTGCTCGTCTACGATGCGGCCGAGCCACTTGTCGTCCATAGGAGGCGCAGCCACGCCCACAATCATTATCCTGAATCCTTCTGCTATCATGTTCCTGAGGGTTTGCGCCGGAGGCGCCTGCCATATGGGTGCCAGACTTTCCAGCCCCATATCCATGCATATGTTGTCTATGCGAGTCTTCTGGTAGTTGCTCGCCGTGGCGCCCGTGACTATACCGTCTATCTTTCCCTTGAGCGAAGCGAGGATATTCCTGATATCATCAAGCTCCTTCTCCTTCTCCCCCTTCGTCGGCACCTTAATGCATTCTATGCCCATCAGTTTTGCCTGTTCCTCCACCAGATGCACATTGGGTATGTGGAACATGTAGCTCTCGGGATTCTCGGAAAAAAATGCTATAATATATCTGATTTCATGGCCTTCCTGCATTGCCTTGTGCATGGAGTACAGGGAGTCCTTTCCGCCGGAAAGCAGTGCCGCGAGTCTCATGTGGATAAGAACCGGAAATATCCTTAAATGTCTAAAATCCCATCATAATTATCTTGGAAGGAGTCTACGACTCCTTCAAGATCTCAAAAAGCGCAGCTTTTTGCAGATACAGATATTGATGGGATTTTGACATTCAAATTCAGGTTTTTCTCCCTTCTTAAAGCTACTCATTTAAATACTTTTTGCCTTTAAATAGTGTAAAAGGAAACCGAGAACGTCAGTTCTCACCGCTTTTGGAGGGGATGTGGATGGCTGAGCAGATAAAAATCGAGAATGTTGTTGCTTCTACCGACATAAAAAAGATAATTTCGCTGGACAAGCTCCTGAACGTCCTTGAAAACAGCGAATACGAGCCCGAGCAGTTCCCCGGGCTTGTCTACAGGCTTGACGAGCCCCGCGTCGCTACCCTCATATTCCGTTCTGGCAAGATTATATGCGTCGGCGCGCGAAGCCCGCAGGCCGCCAAAATCGCGCTGAAGAAGACTGTCCGTAACATAAAGAAGATAGGCATAAGGTTCAACGAGGACACGCTCAAACTCAAGATAGAGAATATAGTCGTCGCGGTCAACCTCGGCAAGGACCTGAACCTTGACCAGCTGGCTTTCCAGCTGGAAAACAGCGAATACGAGCCCGAGCAGTTCCCCGGGCTTGTCTACAGGATATACGACCCCAAGGTGGCTTTCCTTCTGTTCAGCAGCGGCCGCGTAGTCTGCGCCGGCGCCAAGAGCATGGACGCCGTGAAGCAGGCTGTGAAGAAACTGGAGTCGCAGCTGAAGGCGATAAAGAGCTGATTTCTCTTTTATAAAGATTATATAAGTAGTATTTTTATATGAAAATTTTTTATGTATCCGATACACCACATGGAGAATTTTTTTATGACCCAAAGACATATACGGCAGTTTCTATATCCGATGATGGACCTCTAGTTATAGGAATGGAAGAAGGTTATTTACCGACAGATATGCCAGGATGCACAGAATATGAAATTCCAGATGACTTATTCGATGACCTTAAGGATGTAGCATTAAGATATTCCAAAGCTAGTCGTGATTTAGGAAGAGTCTTGAGGCGTTTTCCAAGAACCAAATCTCCGTCCAGGCCTGAAGAACATCACTATTGTCTTCAGGAAGATTAATATCCTTGAAATTTCTCCACTTGAAATCGCCTTTCGGCACAGGAAACGTACGTCTTGCATTAAATATATTTTCGGCAATTAGGGCGTATGGAGATCGCCCAGCGCATGGAGGAATTCATACGGGAAAAATACTACACCGAGCTGCTGAAAGCAGCCAAGGAGGACGGCGCCCTTGTCATCGACTTCTCCGACATGGACAGGTTCGACCCCATAACAGCAGACCAGGTTCTTGAAGCGCCGAAGACGGTTCTTGAGGCGATGCAGAAATCTGTCGAAATCTTCGGCCTCGGCGGAAGGGTAAACGTAAGGCTCCGCAACATCCCGGAAAGCAGGAATATAAGAATCCGCAGTCTGAGGGCAAGGCATCTTAACAGACTGTGGTGCATAGACGCGATAATAAAATCCGCCTCGGAGGTGAAGCCGCAGATATACGAGGCGACTTTCGTATGTCCCGAATGCGGGACAAGGATAGACGTGCCGCAGGAAGGGAACCTGTTGCAGAAGGCATTCGCCTGCCAGTGCGGCCGGCGGGGGGATTTCGGCGAGCCTGTCGAGAAGAAGATGTACGACGTGAGGTGGCTGACAGGCGTGGAGCCCTTCGAAATCACGACAGGAGAGCAGCCTGGCGAGATAAGGATTATCCTGAAGGAGGACCTCACGACCCCGAAGATGCAGAAGAAGACCGACCCAGGCGCGCGGCTCCGCATCGTTGGGATGCTTATAGAGGCGCCGAAGCACATCAAGGGTAGGCTGAGCACGAAGATGGACATGTTTTTCGAGGCGCTTCACGTCGAGACGAAGGACGTGGAATTCGAGGACATGGACATAACACCCGATGATGAAAGGCGCATAAAGGAGATGGCGTCCGACCCCAAGATATATGAAAGGCTGAAGATGTCGATAGCCCCCGGAATATACGGGTTCGACGAAATCAAGGAATCCATTGCGCTCCAGCTGTTTGGAGGGATAAAGCACACGCTGCCTGACGGCAACACGATACGCGGCAACATACACATCCTGCTCACAGGGGATCCAGGGATAGGAAAAAGCATGTTTCTGAAGCTGGTGTCAAATCTGGTGCCGCGCGGAAAATACGTTTCAGGCAGCGGCGTGACCGGCGCAGGCCTTACTGCGACTGTCCGCAAGGATGAAATTCTGGGCGGATGGGTTCTGGAGGCGGGCGCCCTCATCCTCGCCAACAAGGGAGTGATAAGTATAGACGAGTTCGACAAGATAGGTAAAGACGACCAGATAGCCATGCACGAAGGCATGAGCATTGAGACCGTGAGCATTGCAAAGGCGAGCATCGTGGCGACGCTTCCTGCGGAGACCGCCGTGCTCGCCGGCGCCAACCCGAAATTCGGCCGTTTTGATCCTTACATGCCCATAGCGGACCAGATTACAATACCGGAGACGCTTTTGAGCATTGCTCCTGAGGAGCCTGTCATATATAGAGAAAATGGAACCGTACGAATAGAGCCTGTATCAGATCTGGTTGACAGGTATTGCAAGGGAGTGGATTCATTGCCTATCGGGATTGAAGGCATAGAAGTTCCTGCATTTAATAAGGATTTCAAAATGGAATGGTGGCCTGTAAGGTATGTATTCAGACATAAGGCAAAAATTCCACTTTACAGGATTGCGCTGAATACAGGCAGGGGAATAATAGTGACAAAGGGCCACAGCTTGTTTGTTTTTGAGGATGCTGAAATTAAAACAACACCCTCCGACAAAATAAAATCAGGCGATTGGGTAGTAATTCCGAAGAAACTTCCAAAAAACTCCAGTTTTTCTAAAGAAATAGACATTATAGAGGAACTTTCAAAGATGCCCGCTGATACCACAAAAAATGTTTTTATACA
>JACPJX010000041.1 GCA_016187365.1 Candidatus Aenigmatarchaeota archaeon | reverse complement strand
TTCACCTTGAAAAGCTAATGCATGAAGAATTGTCAGCAGCGGCGATAAAGAGCGTTTACGACGGCTTCCTGAAAGCCGAAAAGATGGCAGTGCCGATATTCTACACCATAATGATTGCGCTTGGCATACTGCTTTCGTGGATAACCATCTCGGCGCGCGTCGCCTCGTACCTGCCTTATTTCTATGCAGGCTTCATAATCTACGCCCTGCTTTACGCTTACTGGATTCAAAGGATTTCGAAGTCCGGTTAGGGCGCAAGAATCATCTCACTGGAGCCTTGACTGTTCATATAATCTCATAGCCCTGCCAAAATATCTTCCAGTTTTGTGCCTTCTCATGATGCTTCCGGGCCTCAGTCCGGCGCGCCCCAGTGCGTATATCCCGCCCAGTTCTGCTATAACCTCCTCTTCATCTATTTCATCGAAACTGATGCGCACCCCCTGGCCGGCAAGGAGCCTGTCCGCAAGGATGTCCAGTCTGCCAAGTTCGTAAAGGACGTGTGTTTCTTCATGTGCTCTCATGAATAAGTTGGTTGGCTCATGCCGGTGGTCAATATAGAATATATGGTATTCCGTGCCGTGGGGCGTGGTCATAGGAAGATAGCACCCGTCCAGTGGTCTATGATCCCTTCTCAAATACGTTTCATTTTTCAGGTTTTCTTTGAACGGATACCGGCTGCATAGTTCGCGGGTATATATTTTTATGGAGCCGACAAACCCGTCGTCATGGTAGGATTCGCCGCGCCTCAGCGGGGCGTTTATCCGGAGGGCTTTCAGCCTTGATAAAGGCCCTTGAAGGAAAAAATCTCGGCAAGAACGACAGGGAATTCCTGCAGCTGATAAAAACCCAGCTGAAGAAGGACTGGCGCGGGCCTCTTGTCAGGTATCTTGACAGAATGCTGAAGAAATATTCCCGATCTATTCATCAACCCTCGGCGCCAGCACGAATCCGAGGCTGAGTTTGCCCGGCACCTCGAACTGGAGTTTCAGGGGGTAATCGGTTCCCATCATGAGCGTCGTTTCGTCGGCGAGCTTCTTCGCCCTCATTATCTTCTTCATGTAGTCCAGGGAATAGCGCGCGCGCACCGGCTCGCCTATCTCCACTATCTTCATGCCGCCTCCTGTCTGGAGTTCAAGCTGGGCAGAGGAGTTGTCGCTCTCGGATTTCATGAGGAAGGCGCCCTTGCTGGCCGTAAGCACGATGGAGTCGCCGACAAGTTCCGCGTCCTCGATGCCGCTGTTGAGTATGTCGGAGTTTATCTTCAGGTGCGCCGGGAAATTCAGGGTATCGAGAGGCGGCGGCTCTTCCTTCGAGACGTCGATGAGCGGCAGCGAAAACACCCTTCTGGAGCCGTTCTGCAGCGTGATGTGCAGCTTGTTCGAGTCGAGTTTCATCCTCATCTTGTCGCCGTCCTTCGCCCTTTTCAGTATCTGGAGGAGGTTCACGAGATTTATCCCGATCTTCTCCTCCTTCTCGAATTTGTATTCGGTGAACACGTTCCTCGAGAACATGAAGTCCACGACCGCTACCACTGCGCGGTCGGCGGCCATCATCTCGATCCCCTTCTCCTTTATCCTGAGTTCCGTCTCGTCTATGATGTCGGATATGGTCGCTATGCTGTCCCTGAGCATGCCGATGTCGTCAATGCTTGCCTCGAACATTCAATCATCTCCATGGATAAATAATCATCCGAAAACCTTCCTGTAGAGTTCCGCGTCAAGCCCCGGCGCGCCGTTCACGAGTTCGGCGCGGGCCTCGTAGCCGCTTTCCAGCGGCAGTATGCGCGCTATGGCGAAGACGCTGCTTCCTGTTTCGGCAGCCGGGTTTTCCGTTATCATCTCAATCTTGCCGGTGCCGTCGTCGATGACGAGCATGTCGTCCATCCTGTCTATGACCTTCCCGAAGATCCTTACCCGTATGTCCTTCTCCGGCTTTATGTCGGATATTTTGCACCTTCTTGCGGCCGCCCTCTTGAACTGCTCCATGCAAGAAAATTGTCGTGAAATTATTAAAAATCGTTCCGGAAACGATTTTTGAATGCCAGAAAGCCTTGCTTTCTGCGCATATTAAAAACCAAGACAGGATTCACGGTATGAAGAACATCCAGCCGCCGCACACGTTGCATTTCACCGGCGACATGTTGTTCTCTTTCACGTTGTCGCATCTCTGGCACCTGATTCTCATCACATTTTATACGGCGGCAGGCAGTATTTATCACTTGCCACCCACGAAATGGGAGGCGTGGGAACGGGATATTTTATAGCGGGCGGCGATATTTTTAGGATGGAAATTGATGAAGTGAGGTATGTCCACGAACTTGTGAGAACTCATCCTGGAGAGATGACAAGGTGTGACATTACCAATGCATTGGCCGCCTATACGGGCTCCAGCAATATTGCCATGAGACATTATGTATGGAAAGCCCAGGCGGCCGGGCTGATATCCCCTGCGAGAAGGTTTGTCGACGGCCAGAGCCAGCGGGTATTCTATCCTGTACAGTGAGACTGGCACTGGATGATATCATTTATTTAAATCACCGACTCCAAATAAAAAACGGAGGAGATTCAATGAAGGTCGAGCTTGGAAAATACGCTTCTATGGTTCTCACGGTTATCGCCGTGCTTGTGTTCTTCGGCGTCGCCCTGTCGCAGGAATGGTTCCCGAAGGACTGGATGTCGGCAGGCATTCTGGCGCTTATAGTGATATTCATCGTGTGGATGATACCGAAGCACAGCCACGCCGAGAAATGATCAGTCTAATGGGTATAGAAAGCCGTCGCGTATTGTCAGATGGCCTTCTTCAATTGCTCTTGTCACTGAACTGATGGTGTGATACAGGCTTGGCTCTTCTCCTGTTTTTCGTGTCACATGATGCCTGACTTGTCCGGCCAGCATATGAATGTCGCTCTCCCTGTATACTCCTATATTTTCTCTTACAACATTCTTTACGTATTCCAAAAGCGACATGAGTAAAGAAATAGGGGGCAACACTTATAAGGATGTTTTTATGAAAAATGAAAGCAAAAAAAGAAAATATGTGTGAAGGCTCACAGCATCGCCCGCAGTTCCGCGCCCTTCTTCTCCGCCATCTCCATGATTGTCTCTATCTCCCTGAACGTGAACCCCTCCGGGCCCCCTTTCTGCAGCGAGCACAGCATGCCGTTCTCGAGGGAGCCTATCGTCAGGCGCGCGTCCGCGGCGTTCATCTCCTCTATCTTGGGGTCGGCGATTATGCGGCCGTTTATCTTGGCAAACGTGTTCGAGACCGGCTTTCCTTCCATTGGAAGGCGCCTGCCGCTCTTCGTCCCTTCTTTCACGCTGTTTTCCTCGTCGAGTTCCGGCAGGCTCGCGCCGAGGAGCGCCGACACTGCTGCAAGACACGCGGCATCTATCAGGTTCCCGTCGTCGTCAAGGACGTCTATGTCCACGTAGACCATCCACACCTTTTCCTTCGGCGTTATGCACAGTTTCGGGAAGTCTATGGCCTTCGACTCGCGGATGGCCCGGTCGACCACCCTTGAAAGCTCTATTGCCTGCTCTCCCGGAGGCCCGGGCTCGAATTCAGGCGATGCCAGGGGCAGCAGTTCGGCCGCCACCATGAGCACGCCCTCGTCCGGCGTGTCCGGGAACGGCGCGCCTGTGCCGAGCTTGACGCCGGCGATGACCTGAGTGTTCCCTATTTTCACCATGCTTGAGCCTTCGGCGCTGGTTACAATGCCATTTTCTATCGTTATCTCGCGGTATGCGTCCGGGCTCCTGTTGTCTATTCTTTTCCCTTTCTCTGCCATTTTTCTCATCAGTTCCCTGTCAAGAGATATCATTCAGACCACCTCGTTGGCGCCGGCATCGTACCTGTCCCGGAGCGCTTTTTTCTGGACTTCGCTTATTTTTTTGCAGCCGCCTACGGCAAGTTTTATTATCTGCTTCACTTCCTCCCTTGACGCCAGCCCGTCCATCTGGAGGAGGGTTATCTCGTCCTTCTTCGGGTAGTATGCAACAGGAAGGTCAAGCTCCCCTTCGGTATCCTCCTTGCCGGCTATGTCGAGCACGATGCTGCCCGAGACCTTTCCGGCGGAGCAGCTGCTTATTAAGTCTTTCATTGGCACCCCGGCGTCCGCAAGCGCAAGCGCCGCAGCGTTTATCCCGACGCATCTTGTCGAGGCGTCCGCCTGCAGCACTTCTATGTGGACGTCTATTGCCGTGCGCGGGAATTCGTCAAGGAAGAGCGTCGGAAGCAGGGCGTATCTCGTGACCATTGATATTTCCTGGCTTCTTCTGCTGGGCCCGGGCCTCCCGCGCTCGCCCGTCGCGAACGCGGCCATGCTGTATCTCGTCCTGAGTATCGCCCTTTCGGCGTCCTCCTCGTGCTTCGGGTGGACCTTTCTCGGCCCGAACACGCCGGCGATCGCCATCGTGTTGCCGAGCCTGAACATCGCGGAGCCGTCTGCGTTCTTCAGCACGCCGACCTTCGCCTCCATGGGCCTGAGCTCGTCAAATTTTCTTCCGTCTATCCTATTCATAAGTTTCACCCCACTGCGCCTCGTTCTGCTCTTCATGCGTTTCCCTCGCCTGTACCGCGACGCCGCTTTCTTTCATCCTTCTCTCGAGGAGCGCCTTGACGCTGTCGGTGAGGCCGGATATGTGGGACTTTTCCTCTATGAGGAGGACCGCTTCCACTGCTATGTCCTCGTTGTCGCCCTTCACCCACACGAGGCCGTTCTGGCCGACGACTATCTGCGTCCCTGTGAGGTGCTTTATCATCTCGACCATCGAGCCCGACCTCCCTATTATCCTTGGCACTTTCGAGGGCGTCACTTTTATCATCCTTCCGCCCTTGAGCTTCCTGCACTTCCTCTCCCTCATCGACAGCTGGACGTTCTTCGTTTTAGTCACGCTCAGTATTTCCGCGAAGATGATGTCGCCGTAGTTGAAGTATTTTGTCAGGTCGCTTTTTGTCAGGTCGATGAACTCGTCAACCGCCTCGTTTATGGCAAGCGCAGCCTGGTAGGGGCAGTTGATGTCGATGAGCCACTTTGAGATTATTATATCCTCCACCCTGCCTATGACGCCGTCGCCTTTCTTCGGGTTGTATATGCCGCTGAGCGGTATGACGAAATGCATGCCGTTCTTCTCCTCGGCAAGCCCCACGTATACCGAGTACACCTTTCCGTTCTCTTCGTATGTCCCGTGTCCTGCGCGGCCATCCCCTAGCGGGTCGCCGCATATCACAAGTTTTCTTCCTTCCATGTTCATTCCTCCATTGTTTTATCAATCATTTTGATTCCTGCGCCTTCGCTTCGCCGTGCGTGGCGTTGTTGAGCATCCTGAAGAAATTCTCCTTCAGCCCGGCCGGGATTATGACCCTTGCCGAAAGCGAGCCGTCGGAAAGCCACTTGTCCTGAATTATCCTGTGTTCCTTCAGCATCCCGTAGCATCTTGACGAATATTTTGCGGGTATCTCGACAAGGATAGTCGCCTCCTCCATTGATATGGGGATGACGGATTTTATCGCCTTCAGCGCGTCGTCAACCTGCTGCTCCGCCATCCTGAAGGGGTCGACCTGGAATCTTGCCTGCTCCATTGCCGACAGTATCCTGTCCTGCGGATGGGGGGCCTTTGTCTGCGGGTTGACGGCGTTCCTGCTTATTATAGCGGAAATCTGCCTCTTCCTTTCCTCGGTTTTCCTGCGCCTGAATTCCGTGGTGAGCTGTATCTCCCCGTTCTTCACTATCTGCTCCGCAACCCTTTCGGCGTCGCTTGTGCCGAACTCCTTCCGGACGTCGGCTTCCGACGCCTTCGTCCCTTTCTTCGCATCGGTGAATATCTGGCTGACTGCGAGCATCCGTGAAAGGGATACCGCCTTCCCCTCCTTCAGGGCATACGCAAGTTCAGAATCGACGAGAATTTCGAATCTTTTTCCTTTCGTTTCCACTTTGGCTATGATGGCTTCGTCAACGGTAACCACTTTATCACCTGTACAGTGCGGCGCATGCATGTAACAAACGTAACCGGCACGGCGCCGCTTCGTATGAAAATAATAGATTTCCAAAACTATTTAAGTTGTGCGGGAGGAAATATAAGCAGGGTGGATTGAAATGGCAAAGACAGACGCTAAATGCAAATGCAATATAGGATGGGCAGTTCTGTCATGGATTTTGAAGGCGCTGGGCCTCTGGGCTCTTGTGGCGGGCTTTGCAACGCAGTTCACGAGCAGCGCGCCTGCGGACGTGAACGCCACGATACTCGGATGGTACTTTGCCGGATTCCTGCTTTTCGGGATATCAAAGATAACAGACTGGAAAGCGAAAGGCAACTGCGCGCTCCATGCGAATGTAAGCTGACTTCTTTTTTCTTTTTATGATTTATGGCTTCATCTTCTCAGTTGAATAAATGTATCATTCATCAGAATATGTGCATCAAAGGCTGCTGCCAGTAAATCTCTCATAAATCATCTTCGCCGCGCTCATGTCCTGAACAGCAAGCCCGGTGAAGTATGCAATGACTTTTCCATCAAGCTTCAGCCTGCCGTTGGCTGCGTCGCCTATGTTGGCCGTTCTCCCGCCTATCATGGCAAAGTTTATGTCGCCTTCGCGGCCCTTTTCTATGGCTCGCCTGAACTCCCCGCTTCTCCAGCACTGGGCTTCATTGTCCGGAACTATAGTCGGCCTGAAGAGCATTTCTTCCGAGAGCTGAGCCGTTCTGGAATCCCCTCCCATGCATGAAATATAACTGCATCCGAAGTCGTCGTATGACAGGATAGGTTCAAGTGTTGGCACTGCAGCCAATATCGCGTCGCACGTTTTGATGCACGATTTCTGGGAATCGTGAAGAATTATTTCTGCCCCTACCAAATCCTGGACCTCGCTCTTGAATTTCTCCCTTTTCTCAGATGTGCGGCTGTAAACGTTTATTCTTCTTACATCCAGTTCATTGACGCACAATGCAAGCGCCTTCGCGACATTTCCTGTCCCAAGGATCGAGATGTCTCTTGCATACGGTGCAAAATATCTGACGCCGAGCGCGCCGGCCGCGCCGGTGCGCATGCTCGTTATGTATTCGGCGCTCATTTCGACCTCTTCGCTGCTGCCGGGCTTCAGCCTTATGACAGCCGTCTTTGACCCTAGCCTGCCGGTAGAAACGTCTGAAATCTCGTCTATGAATTTGTATCCTGTATATCCTGGGATACTTGCAGGCATCTTCAGTGTATATCTGCTTCCCCGCACCTCCTCTTCCCTCGGCTCCATCCTGTGCGTTCCGTTTCCGTACCCAGCAAATGCCTCATGACAGTTGCTGAGAAAGTCGGCCGGCGAGAATTGGCGCACGAAATCATCGGGAATCCTTATCATCAGAAAATTTTGTTGGGAAAAAATAAAAACGCCCGTCACACGAACTTCTTCACGAGTTCCTTTATCGTGTTCCTGTCAAGGAGCTTGAACTGGCCTGCCTCGGCCACGCCCATTTCAATAGCGCGCGACACGAGCTTCTTCTCGCCGGTCTTCAGCGCCTTGAGCCCGAGGTCTATCGCCTTGTCCCTTGGCATGCCGTCCTTGTATTCGTCTATGAGGGCCTTCCTTGCATCCTTCATGCCGCGGCCGATCGCCTGCGCCTTCCATTCCCTCAGCGTGCCCGAAGGATCCGTCTCGTAAAGGTGCGGCCCCCCGTCCATGCCCGCTATGAGAAGCGAGACGCCGAACGGCCTGATTCCTCCCATCTGGGTGAACCTCTGCTTCCTGTCCGAGATGTCCTTGACCAAGGCGCTTATCTCTATGGGCTCGCCGAACGTTATCCTGTTCACCTGCGACCTTATCCTTGCGTAATCAACAAGTATCCTCGAGTCCGCGAGTATGCCGCACGACGCCACGCCTATGTGCTCGTCGACCTTCGATATCTTCTCGACGCTTTCCGGCACGAGGAGCTTCTGTATCGACTTAGTCGCCACGAGCACGACGCCGCCGCCGAAAGTGACGCCCACCACCGTTGTCGCTTTTTCCACGGCCTTTCTCGCGTATTCGACCTGGTACATCCTTCCTTCGGGCGAGAACACCACGCTCGCGCGGTCATAACCCATCTGCTTCATTGGAGCCTGTATTAAATACGAATCAGCACGCGAAAGGCGTTTTTGACGTGTCGCTGGTGCATATTATAGTGCTGTTCTCGACGTAATATGCCGTAAGCGTGGAGTCAAATATCTTCTTCACGCAGCAGAGCGCCTTTGCGCTGTTTGCCGCGATCCTGTCTTTTTCCGAAGTCAGGCCGGATATTTCGGTGTCCTTTGACTCGATGGAGGTTCTGGCGCCGGACAGGTCGCTGCTGCACGACTGGAGGCCGGCTGTCGCGGTTGAAAGGCTTGCGTTCAGCGCGAGCTTGTCATTTTCCAGCGACGTGATGGAAGATATCATTCCCGAGACGTCCGACAGGCATGAGGCGTAGGTGTCGTTCAGCGCGTTGTACCTTTCCGTGAGGTTCGAAAGCTCAGTCCCGTACGTGTCCTCCGCTATCAGGTATCCCGACATCCTGCCGCCCACAAAGACCACGAGCGCAAGTATGGCGGCAATGACAACATATTTTCTCACGCTCTGGTTCCTGAGAAGCTCCTTCATGTCCATGTAATATTATTGAGCGGGGATTTTTATATAACTTCATTTCATCCCGAACTGCCTGAACAGGCCCGAGAGGCCGCTCCTCTTCAGCTTTCCCGGGGATATCATCTTCATCATCTTCTTCGACTTCTGGTAGTTGTTCAGCAGTTCGCGGACCTCGCTTTCGGCGCAGCCCGAGCCCTTTGCGATGCGCCTGACGCGGGAGGGGTTTATCGTTTCCGGGCTTGCCTTTTCTTCTCTGTTCATGCTTTGTATGATGTATTTCCACTTCTTCATCTTCGACTCCTGAACGTCCATGTCCGGGACTTTTGACGCCATTTTCCCGAGCCCCATACTGTCCATGAGCTGCGACAGCGAGCCCACCCTGCTGACGCCCTCTATCTGCGAATAGAAGTCCTCGATGTCGAAGTCGCCTTTCACGATCTTTTTTGCCTTATCTTCGTCGAGGTTGGCCCTGGCCTTTTCGAGGAGAGTTTCGATGTCTGCGAAGCCGATAAGGTTGCCGACGAACTTTTCGGGGTTGTACGCCTCGAGGTCCTCGACGCCTTCGCCGGTTGTTATGAACTTGACCTTGGCGCCTGTCTGGTGGCATGCGGTGAGCGCGCCGCCGCCCTTTGCCGTGGCGTCGAGCTTCGTGACGATGACGTCCGTTATGCCGAGCGCGTCATGGAACGAGGATGCCTGCGCCTTTGCGGCCTGGCCTATGTCGGCCGGTATGACGAGGACTTTTTCCATCATCTCGCCCTCGCGGAGGGATTTCTTCGCGGTCTCGTTTATGCCTTTTATTTCCCCGATAAGGCCCGCGTCAAGGGCGTTCCTGCCAGACGAGTCGATTATTATCACGTCTTCCCTGAGGTGGTTCAGCGCGTTGCCCAGTATCTTTTCGGGATTCTTCTCGCCTTTCTCCCCGGAGAATGGCACTTCTATCTTCGCCGCCAGTTGCTGGAGCTGCTCGTACGCCGCCGGGCGCACGGTGTCGCACGCGACAAGCGCTGGCCGGAGGCCATGCTTCTTGTAGAAAAAGGCAAGCTTCGCCGCGGTGCTCGTTTTTCCCGACGCATATAGGCCGACCAGAAGGACTTTTTTCCTGCCGATCTGCACGTCGCCCTTCTTCTCCCCCATTATCCTCGCGAGCTCTTCATAGACAGTTTTTATTACGTGCTCCTTCCTCGTGACGCCGGGAGGAATGCCTTCGGACGCGCGCCTGCGGATGCTTTCCGTCAGTTCAAGGACAAGCCCGACGTCGACGTCGGCCGATATCAGCGACCGCTGGATGTCCCTCAGGAGTTCCTCCACTGCCTCCTTGTCGGCGTTCCCTCTTGCAAGTTTCTCCAGACTTTCGCGCAGTTTTGACGACAGCCCCTTGAGCATCATAAGAATTGTGGTGAAAGGGATATAAGGCTTGGCGCAAATTATCCTGATGGACGAGAAGACGGGAAAAATTATCGGCTTTCTTCTTGAGATAGAGAAGCTCAGGGGCGTGAAGAGGATGGTATACACGTCGGATGGAAGGAAGGAGACGACGCCGGAGCATGTCTGGCATATGTGCATGTATGCCATCCTTTTGGGAAACGGGAAGGCCGACATGCTGAAGATGCTGAAGATGATTCTTGTCCACGACATTGTGGAGGTCTATGCAGGCGATGCGTCTGTATGGAACGAGAAAGCGCGTGAAGGCAAGGCGAAAAAGGAGCAGGAAGCCGCTGAAAAACTGTTCGCGATGCTGCCTGCACCCCACAACAAAGAGTTCATGGAACTGTGGCGGGAATTCGAGGAGCACAAGTCTGGCGAGGCCATGATGTCAAAGATATTTGACGGGCTGCAGGCCGTCGGGCAGCAGGTGTCTTCAGGCGGCCTGGCTTGGAAGGAGCAGGGCGTGACGCTTGAGATGCTGGTGAAAAAATCCAGAAGTTACGGTTATGGGAAAGGGGGCTCCACTGACGCAATATGGGAAGAATTC
>JACPJX010000040.1 GCA_016187365.1 Candidatus Aenigmatarchaeota archaeon | reverse complement strand
TTTCCAGATAGCAACAAGCCTTATCGTTTGGATTGCTGCTTGCTGCGCCGGGGGCCTGCCGTCGACCTTGAAGGCTTGTGGGGCTCGGTTCTCCGCGAGTCTGAGACCATTATTGACCTGTCGTAGTCGATATAAGCATTCTTCAGGGAGTCGCTCTTGTGCCACGCGACAAGTGCGTTTGCCGTGGCCGTCCGCGCCGCGTCTATCTGCCCCCAGACGCCGCCCCCCTTGACCCTGACTGTTATGTCAATGCCGTTCGCAAGCTCGCCAGCGATTGTTACCGGCTCCTTCAGCCTGAGCCTCATGTACCTCGGCTCCACGGCGTCGAAAGGTTTCTTGTTGATAATGAATTTTCCTGTCCCCTCTCTTATGATTGCCGTGGCCACGGCTTTCTTTCTCTTGCCCATCTTTATGACAGGCTTTCTCTTCTTCTTTTCCGGTTCCTGGGTCGTTACTTCTGTCATTTCCTCCACCCCAGCGCCTCTGCAACGTCGCCAACCGTGACAAAGCTTGTCTTCACCTGTTTCTGGCTGATTTTTTCCCCTCCGGAGCCTCCTATCGACACCCGGAGATTCTTCATCGCGAGCCGCCCCCTGTTCGTCTTGTAGGGGAGCATTCCGCGTACGCACCTTCTTACTATCATGTCCGGCCTTGTCGGGAAGAACGGGCCGTGATGCGCCGAGCCGCGCCTCCTCCTCTCCAGATAGTCGTTGACTATCTGCTTCCTGTCCCCTGTTATTATGGCCTTCTCGGCGTTGACTATTGTTATCTTCTCGCCACTGAGAAGCTGTTTGGCCGTCGTCGAGGCAAGCCTTCCCATTATCGAATTCGTGCCGTCTATCGTCTTCATATACCCCGCACTCCGTGCGTCGTATCCCATCTTATATTCATATGAGTATCCTTCCCTTTGCGCCGTCCTTCATGAGCTGCGACAGGGGCAGGCACTTGCCGCCCTTCGCCTCTATCTTCTTCCTCGCCGAAGAACTGAACTTCATGGCGTAAACCGTGACTTTCCTTTCCATCGAGCCTTCCCCGAGGCATGCGCCCGGGACTATCACGACGTCGTTGTCCTGGCTGGACCTGCTTATTTTATTCATGTTGACGCCCGGTTTCTTTCTTCTGGGCCTGGTGAGATGCCTTGCCACGTCCGGATACTTCTTCCTGATTCCGGATGCTATTTCTATCACTAGTGGATTCATCGGTCCTGTCGGTTTCGGCATGATTATCATCCTGTCGTGTTTCTTGCTATTCTGTTGGGGCCCTGATCATCTGTCAGGGTTTCCGATTCAGAGGGGGATTTCTGTTTAGTGGGGGTATCTGGTTTTTCCCGGAGGGAAAACCAGCGAGGGGGGTGTCTGGTTTTTCCCGAAGGGAAAACCAGTGCGGGGGGAGAGATTTGTTCACGCTTTCTACTTCCTCATAATAGAGGATGAGTAGAACGGTAGAGAAGGACACTTCCTTCTCTGCGTTTGAACTCTCGCAGACACTAAGCCACAGGATTTCTTGCTTCAAGTCTTGTCTTTATCTTAAGTCCTGCCCCTTTGACCAGATTCCCACAACTTTCCCTTTTGATGCAACTTTTTGGAAAAGCTGCCTTGGGTACCCCCGCATGGTCCTCGGAGGAATCTTCAATCCCTCCGGGATCTCAAAGAACGTGCAGAAATCTTTGCTTTCTGACGTCCCAAAGAACTTAATATTCTTTGAGGACTTCCGTTCTGTTGAGACTTAGTGTTAATTTATCCTCAATTATTATAAGTGTCATCTGGCGGCTTTCTTGAAGCCTGAGATGAATTCCTCCGCCCTTGTCTCTATCTGCTCTATGGCCTTTTCCAGTATGTCGCAGGCGGGCAGACTGGAAACGCTTTCGACCTTGAATATGAAACTGCTTTCATCGGGCGACACGACTGCCGCGTTGTCTTTCGCGACTTCAACGCACCTCATGCACAGGTTGCAGTTCTCGGGCCTTGCAACTTTTATCCCGCTTTCCTTCTTCTCGAAGACGTTTTTCGGGCAGACGTCTATAGTGTAGCTTTCGACATCGCCGTCCCTGTCGGGATGTATCCTCACGTTCGCCATGTACCTGTACCCGACGACGGATGACTGCCATTTCATGTGCTGGGTGCCGCGGCCGAGATTGGCGGTCGCCTCCAGCCTGATTTTCTGGCCGTCAAGCAGCTCGGCTATCGGTATGTTCCCGTCAAAAGACCTGACGTCGTCGTTTGTTGATTTCATGTCGCTTGCAAGGACTGTGCAAGGCCCCGTCTTGTCGAGCACAAGCGTCACTTCGCACATGCTGCACCCCCTGCCGTCGCACTTGCATTCTTCCTTGGAGTTGAATTTCTCCGGGAACGTGAGCGGTATCAGCCCGAGCCTGTGGGCAAGCATCTCGTCAAAGAGCCCGGAGCTGTTCTCCTCAATGTCGACGTTTTCTATGGCAAGCACCGGGATTTCGTTCATCATTATCCTTCTGAGCGCATTGGCAAATGCCGGCGACGAGTCCTCAAGCGTGAACCTCATCTTCGAATCGCTCTTCTCGATTATTTTTATTTTCATGTTCATCACACCCTTCTGCCGCGCCTTCCGCCTTTCTTCCTTGACGAGTCGTGGCTTACAGGCGTTATGTCCTCTATCTGTCCGATGCGGAAGCCGGCGCGCGCCAGAGCCCTTATCGCCGGCTGGGCGCCCTGTCCGGGTATCCTTGACTTGTTGCCTCCGGGAGCGCGTATCTTTATGTGCAGGTTTGTTATGCCGTAAGCAAGCGCCTTTTCAGCGGCCTTTCGCGCCGCCCTCATGGCCGTGAAAGGCTTCCCCTTGTCCATGTCCCTGTCAGTGACCTGCCCGCCGCTCGCCACGGCTATCGTTTCCGCCCCGGTTATGTCAGTTATGTGGACTATCGTGTTGTTTATCGACGAATATACGTGCGCTATCCCCCATTTTTCCCTGCTCATCCCTTCTTCTCCTCCGGCGCCGTCTTTATCTTCGGACTTACAATTATCTTTTCATCATCCCCGCTGGGGACTATATAACTGGGATGCGTGATTTTTCTGCCCGCAAGCGAAACGTGCCCGTGGACTATCAACTGCCTTGAATGCCTTATCGTGTTCGAGAATCCCTTCTTGTAGACTATTGTCTGGAGCCTTCTGGAAAGGATGTCGTCAAGATTCGTGTCGAGTATGTCCTGAAGCCCGGCGCAGCTTATGCCCAGTTTCCGCATCGTCCCGAGAAGGATCATCTCCTCCTTTTCATTGCGGTGGGCCTGCAGCTCCCTTGCCCGGCGCCTGAACTGCCTGATAACGCTTTCGGCGCGCCATATCTCCTTCTTCCTCCGCAGGCCGAAGGTGTCCTTTATCCTTTTCTCGCGCTCTATCCTCGCCTTGTCGTAAGGCTTCTTCGGCGTCTCGTGTTTTTTTCTCTGTTTTTTCGGGTGCTGTACCGCTTTTTTCTTGGTGACGCCTACGGTCTTCTGTGTCCTGAACGAACTCCGCGTCCTCTGGCCCCTCACAGGCAGGCCGAGCTCATGCCTCACGCCCTTGTAGGCGCGCATTTTTCTGAGGATGTTTATGTCTTCCCTCTTCTTCAGGTCAAGGTCGGACATGGCAACGTGCATGTCATTCCCGGTTTCGCGGTCCTTCCTCCTGTTGAGCATCCATCGCGGCATGTCGGGGTTTTTGATGAAACCCTCGATGCGTTTTATGTCTTCCTCGCCGAAGGAGCCGACGGGCTTCCTGCCGTCCAGCCCGAGCGATATGCAGGTATTCCTGGAGAACATGAAGCCGACGCCCTTTACCCTCCTGAGGGCCCTCTGAAGGCCTAGATTGCCGTCAATATCCGTAGAGAGAATCCTGACTATCTTCTTTGTTTCAGCCATTATACCACCAAGGTTCGAATGCCTTGCTTTCGTTTTGAAACGAAAGTGACGCACGCCGCTTTAGCGGCGTGAGATTCACGGCTAGCCTTGCATCTCTATCTTTGGGCATAACGCTTAAAAGGCTTGAAGTCCGGTAATGTGCAAACTTTTTATGCAGGAACGACCAATTGGAACGTATGAAGATAAGGGACATCATGTCGAAGAAAGTGATTTCCGCCGGGCCGGACGAAAGCTTCGGCGACATAGTTGAAAAGCTCTCCAGAAACGGCATCAGCGGCATGCCTGTGGTTTCCGGCGGGAAGGTTGTCGGCGTCATAACGCAGACGGACATAATAAGGGGGATCGATATTTTCTCCGGCCTTAACGACGCGTCCGACATCCGCTCGATAAGCAGGATGCTGAAGGGCAGGGATATTTCAGGGGAGCGCGTGAAGAAAATCCACGGAAAGAAAGTGAAGAGCATCATGAACAAAAGGGTCATTACAATAAGCGGCGAAAAAAGCCTCTACGACGCCGCGAAACTGATAAACGAAAACGGCATCGACAGGCTGCCCGTCGTTTCGCGCGGGAAGCTTGTCGGCATCGTCACGAAGAAGGACATCATCAGGGCGATGGAAAGGATGGAAAACTGAAGCTGAAAAATTACCATTGCTTTACCTTAACGCCCGGGATTTGCTCTATCTCTTGTATTGTTTCATTATCCAGTTCTCTACCGGGCCTGTAACTTAAGTCGCCGTCTTCGCCTAATTCCACACTTGTTGGGTACCCCCTCTTACCGAGAACTGTCAGAACAGCGCGGTAGTTCAAGTCCCTTACAGACTGTCTCAAGTCAAGTTCAATTGTATAATTTGCCATCTTAACATCCCATAATTAATTATCTAACTTTATGAAGTCTTCTTAAATCTGCCAAAAGAATCAGTTTTGCGCCCACTTGAACTTCCTCGGGTCCCTTCCCATCCCGCGGTTTTTCTCGCACTTGCCGGAGCAGAAATGGAGGATCTTGCCGTTGCTCTGCACCACCATCTTGCCGGTGCCGGGGTCGATGCTTTTCGAGCAGAACGAGCATTTCATGGATTATCTCCTCCCGTAGCTTCCGGAGGCGTCCATCTCGGTCTCTCTCAGCATGACGATGTCGCCGAGCCTGACCGGGCCCATTATGTTCCGAGTGAGGATTTTTCCCTTGTCCCGGCCGTCGATGACCCTGCACTTCACCCGGTTTACCCCTTTCGTTCCTGCTCTTCCCATGAGCGCTATTATCTCCGCAGGCGTCACGTCGTCAGCCATTTTTGAAACACCTCAAAAATCCGCAAAGGAATTTCATTCCTTTGGGATGTTGAAGAGCAGTGCTCTTCACAAACATCTGTTTCGAAATGCTCGAAAAGCAAAGCTTTTCGGCATGCCAAAGAACTGAAAGTTCTTTGAGCAATATTGGCGAAAACCTGTTTTCGTCAGCCATGAAAATCACGACAATTCAGAAAGTTTCTTCTTCGCCTCTCCGGCGTCCACCACCGCTATCGCGGCCGTCGAGACGTCGAGGCCGGCAGCCCTTCCGAGGTCGTTCTTGCTCGGGACCTTGTGGAGCGGTATCTTCTTCTCGTCGCACAGGGCGGGCAGGTGCATCACGATTTCCTTCGGGTCGACGTCCTCCGCCACCACGACAAGCTTCGCCACGCCCCTCTCGACCGCCTTTGTCGCCTCGTTCACGCCCTTGCGTATCTTTCCGGTCTCCCTTGCAGTCTCTATAACCTCAAGAATATCGTCGGGTTTTGTCATAGGTTCGCACCTCTATAGTGAAACAAGTGAATAAAACCTATATAAACTTGTTTCACATATAGTGCCAAAGAAAAGTATATATTGAATCTTTTCTTTGAGCACTATAAGTGTGATTTTTCCTTATAATTATTCTGGCGCTGCAAAGCATATAAATCGATGTTTTGCTATGCCTGAAAGGCATTTAAGCGTTTCAATTATGGATTACGTTATGGCAGTGCCTGAAAGCAGATTCCTCAGGGTGAAGTGCAAGAAGTGCAAGAACGAGCAGATCATCTTCGACAAGGCGTGCAACGAAGTGAAATGCCTCATCTGCGAGACCGTGCTTGCGAAGCCGACCGGCGGCCATGCCGAACTCAAGACGAACGTCATCGAGGTTCTCGGGTGAAAGGCTCTGCTATTCTTACCTCACCGCTATCTGCGTTGAATTCAACCCCTACGCCAAGAGTTTCACAGAGTTTTTCTATTTCGATGAAAACACAATTTATATAGATGTGTGAAAAATTCCTTTTTCCTGAAAAACATGCCGCTAATTGGCTCATCGTCGCCCTCAATTCACGTTCGTCATGAAATCTTCTAATTTCCTGTTTAAGCTGTTCAATTTCTATACCGCTCGATAAAAACCGCGAATAAGAACGTACTACAACTTCGGGATTCTTGTAAAGCTCCCTTGCATGATAGCCCTCGTGGTCTATAAGTGTGCCAAGAAAATCATCATAAAGGGGATTGGATGAAAATGCCAGTGGATATACGCGGATATCTGACCGGATTCTCCTCACAGAAAGGCGCTGAAGAAAAGAAGGTACGACTTTCATAACGGTATCACCGTCTCCATGCAGCCTATAAATCACTCTTCTGACATAAGGTCTTGCACCCTCCAGGTCTATCGAGTCGAGGAACGCCTGCCTGTATGATGCGTCTTCCTGCGCCCGCCTGTAATCGGCTTCACCGGTCATCATTGAAGTAAAGTCCCTGTTTTTTTAAAGGTTGCCAAATATGACGAAGCAAATAAGATAAGGTCTGAGCCTGTGTTCTTTCAGGGTTCTCGGGTAAATGTCAGTCCAGGAATATACTTCGGCAACTCATCAAGAGGTACGAGGCTTCCGTCCATACGAAAAACTCTAATGTGGTAGGAGATTCTGCTATCATCCGTTGTCAATTTGTAATAAACTCTTCTGTCGTTGCTGACAATGAATGTATTATCATCATACCCATCATCATACCCTCGTTCCATGCTATATCCAGCCAATGAAACTCTTCCACGAAGTGCTGGATTATTTCCTAGGAAATCATCGTATAAAAAATCTACACCTGGCGGTGGTAATCTTTCTGTCGCCAGAACGCATGTCGGGCCTGCCATGCATTTCACTTCCGGACAATCTATTTAAGATTATAATAAAATGTCAGAATAGTTGATTATCATGGTCAAGAAGCGCGGATTCCCGATGCCCGGCGAGGTCGTGATATGCAAGATCACGAGGATAAACCCCAATTCCGCGTTCGCCCGCCTTGACGAGTACGGCAAGGAGGGCATGATACATATATCGGAGATAAGCCGCGGCTGGGTGCGCGACATAAGGCAGCACATCAAGCCCAACCAGAGCGTGATAGCAAAGGTCGTGCGCGTGGACGAGGGCAGCGGGGAAATATCGCTCTCGCTGAAGCGCGTGGACGGGAAGCAGCAGAACGAGAAGATGAAGGAGTACAACCTGAACAAGAAGGCCGAGAAGATGCTCGAAATTGCCGCGAAAAATCTCGGCGTTTCGCTCGACAGGGCGTACAGCGAGGTCGGCTACATTCTTCAGGAGAATTTCGGCTCGCTGTACGAGGGATTCAGGACTGCCCTGAAGAATCCGAAGCTCCTCGAGAAGAGGGGCGTGCCGGCGAAATGGATTGAGCACCTCAAATCCGTGGCCGCGAAGAGCATAGAGCAGAAGGAATTCGAGTTCAGGTCAAAACTTTTCGTGAGGTCGGTGAAGCCGGACGGCATCGTCCATATAAGGGGCCTCATGCAGCAGATAGAGGGCATGGGGCTTGAGGTCAGGTACATATCGGCCCCGGAATACCTTGTCAAATTCAGGACACTGGACGCCAAGAAGGGCGAGAAGGAGTTCGAGGACAATCTCTCAAAGATAGTTAATATGTCAAAGCCTGCCATAGAGGCGAAGTACGAAGTGATCAGATGAACCTCTTAAGGAAATGCGTTTCGTGCGGCAGGTATTCGCTTTCCGCCGTTTGCGTGTGCAACTCCGGAACCACAACCCCGCACCCCCCGAAATTCTCGCTGATGCGGAAGTATGCAAGGTACAGGAAATCCGCACGATGAAATTAAATTATATAAGGTAAAAACACAATTTATTGTTATGAAGACACACATCAAGGTTCTCGAGAAGGTCAGGCTGAAGAAACCCATATTCATACAGGGACTGCCCGGCATCGGCAACGTCGGCAGGGTTGCCGCGGGCTACCTTGTTTCGGAACTGAAGATGAAGAAGTTTGCCGAACTCTACTCCCAGCATTTCCTCCCTCTTGTCCTGCTCCATGACGACGCCGTGGCTTCGCCTCTCAGGTGCGAGTTCTATTACTGCAGGGGGAAGTCGAGGGATATCGTGGTGCTGACGGGCGACAGCCAGTCGGTCACGTCAGAAGGCCACTACGAGATATCCGGGGCGATACTGGACTTTATAGAGGGCCTGGGGGTGAAGGAAGTCATAACCATGGGCGGCTTTGCAGAGGGCAAGGAAGTGTCTGTGCCGCGCGTCATAGGCGCGGTCACGGACAAGTCGGTGATAAAGAAGTACGGCAAAATGAGCATAGACTTCGGCAGGGAGCACCAGATAGGCACCATCGTGGGGGCGTCAGGCCTTGTTCTCGGCCTGTCAGGAATGAAGGGAATGGAAGGGCTGTGCCTCATGGGGGAGACGGTAGGCCTGCCGGTCATGACCGACCCGAAAGCCGCCGACGCCGTCCTGCACATCCTGGTGAAGATACTCAACCTGAAGCTCGACCTTTCCAAGCTCGAGAAAATCGTGATGGAAATGGAGGAAAAAATCAGCCGCACCGACGAAGTCCACAAGAAGATGATGGCAGAGATGGGGAAGCAGAAGGAAGAGAATGTAAGGTATATCGGCTGAGTCCGGCTTAGAATCCTTATAAAGATTTCTATAAACTTGATATAGGAAGTGGATTCGGATGTTCTTTTACAATGAAATGACGAGGTTTGAGAGGACGCGGATAATATCCGCCCGCGCCCTGCAGATATCGATGGGCGCGCCTGTCCTTATCAGAACATCCCATTACGACCCGATGGAGATAGCCAGGATGGAGTTCGAAAAGGGCGTCCTTCCTATAACGGTCAAGAGGTCCCTGCCCAGGAAGCTCAAGTGATTGGAATGAAAAAGCTCCTTCTGACGCGGGAAAAATATCTTTCTGCAGGCGTTCATATAGGGATGACCTCGAAGACATCCGACATGAAAAGATTCATATACAAGGTGAGGCCGAACGGCATGGCAGTCCTGAATGTCGGCCTTCTTGACAGGAGAATCGCCTATGCCGCGTCGATGATCGCGCCGAAGAAAAGCATCCTTATAGTGTCGAAGAAGGACAACTGCAACGACGCTGTGACAAAATTCGCCGAAACCACCGGCTCCCGCGCCATCATAGGCAGGTTCATGCCGGGCTCGCTGACGAACCCGACTTTCGGGAACTTCTTCGAGCCAGAGATTGTGATAGTCACGGACCCGTTCATGGACAAGCAGGTCATCAGGGAGGCGATACAGATGCGCATCCCCATAATAGGGTTCGCCGGCACGTACAACGAGACGTCTTATCTTGACCTCGTCCTGCCGTGCAACAACAAGGGCAAGAAGTCGATGGCGCTCATCCTGTGGCTCCTGGCCAAGCTGGTGGCGGAGAAGCGCGGCCAGTCATTTTCCGCAACTCCGGAGGACTTCGGCTACGCCGAATAATCTAATAATCTTCCGGGCGGGTCTGTGCCGTACCGTCAAGGCTGACCTCGTAGAACGGGAATGAAGTTTCAGTGTAAAAATGACGTCCCGGCTCTATCTCTATGTAAGGCCTGCCGCTATATTGGTCATATAGAATATTTCTTATCGTATCAGTGTAATTCAGTCCGTAATAATGTCGACTTCTGTCTAAATAAGGCCTTATTTTCATTCCGGGCTTTACGCTGCCTTGAGAAAACGCTACATCAAGTCTCTTCCACCATCCTGCATATCGTGGTAATAGAATTGGATTTCCTTCGCCTTCAGGCATTGATAATAGATTTCAAAAAAATATTTATAGTCAGGCCAGCCTCACGAGGTTGCCGTTCCTGCGCGCGCGCTCGAATATGTGCCTGTAGAAGGGCAGGGAGACGATTATGTAGGCCGCGGCTATTGCGAATCCCTTGTAAAGCGCCGGCGGCGGGACGGAGCCTGTCGTGACTATCGCCCTTGCGCCTTCGAACACGGCCGTGTACGGCATAATCTGGGATATGTACTGAAGAACCTGGGGGGCCGCCGCGAGCGGTATGAAAGGCAGGGAGAAGAACACGAACAGTTGCATTGCAGACCACGAGAGGAATGCGTACTCCCTTCCGAGCCCTATAATCATCGCGCTTATTATGACGGCGAGCCCTATCGAGCCCGTGATGGTCACGGCCGACAGCATCAGTATCCCGGCAAAGTTTTCCGCTATTATTGTCATGCCGAAAATGTAATATGCCATTCCGAGCATTATTGCGAGCACTGCAACTGAATTCAGTATTGACACCAGTATGCGTGCCGTAAGGTACTCGAACTGCGACACGCCTGTGAGGATGACCTGCTTGAAGCTGTCGCTCCATACGTCCTCCATTATGAGTATGTTGGTGACGCTCTGCGCAAGGTATGCGAACGACCATAAAATATTCACGGCAAGCACAAGCATCCCGGCCTCAAGGGAGAACGCCTTCGAGTAAAGCGAGAACAGACCCCATATCAGCACCGTGGTTATCGGGAAATAGAACGACTCTATGAACCTGATCTTGGACTTCTTCAGTATCATCATGTCCCTCAGCATAATGGATCTTATCTTGTACAGCCTCATTTTTTCACCATCTCCACGAAATATTCCTCGAGGGTCTTCTTTTTCGTGCGCCTCTTGATGTCTTTTATCTTCCCTATGTCGATTATCCTCCCCCTGTGTATGAAGGCTATCCTGCCGCACATTTCCTCCACTTCCTTCATGTAGTGGCTTGTGAGAAGTATGGTCGTCCCGTACCTCCTGTTGACGTCCAGTATGAGCTTCCTGGTCTTTATCGCTATGTCCGGGTCCAGTCCAAGGGTCGGCTCGTCTAACAGAAGCACTTCGGGGTCGTTTATCAGGGATTTTGCAAGTATGAGCCTCATGCGCTCTCCTGTGGAAAGCCAAGCGAATTTCTTGTTCATTATGCCTTCTATCTCGAACATGCCCGCCAGTGACCTAGTTTTTTCCTCCCTTTTTTCCTTCGGGATGTTGTAGGCGCTGAAATAAAACCTGAGGATTTCCTTCGAGGTGAGGAGCCAGTGGAATTTGCTGTCGCCCGAGACGGCATTCATCCTTTCAAGCACGTCGTTCCTGTGCCTCGTTACGTCCTTGCCCATTATCCTTACCGTGCCTTCGTCCGGCACAAGCAGTCCTGTAAGTATGTTTATCAGGGTCGTCTTGCCGGCGCCGTTCGGGCCGAGAAGCCCGAATATCTCGCCGCGCTTTATGCCGAAGTTTACGCTGTCAAGGGCGTGGAATTCCTTCCCCGATGACTTGAACTTCTTCGTCACACTGTTGATTTCAATCATTATGATGAGAAGAACTATGCAACAAGAATCTTACATGGCGTCGGCATCTTGTAACTGGCTTTCTTCAGGGCCATTTTCGCGACATTTATGTCATTTCCATTGGCCTTTATTTCCATTATCTTCTGGCCCGCGCGCACCCTCGCGGCGGTGCCTATTGGCTTGCCGAAGCTCATCCTCATGCCCTGCTGGAACCTGTCGGCGCCCGCCCCTGTCGCCAGCGCGTTCTCCCTCAGTACGTGGTGCGGATAGGTGCGCACCCTGAAAAGGTATGTTCCGCCCTTGGAGATGTTCTTGTCCATGTGCTGTATTGCCATGACACGCCCCGATTCAAGCGCATTGTGCCTTATCTGGACGTCGCGCTGCGACACGAGAAAAACCGAATTCGTATAATTCCCTTTCGTGCCCAGCTGGAACTCGGATATCTTGGGCCGCGGCACGCCCTTCACGTAGCCTTTCTTCGGCACCCTTGTGCTCTGCCTGGTGTAGGGCCTCTCGTGCCTCCTGTAGCATCTTCCCGGTCTCAGTCCCATGGATATCAACAATTATAGTCATGCAAAGAAACTTTAAGATATTAGTTTCTTTGCTGACTATATGTGAAACGAGTAAATAATATCTTTTTTATTTACTTGTTTCACTATATGTTGGAAGAAAGTCTTATAAAATCATGCTCGCCTGTAAAGGGCTCTCATCATGAATGGCGCCGCAAGCGCCGTGATGAGTATGGCGAGCACTATGGATGAGTAGGCATCCGCGGTTATGGCGGCGCCTGCGAGTGCTATGCCCGCTATTATTACGGAAAATTCCCCCCTCGGCGTCTTTGAGGCGCCTATTATCATCGATTCTTTTTTGCTGAACCCGAGCCTCCTGCCCGCAATCGTGGCGCACAGGAACGAAACAATTATAACGACTGCCGATATCGCGACTGCATCTGCAACTGCCCCTGAAGAGGCCTGGAACAACACGGCAGAGTAAGCGAAGAAAAGGGGGGCGAAAAATCCGTAGGACAGGATTTTCATCTTCGGCGCCACCGATGTTTCAGCCGACGGCATCCTGCCCATTGCAACGCCTACGAGGAATGCGCCGGCCACGCTCGCAATCCCCGCTTTGTCGGCGATGAATGACGCTATGAATATGGCGGAAAGCGGCAGGGACAGGATAAGATTTTCGTCTTTTAGCCTTCCCATCCTGATTTTTGCAAGCCACTTTGCGCCGTATATTAAAAGGAAAATCAGCGCAATGCCGAGCGCTGCCGTTATGGCTGCCATGTTGTAGAGGTTCCTGACGCTGAAAATGATGTAGCTTGACACGATCGAGACCGCCATGACCGCAAGGATGTCGTCAACCTTGTTTGCCATGATTATCATGTCATGCGCCTTGCTCCTTATGTCGCCGACGTCGGCAAGCGACTTTATCCCGACTGACGTGCTGGACACCATCATCGCGGCGCCGACAAAAAGCCCTATCCCGATCGAATTGAACATATAAAATCCGGCAGCCGTGCCTGCCAGGAATGACGCTGCAGAAACGGCAAGGGCTATGGCGGAGCCGTCGGCAATGTCCTTCTTTCCCTCGCCAAATTTTATGCCGATGCCTATGAGGAACGCTATGAAGAGCATGCCGAAATTGGCTATCTGGCCCAGAAATTCATTGGGCGCCACGAAATGCAGGAGCGGCCCAAGCGCGAGCCCGGCGACTATCTCGCCGACTATTGCGGACATCTTCAGCCTCTCAGCGACCTCGCCGAAGACCTTCGCTACAAGAAGTATGAGGGCTATCTGGAAGAGTAACACCGGTTCAAACGCCATGATAACATATATAGGGTTTTGTTTCTTATAGTTTCTTCATTTGTTTCATTATAGATGTGCCGAGATGGCGGAGCTAATCCATAAAGGAAGTCTTTCGGATCTTCAATGGTCCAACGCGCAAGCCTGGAACAAACTTTCTTGGAGAGAAAGTTTGATCAAAGAACAAGAAACACGGAAAAGCGGAAAGCTTGTTCCCTAACGGGAGCGGGAGTTCAAATCTCCCTCTCGGCGCTTCATTCCCATTCCGTCGTGCCGCCGGGCTTGTCCGAGACGTCGAAAGTCGTCAGGCCGGCCTCGTCGCCAAGCCTTTCTTTCAGCCTTTTGCCTATCTCGTCATAGCATTCCCACGGGAATTCTTCCGGCTTTTTCAGCGGCCTGCATGTCCTGAAGTCCTCTGACTGGACATCCCTTATGACATTTATCCAGCCGGCATTGCTGCCGAAGGTTATGACTGGCGTCTGCGATGCCCGCACGCCGAAGTCGTCCATGGTGCGCTCGACAACATCCGTGACATCCCTCAGCCTGTCAAGATTCTCCATGCTCAAGTCATAGCCTCCGCTCCAGAAATTCATCTGGGAAAACGCGCGTTCATGCGGAAAATACAAAACACGCGAAATCGGGAGGTCTTCTATCATCTGTTTTGCCACCCTTCTGACGCCCTCCCAGTCCCTTTCGCCTGATAGAAAAGCTGCATGCTCGAAAGCCCTTTCATCGCCCTTGAGGCCCACGCCCTTTCTCGGAAGGGCATAGCCCCGGTATCCTTCATCAGATGCAATGACGCTGACTTCATCTGCGACTAATGTATCAGGAATATAGTATCCTGTGGCAAACCTTACGAAGAGGCCGGGGCCGGGGAACGGCTGGCGTTCCGATACCTCAGGAGGTATTCCGATCTCCCTTGCAACCATCCTTACCCTCTCTTTCGTGAGTTCCTCCAGGGGCGACACTACAAGGCCTGTGAAATGCCTCTCGGCGCCGACATTATGATGCGTCTTTATGGTATCCACGGTACCGGAGTCTCTGGCAGTTCCCTTGCCGGCCTCCCTTCCGGTCTCTCTCCTGTCCGTGGCTATTGTCCCCTGTATGAGGGCGGCGCCGTCATAAAGCCCGAGCATTCCATCGACTTCTTCTTTTGTGTCCGCATAGAGTCTGGAGAAAATTTTCCTCTTCTGCTCCGGGTCATCAACCCCGTGAAGTTCTGCAATGAATTTCTCTGCCCTGTCATGAACATATACATCGGTCTCCAGCAGCGACGACAGCATCCAAGACACATGCCGCGCCTCGTTTTTGCGTCCGTTTCCCATGTCAAGATGAACGGGTTTTATCCTCACTCCGGCCATCTTCGCTAACATGGCTGCTACAGTCGAATCGACTCCGCCGCTTGCGTATACAACCGCCTCGCGGCCGCCTGTCCGTTCTCTCAGGGTGTAAACAGCCTCTTCGATGAATGCACCGGCATCGAACCCTTCTTTTTCAGTCCCGGCCGGTTTTTGTCCGCACACCCTTTCCGC
>JACPJX010000036.1 GCA_016187365.1 Candidatus Aenigmatarchaeota archaeon | reverse complement strand
CCGGGCCGGTTCTATGCACTATACTTCAGTTGGGATAGAACCCGTTGAAGCCGAAGTCAGGGGCGGGCGCCGGGCACTCCCTTATCTCAGACGCCTTCTGGATGGTGCGAGAGAACTGGCCGATGGTTTTGATGAACCTACACAACGCATCAATCTTCTATTTGACGGCGCTGGGGTGCCGGAGATATACCTGAGCGAAATTCTTGGCCAGCCGGTGTTTGATTTCTTTATTGCCGCTGATTATAGAGAGCCTCAAAGGTTCCGTTGTTATGACCGCAGGGCAATTCTTCATGGAAGCAATCGCATCAATAAGACTCAGAGAGTGGCCGATTTGTTCGGCGATGCGCGGCATCTGGAACTTACACATATTGGCTCTCCGGGGGCCGGAATGACGGATACAGACGACTACGATATAATCGATAATATTGAAGATGAGCATGACAGGGTGTGCAGAGAACAAATAAGACTGGCACTTTCAACGTACACGAGAGATACAGAGCACCTTGCGGATGAAGATATTGACGCCGCGGCAGTACTATGCCTCGTTGCCGAGACGGGTCAAGACGGCACCTATGTTGGCAGAGATGAAGTTGTTGACTTTATGGACAGCGGTTATTTGGATTTGCATTGCCAATGTTATGACTATGAAACCGATGAAATATCACGGGTTATGGACAGCCTAGTTGACAGAGGACTTCTGGAAGAAGACGATGAAGGCCTTACCGTTGCTGCCTGCCATAGAATAGGAAAGAAGGAAGAAACTTTCACTAACCCCGACCAGATGGAATTAAATTTTGGCGCCGGAATATTGTATAGTTCTGCAAGAAAATAATAAGAATATTATACTCTTGCGAACTATGTGCAAAAACCATAGATTTTTGACATGTCAAAGAGCTTCGCTCTTTGCACATATGTGAAACAAGTCATAACATGTCCGGATTATTTACTTGTTTCACTATAATTACTTTTTATCATGCTCCTCCTTCATCTCGAGGCCGCGCTTCTTGAATTCATCTTCTATGATTTCCAGAAACACCTTCTGGATTTCATGGAAGTCCTTCTTCGTGTCGCCCTCGACGGTGAGGCGTATGTACGGCGAGGTGTTGGACACGCGCAGCAGCGCCCACCCGTTAGGCATGTTGGCGCGCACGCCGTCCAGCGTGATGACATCACCGAATGATTTCGTTATTTTTTCCTTCATGCTTCTCATCGCCTCGAACTTGACGCCGTCAGGGCACTCGAAACTGTCGCGCCTGAACGTGTGCACCGGCATGTCCTTCACGATCTCAGACAGCATCTGCTCCCTTTCCGATACGGCAGATACAGCGTAGAGGGATGTGGCAATTGCGTCGTCGAACGGCACTATGCTCGGTATGCAGTAATGCCCTGTGGGTTCCATGCCGTAGCACGCCTTGTGGTCATTCACGTACTGCATGAGAAAAGTATGACCTACAGGTGCCATCACTACGTCGCGCGAGAATTTCTCCGCTATGTCGTTTATAAGCCGCGTGCTTTCGACATTGGCGACAATTGGCCCGGATTCAGTCTTCAGCAATTTTTCGAGTATTATAAAAGAAGTCTGCTCCGGCGTCAATAAGACCCCGTTCTCGGCAACAAGAACCATCCTGTCGGCATCGCCGTCGTAGGCTATGCCGATGTCGTAATTGGACATCAGGCCCTTCAGCTTCCCGATCTGGCCGTCTATCGGGTCAGGAATCCTGTTCGGAAAATTCCCGTCGGGATCCTCGAATATCATGTCAGCATCATGTCCTGCCTCTGAAAACAGTTTTTTGGTCACTACAGACGAGACTCCGTTCCCGTTGTCTATTATGACATTCATTTTATTTTTGGCGCCTATCTTCCCGGTCAAATACCTTACATAGATTTCCGGCACGTCATGGGAAACTTTTTCGGCGCGGACTTCCTTTTCGTCGAAGTTATTTTTTTCGAAAATGCCTGATATAGCCGTGTTTTCTTTCTCAAGAAACCCCATCCCGTTAGGGTGAAAAAACTTCACCCCGGCCCATTCCTTCGGAAGATGGGACGCTGTTATGTACGCAAATTCAAGATTAGACTGCCACGCATGGAACGTTCCGGCCCCGAGTGGCATCATTCCGGCGTCGAATACCCTTATCCCCTGTGAAACCGCGCCTTCGATGAAAGACGAAGAAAGAGACGGGCTGGAAAGCCTGCAGTCCATAGCCACAACGGCGTCCTTTTTCACGAATGCGGCGAAGGATTTCCCTATCCTTTTCATTATTTCCTCGTCAATATCCTTTCCATACACGCCCCTTATGTCGTAGCTCCTGAATATGCTGTTCATTGATTCAATTACGATGTGAACGCATAAAAATCACTCCAACGTTCAATCCCACAAAGTGGGTAAAGTATTTAAGTACCCGTGTGCAATAATATCCCTATGAAGGCTGTCAATTGCTGCGGCATACGCAATTCGATTAGCCCTAAGTGTGCCACATTCTAATCCGGAATGATTCTTTCTCCAAAGATGACCGTTCTGCAATTGTTATGTTGTGGCAAAAACAAACTTTATTCAATAATCCATAGGAAGAGGTGGCAAATGTGCTTCCAGTATGCTGTGGAAACCAGATGAAAGTCAAGAATGAGGGGATAAGATTTTTCGAAGTGGAATGCAAGAAATGCGGCGACGTGGTCTACGTAAAGAAACCGGAAGACATGATCCCGCAACTCATCGACGACTGAACTTATGCCCCGGGATTGATTGCTTCGCTATACATCTGGGGGTCCTCGGATCCGGGCTTCAGGTCGCGCATCGTGAGGAGCCTTGTTCCGACTGACCTCACGCGCTCCTTGAATCCCATTCCGACGACATATGATATTCTCCTTTTGTTCGCCATGTCAACGACAAGCTGGTTTATCTTCCCGTCAAAGACTATTGCAAAAACGCCGGAAAAGTTGTCCAGCATCTCGCCGATTTCGCTTATCGGGACCTTGCCCAATACCTGCATGTCCCTGTCTATTATGCACGCCGCCCTGGTGCCTACAAGCCCCTCGAGAACCGATGCAAAAAACTCCCTCTCCTTTTCGTCATTCTTCATCTCAGGAGGCTCGGCATTCTCTAAAGGAACTGACTTTTCGGGGTTCGTCTGGTTTATGGGGACTTTGTCCCTCAATGACTTGAATATCTCCTTCCTGGAAAGCTCCTCGACTTCCTTTCCTGGCGGCGCCCTTGCAACGAAATCTATCTCGGCCACCGCGAGAAGCTTTTTCAGGTCAAGGTCGCCGCCCCGGTCGCCGTCAAGGAAAGCCGTTGTGGTTTTCCCTTTCGTCAGGTCAGCCACTTCCTGCGGTATTCTGCTGCCTTCTATCGCTATCACGTTTCTTATGCCGTTCTTCAGCAGGTTTATGACATCCGCCCTGCCTTCCACAATTATTATCTCTTCCGACGAAAGCACGTCAGGGCCGGCGCTGAGGCCGCAGTAATTGACGACTTCCCATGAGCGGACAGACTCCTTTACCATCTCGGATATTTTCTGCGATTCGGGCATCCCCTGGTCCATGAGGGACCTGAGTATTTCCTTTGCCCTCTCGACAACGTACTGCCTTTTCTGGCTTCTCACATCCTCTACCGAAATTATCTCGACCTCGGCATCGCATGGGCCTATCTTGTCTATCGTCTCCATCGACGCCGCTATAAGGGATGTTTCGCTTGCATCGAGGCTTGACGGTATGACGACTTCGGCCGACGCCCTTCCCTTGTTCGCCTTCACGTCAACCTCTATGCGCCCTATCCTGCCGGTGTGCTGGAGTTCCCTCAAATCCAGGTCGGAGCCGAGAAGCCCCTCGGTCTGGCCGAATATCGCCCCTATTATGTCAGGCCTTTCCACTATGCCCTTCGCATTTATCCTGAGTTTGATTACATACTTCGCAAAATTCTGGGCTAATTTAGCCATTAAAATCACCCTCTTGCTATAAATGGCAGAAAAAGGTATGCCTAACGGACCACACCAATAACGCCGCTTGACAGGGGCGCATCATGAGTCTTAAACATGAAACCACACTGAATCATGAACTGCCATTCATTAATCTGTATATTAATTGTAATGCACAAACTTTTTAAAATCCACTTCATATGCCGGATTCTATGAATTTTTCGACCGCCTTTATTTTCTCCAGCGACATCCTGCGCACTGCGGGGTATATATTCTCGACGTAATATTCCGACAGCATTGACGACATAAACCCAGATTCGTCCGCCTTCACGTCAAAGCTGCATATGACGCGCATCGACAGGGTTTTCTGGACGGAATCCATGAAGACCGACACCTGTATGCGGGAAAAGTCGTCCATCACGTCAACAACGTCGAACTCCACGAAACTCCTGTGCTCAGGACCGTCCGTCATGTACTCATTCCTGCGCTCGGTGACATGGCCGAATTCCGACATCCTATCCATCAATTTCATGGAAAATCCGTACGGGTCGTCTTTTTCCATGACAACGTTCTTTTCAGAAATTGTCTCATCTATTTTCATAGTTAATGTATTGCAGGGCGCAATAAAAAGATTAGCTCTGTAGAAAACCTAGTAAAAAGCATCGACGTGAGGGGTATTGTGATTTCACAATGCTTAAAATTGCAAAGCAATTTTGGCATCTCAGAGGCATCTTAAAAGATGCCTCTGCAGATACCCCTAGCTGCGGTATCTGCAGAGAACGAAGTTCTCTGAGATCTCAGAAAGCGTAGCTTTCTGCAGATACGCGAGACGCGTATACCGCTACGTCGATGCTTTCTGTCGAGCATTTCTACAGAGCCAAAAGATTTATTTGCCGCGCAGGAATTATTATCATGGTCAAAAAATACGCAAAGGGGTATAGAAACGAGAGAAACATGCTTCAGGAACTCTCCGGCATGGGATACATGGTGATGAGGGCGCCGCACTCAGGCAGCACAAGCCTTGCGTCCCCCGACATCATAGCGGTCAAGAACGGCAGGATTCTTGTGATAGAATGCAAGGCGAGGGAAGAGGCTTTCAGCATCGGCATGGAACAGCTCATGCAGCTCAAGCAATGGCAGGACGCCGGATGCATTCCATACATAGCATGGAAGGTTTCGAGGGGGGACTGGAAATTCCTTCATCTAAAGGATGTCATAAGCAACAACGGCAACATAGGGAAGAAATTCGCCGATTCCGTCGGGGTTGACATAAACTCCATATAGTCATGCAAAGAAATCATTTTACATATCCGGCCGCTATCTTTGCTATGCGTATGGTGCTTTTCGGGTGCCTCACGAACACCCCGACATCCTTCAGCATTTTCACCGGGTCCTGTATCTTGCGCATAAGGTAAACTTTCCTGACCTTTTTGTAGAACTCCACGGAAAATTCCCTGAGGTCTTCGGGGGTGAAGTGCTCGGTCTTTATCCTCCCCATTCCCTGTATGAAGCCTGACGTATAGTCCTCGCTTGTCAGATACCCCCTTTCCTTTGCAATGTCGTACATTTCTGTGCCGACCAATGGTATTGCTATGTGAAGATGCGGCATGACACCGTATTTCTTCATCATCTCATACGCAAAATCCAGGGTTTCCTTTATGTTTTCCTTTGTTTCCCCCGGAAATCCTATGATATAGAATGCGCTCAGCGGTATCCTGAGTTTGCGGCAGTTTTTCATCGTCTCGACTGCCTTTCCGATATCTAGTTTTTTCCTTACTATGTCATTCAGTACGTGGCCGTTCGGGGATTCTATCGCTATTCTGAGCTCGCGGACTCCGGAACGCTTTATCTTCTCAAGAAGCCTGAAATTCAGCGCATCCGCCCTCACGCCGTTCGGCGTGTCCCATTCGAAGCGGATGCCCCTTTCCCACAGTATATCGAGTATCTTTTCAAACCTTGGCTGGTTAAGCGTGAGGTTGTCGTCCTCAAAATGTATGAACTCGACGCCGTATTTCTTCACCAGAAGCTCGACATGCCCTGCCACGTATTCCGGCGACTGGTACCTAAATTTGTACCCCATAGTCGGGTGTATGGAGCAGAATATGCATTCATACGGGCATCCCCTGCTTGTTATGACCGTGACCTCCCTCTTTGGCTCATGAAATATGTCGGTATACCTAGAGCCAAAGCCCTTCATTGCGAGGTCAAAATACCTGTCCATGTCTATCAGATGATATGCAGGATATGGTATGGAATCGAGGTCTTGTATGTATTCGTTCGGCTGCACAGCCATCCTTCCGTCTTTCATGTGGGCTATCCCTCTTATTCCGGAAAGATCTTTCTTTCCGTCATAATAATCTATTATGTCGCACATGGTTTTTTCACCCTCTGCCAGAACCACGAAGTCGATGCTCGGGGACGCAAGGAATTCCTCCGGCCTTGAGGTGGCGTGAGGCCCGCCTACCACTATCTTTGCCGGCGGATAGACGGATTTTATGTGCTCTGTAACTGCCAGGGCCTTTTTCATCTGCGTGGAAAATAGGTTTGCTATGCCTATGATGTCCGGCCTGAATTCGAGAACTTCCCGCCCTATCCTTTCAAAAGATGCGCCGAAATGCGTCTTGTCCGCGACGTCGTTCCGGTACAGAAGCGAATCAAATATCCTGACATCATGCCCTCTTTTTTCAGCGGAAGACGCTATGCTCAGCGTTCCCAGAGGTATTCCTATTCTCGGCGGCTCCATCGTCTGCAAATCGAGGTGCGGGGGCCTGATAAAAAGTATTTTCATATACATAGTTTTGCCGCAGCGTTTATAAGTTTCATGAACTGCCAAATTGTGAACAGCGTGCCGCAGGCATGAAGCATGCCCTTTAAAGGATTTTGCTGTTTTTATTGTTGAATGGAACCATGCGTTGCGGTGTGCACAATAAACAGCGATGACATAAGGCTACCGGAAGGAAAAATAGTCCTTCGCGGCACGTGCAAAACCGAGAATCTGGGGGTTGAAGGCGTTGTAAAGGCCATCAT
>JACPJX010000021.1 GCA_016187365.1 Candidatus Aenigmatarchaeota archaeon | reverse complement strand
CGAGAAGGTGCTCCTGAAGGAAAAATTCGGCGAGATAATGCAGGGAGAAGAAAGCGAAGCCTCCGGCCTGCTTCTTGACGCCATTGACTGGGCGGCCGCGGAAAAGGCTGAGGAGAAGCCCGCGCGGAAAAGGAAGGTATACGGCAGGATACATGAAGAGGCGTTTCCGCCGTGCATGAAGGCAATCCTCGGGGGGATGGCCGACGGCAGGAAGCGCAGCCTGTTCACGCTGACAAACTTTCTGAGGATGATGAACTGGGAATGGAGCGAGATAGAGGAAAGGGTATACAAGTGGAACGAAGTCAACAGGCCGCCGCTGCCGCTTTCCATAATATCCGGCCATCTCAGGCATGCGCAGAGAAGGGACGCCTCGCCGCCTGCAAACTGCTCCTCGGCCTCGTTCTACGCTGACATAGGGATATGCATGCCGGACGAAACGTGCGGGAGGCCCATGATAACCATAAAGAACCCCGTCAACTATCCGATGAGAAAAGCGGGAAAACGGAAGCGCCGCGGCTATTCGTGCGTATGCGGGGAGGAGTTCGAGACCTTCAGAATGCTCAAAAACCACAAGTCAAAGAGCATGTGCTCCAAGGTCATTAAATAATTTTTAGGCTTCATATTCTCATGCTCACTTTCGACAAGATACGCGACGTGGAAAGGATGGAACGCAACGAGAAAAAGCTGCAGAAACTTCCCGCCGATTTCATACAGGATCTCAGGGACTACATAAACAGAAAAAGAGTCGATAAAGGAGAAGACCCTTTCTGACATGAACGAGCTCGAGCGCATCAGGGACAGCATACGGAAGATATTCGAGACGCGGCAGAAAAAAATCCTCGATGGCGTCTTCGAGACAGCAACCGGCGCCGCGCCTCCGGCCACGCTGATGAAAGACGAGGAGGAAGTCTTCAACAGGCTCGTTGACATCATGCGAGGATTCAGGGAAAGTTTGATTCATGAAGTGAACAGAAAGGAAACCCCGAAGGAAGAGAAAGAGGAGAGGGAGGATGTTTACAGGGTCGTCAGGGAACTCCCGGAATTCATAGGCCCCGACATGAAGGCATATAAACTCAGGAAGGATGAGGTTATCAGCATACCAAGGCCTTTAAATGAATTTTTGCTGAAAAAAGGGGTTATTGAAAAGGTCGAATAAAATGAGAATACCGAAAAACCAGAAAAAATACTGCCCGTTCTGCAGGAAGCATACGCAGCATTCGGTTGAAGAGGCCAAAAGAAGGCCGAGGAGGCAGGACACCAGAAGCCAGAGGAGGTTCCTGAGAAAGATGAGGGGCTACGGCTCGTTCCCGAAGGAGAACCCGAAGGGGAGGGAGAAGCCCACGAGGAAGACGGACTTCAGGTACAAATGCGGCGTCTGCGGAAAGAAGCACACGGCCGGCACCGGCTTCAGAATAAAGAAATTCGAGCTGGCGTCGGAGAAGGCCGGGACAAAGGCGTCAAAGCAGCAGGCTCAAGGGAAAAAGTGATACCATGCTTGAAGGAATAGCGTCCATCTTCCATCCCATAATATTCGTTTCACTCTTCTCATTTTTCATGCTTGTAATCATAAACATATTCTACAGGATACTGGTAAACCAGACGAAGGCCAAGGAGACGAAAGACCTGATAGCGGAACTCAGCAAAAAGATGAAGGAGAGCCAGAAATCAGGCAATACAGAAGAGTCGAAGAAGGCGATGAGCCAGATGATGCAGGAACAGGGAGCGCTCATGAGGATGAGCATGAAGCCCATGATAATATCCATGATCATAGTCATAATTTTCCTCCCGCTCCTTTCCGGCGTCTATCCCGGCACGACTGTTGCCAGACTGCCGGTGCCTCTCCCGGTGGTCAACGGCGCGGTGGGCTGGCTCGGGTGGTACATAATATTTTCCATACCAGCGGCGATAGTTATAAGGAAAATCATGAAGATAAGCGTGTGACAGATGTTCCTGACAAAAAGTTACGACATCGCGGATTACAATTACGGCGGGTATCCCGGCTCAAGGAGCATCGAAGAGATGCTCCAGAACGGCATGCTGATTCTCGACAAGTGGCAGGGACCGACTTCAAGGGACGCGGCGGCCGAGGTAAAGAAAGTGCTGCATGCCCGGAAGACGGGCTACTCCGGGACGCTCGACCCGATGGTCAGCGGCGTCCTGCCGGTATGCCTGAACAACGCGTGCAAGATAATGCCCGCGCTGCAGGGAATGGAGAAGGAATATGCAGGCGTGATGAAGCTCCACAGGGACGTGCCTGAAAACGAGATGAGAAAAATCATCACGGGATTCACCGGAAAGATACGCCAGATGCCCCCGGTGCGGAGCGCCGTCGCCAGGCGCGAGAGGACGCGCGATATCTACGGCCTTGAAATACTTGACATTGACGGGAGGAACGTCGCGTTCAGGGTGAGATGCGAGGCCGGAACGTACGTCAGGAAACTTTGCCACGACATCGGGCTGAAAATAGGCGGGGCGCACATGTCGGAACTCAGGCGGACGCGGGCCGGCAGGTTCGGCGAAAGCATGACAGCGAAAATGCACGAAGTCGCAGACGCGTATGCGGAATGGAAGGAAAGCGGCGACGAGAGCATACGCAATTTCATACTGCCTGTCGAGGCCGGCGTCGAGCACCTGAAAAAGGTCATAATGAAAGACTCGGCGGTCTATGCCGTGGCAAGCGGCTCCCCCCTGTACACGGCTGGCGTATCCCGCGTGCAGGAAGGCATCGCAAAGGACGAGCTCGTCGCTGTTCTCACATTGAAGGGCGAACTCGTGAGCATAGGCAACGCAGGAATGGGAAGCAGCGACATGCTGAAAGGGAAGGGCATCGCCGTGAAGACCGACAGGGTGATAATGGACAAGAATGTCTACAAGAGATGAGACGATGAAAGACCTCCTCAAGGTGCTCGCGTGCACAAGATGCAAGGGAAACCTCGATTATAAAAAAACGCACCTCGTGTGCACGAAGTGCCGCCTGAAATACAGCATCATTGACGGCATCCCTGACATGCTCCCGGAGCATGCGGAGAAGGTTTGATTTTTATATTTTTATGACAAACAAGTCGAATGGGTTTCATCTACATCCTTGAGTTCGGCGGCCAGCACACAGACCTCATCGGCAACAGGCTGCGTGACATGGGTTTCGGCGTAAGATATGCGGAAAGCGATGCCATAGTCTCCGGCCTTCAGGATGCAGCCGGCATAATAATATCAGGCGGACCGAAAAGCGTGAATAACGGGTATCCGCATGACCCGGAACTATTTTCCGCAGGCGTGCCTGTTCTCGGCATCTGCTACGGAATGCAGCTTCTGGGGAAGCATCTGGGCGCAGGCATACACAGGAGGACAAGGGAATACGGCGAGACGAGGATGTCAATACGCGACAACAGCGACCTGTTTCACGGCCTCGGAAGCGATGATATAGTGTGGATGAATCACGGCGACTCCATAACGCATGACGGCGATTTTTCCATCCTTGCTGTGACGAAGAAGGACGTGCCGGGTGCAATCAAAAGCGGCAGCCGATATGGCGTGCAGTTCCATCCCGAGGTAACGCACACAGAGAACGGCAGGACGATGCTCAGAAATTTCGCGGA
>JACPJX010000037.1 GCA_016187365.1 Candidatus Aenigmatarchaeota archaeon | reverse complement strand
TGGGCACGGCCGTGCGCTTGTACATCTCGGGCGTCGTTCCATATACGGAAATGTAAAGGTTGGTCGGCTGGTGCTCAAGCAGGCGCTCCGTCATCCCGGGCACCGTGCCGTTGCTCACCAGGTACGCGGTCATGCCCCTGCTTTTGATTTCGTCCACGAATTCAGGGAGATGAGGATAAAGCATAGGCTCGCCTGAAAGCGAAATGGCGACATGCTTCGGCATCATCGCTTCCTCGAGTTTTCTGAAATCAGCGTTCTCGTTGCCCCGGAAGCCCTGCAGTATCCTGCGCTGGGCGTCTATGCAGCCGTCCAAAATTTCTTTCGGATCGTCCCACTGCTCCTCCTTCCTGGGGAGCATGTAGTCGAAGTTTCTCCAGCAGTGCAGGCAGTTGAAATTACAGAAGAACATGACGGGCGTCATCTGGACGCATTGATTGGATTCTATACCGTAGAACTTGTTCTTGTAGCAGACGTTCCTGCCCCGAATGCTTTCCTTCGTCCAGTTGCAGACTTTTATCGCGGAATGCCTGCCCACGAAGCGGTATCCCATCTGTGTCGTCTTTTCGCGCATGAAGTCAAGTTTTGCATCTATTTTATCACTTATTTCTTCCGGAACGTCCACGAAGCCGTCTGGTATGGCGTTGCATTCGGCTTGCGGCTGGTTCAATATTTTCAGCATATTATGAATTCGCGGAAGGGTTTATAAAAGTCGTTTATCTTTCGTAAGTCTTGGCATTCTGCGTGAACCTGGATACTTCAGAAGATGTTTTGTCAGGAAATGCCTCGAATTTGATTTTCCTGTCGCCGGTCATCTGGACAAGCACAACACCTGACACACTGCCTGTTCCAACTGCTCTTGAAATTTTTGCAAAGCTAACTCTGTCCCAGGAGCTTCCTCCCTCTGTTATGTAGTCAAAATCAGGCAGGAGCTCGTATTTTACCAGACCGCTTGCCGTGCTCACGTCAGCCGGATCAGGTGAGTTGCCTTTGACGGCGAACTGCTTCGGTTCGCCGTTGAAGTTCCCAATTGAAACAATTATCTGGGAAGGGTCGTAGCCGTTGTAGGTGAATGACAGGTGCGTGCTCCAGTATTCGGGCCTGATTCCACCGTTTCCGTAGCCGCCCGTCCCTTCCAGGAACCAGTTCCCGACAAGCCGGCCGTCGATATCATAGTCTATCTTTCCGCTTATCGGCTCCACCGTCCGCACGCTCTTTTCAACAAGCTGGCTTCTTACAGGCTCGTTGAAGTAATCATACGTATTTGGCACGTGGATTTTCCACGACTCTCCATCATAGTGCTCGGGTACTATGAACCCTTTCAGCACAAATTCTTCGTCGACAAGGTTATAATCAACATTTTTCTCATAGAAGCCGATGGTTTCTCCGGCTTTGACAGGTATTCTGACGCTTGAGTAGCCATTTCTCCATACCGCATTTGTTTTCAATTTCTCAGACAAAGTGCCGACATGGATATAGATGCTGGAAACAGTGCACGTATGCTCTATGACGACCCTGTAGTCTTCGCCTTCCTTGGCTCCGGGCATGTGGCCTATTTCCGTTACGTAGCCGTCGCCGGGCGAGTAGACTTCAATATCAAACCCGTCGTTGTTGAAGTTCTGGAAATAATGGTGGTCAATGGGCGTCACGTGATTGCCTGTCGTCAGCCCCAGAGGGAGCATAACCAGGGTTTTGTCAAGGTTCACGGGGGCATGGCTAAACTTCGTCTTGGTTCCACTGCACTGCTCTTTCGGTTCCTCAATAATTTTCTGCACTGTCTCTGGGCGTGTTTCTTGCTCCGCCTCAACTAATTTCATCTGAAATGCAAAAGGCTTCTGGCACAGGGGATTTCCGGAATCGCTGTTGCAGTATTCCTGGCACTTGGCCATGCTGTCCTTGCAGAAGATATTGCATGCTTCCTCCCCTATGCAGAGGCTGCCTAACCTGGGAGATGACGTTTCTTTCTGAAGCGATTCCTCAATAGCTGGATTGTAGCATTTCAGTACGTCCCTTATAACTGCGCCCATTATGGTGTCATGGTCGTACTGCGGATAGTAGAACTCCTTGCTGCCCTCTATGTTGTTGTTCTGGATCTCGCGCACGTCGCAGAACGCCGCCATATCACCGCAATAATAATCCTTGAGTATGGTATCTGTGACAGTCTTGTGATGATATACCTTCACGTTGTCTCCGGGCTTTTCAAACGGCCCGAATCCGATGGCAATGTCGCGCAGAAATCCCTGCCTGTCGCCGAGAAACTGGGCCTTCCATCCTGTGAGGTCGTAACCGCCGATAGGAGAAGCCAGTGTATGCAGAGCCACCGGTCCGGAAAAGTCAAGGCGGCTTATGGAGTAAGAGGATGTCACGCCGCCTGCGCTGGAGCCGAAGATGACAAGCTCCTCAACCGGATTCTCCGTGAGAATTGCATCCGCGTCGGCGAGGAATTTTTTGCTGATGTTTTCAATATGAGAATTTTCATCCTGGTCGTATATCAGCACAAATCGCGTTTTGGGGTCCTGTTCCATGAGGATTTTTTCGGCAGCCCAGACTTCCTTGGTATGGTCGCCAAGTCCCATGAGCAGAATATAACCCCTGCTCTGCACGCTGTTGTCGTTCTCGCAGGGGAATTTAGCGTCCGCGTCTATGACTTCTTTCTGCTGCTGGACGCATCCGCCGATGAGAATTATTAAGGCCAGCGCAAGAATCAAGCGGCTTGTCTTCATTAAAATATTTGATTTCGTGTATAATAAGTTTTCTTAAGCCTGTGCAACAATTCTAGACAATGAACTTCAGGCAAAAAATCGCGCGGGAAACAGGCATCCGTGAAGGCAGTATACCCGCCAGTTACCAGGTTCTGGGCGATGTAATGCTTCTGAAACTCATGAAAGCTTCCGGAGAGGAAAAGAAGAAGATAGCATCCGCCGTGCTGGAACTTTACCCTTATATTAAAACAGTCTGTGAAATAAAAGGCGTCGAAGGAGAGCTCCGCCGGCCAAAAATCTTAAAGCTCGGGGGCAACGGCACAGAAACGACCCACAAGGAGTCCGGAATATTGTACAATCTTGATGCGGCGAAGGTGATGTTCTCCAAGGGAAACCATTTCGAGCGCCGGCGCCTTCTGAAGCAGGCAGGTACGAACGAAGTGATTGTCGACATGTTCGCCGGCATCGGTTATTTCTCCCTGCCTCTCGCAAGGCATGTGAGGAAAGTTTATTCCCTGGAGAAAAATCCGGTCGCCTTCAGGTATCTCAAGGAAAACATAAAGCTCAACAAACTTTCGAACATCGAGGCAGTAAATGCCGACTGCAGGGAAGCCGCTCTTGAAGGCGTTGCCGACAGGCTCATCATGGGATACTTCCCCGGCACCGAGCGCTTCCTGCCGTTTGCCCTGAAGATGCTCAAAGACGGGGGCATCGTCCATTTCCACAATTCATATAGCGGGGATGAACTTTGGAACAAGCCTGCGGAAGACCTGAAGGCGCTCGGAAATTTCAGAGTCCTGGAGAAGAAGAAAGTGAAAAGCATCGCCCCGCGAAGATGGCACATTGTGATGGATGTTGAAGTCTATCGTGAATAGTCCACTATCTCAGGCTTCACAATATCCATGAAGTCTTTGCTCTTCATGCGTATGCTGGCGGTGTGCAGCCCGGCATTGAAGTTGACGTACTCGTTGTCGAGGATGCGTTTGTCCGCGTATGTCCTGCCGACATCCATAATCGCGCCTATGGGGTGGACGCTGCCGACTTCGCATCCGGTGCATTCAAGGACTTCCTGTGGGTTTGCGAGATGCGCATCGCCTTTTATTACTGCCTTCATCTTCTTCATGTCTATCTTCCTGTCGCCCGGGACAAGGCACAGGATGAAGGAATCTTTGGTCTTGAAAATCAGGGCTTTCACGCCTGTCCTGATGTCCTCTCCGCGGATGCGCGCGGCGTCCTGGGACGTGTACACGGGCTCGTGCTCGCTTACCTCGTATCTTAACCCTCTTTCATCGAGAAGGCGCTTTATCCCCTCGAACTGCTCTTTCATTCCAGAAGAGTATGAATTATAAAAAATAAAAACTCCGGACAACAAAGAAATTCATGGGAGTCCTGCCTTATCTCGTATCTGTTTGCCTTTTAGGATGCGCATCGCCGGCGCCGCAGTGGAAAGAATACAAACTTACAAGAAAAGCCATGGAAGTCTCTGAAACCAGGGATCCATCGGAGATATTTTATTTCTCAAGCAGGCCGATATCCGAGGAGCCTGATTATGCAATAACAGTTGACGCGCTTCTCGAGATTGCCGGCCCTTTGACAGCGGAGACTCTCAAAGGCATGGACGCAAACCAAGACAGCGTAATAACGGCGGCAGAAGTCAGAGAATTCAGGAAAGACAGATGATGTCTTATAAAAACCTTCCAGGACAATTTCTTTTATGACCCAGATAGAAGTCACGTTTCTCGGCACGACTGCGGGCGTCCCGACAAAGGACAGGGGGCATCCGGCCGTGCACATAAAATACAGGTCGGAACAGGAATACAGCTGCCTTTTTGACTGCGGCGAGGGCACCCAGCGGCAAATCCTCTTTACAGACGTGAATTTCATGAGAATAGATGACATTTTCATCACGCACTGGCACGCCGACCATTTTGCCGGCATATTAGGCCTGATGGAAACGATGAACCTCGAGGGCAGGACGAAGCCCCTGAACATCTACGGGCCAGAAGCCGCGCGTTTTGTGGACATCCTCGAAGAGCTTGGTTATTGGAGCAAGAAATATGATGTTGTGGCGCATGACGCGTGGTCCGAGGGCACGACGCCGCAGGTCATCCTCGATGGCGGCGAGTTCCAGGTTCTTGCCGTGCCGGTGAAGCACAGCATACCTGCCGTGGCTTATGCCTTTGCCGAGAAGGACAGGATAAAGATTGACAAGCTCAAAGCCCAGGAGATGGGCCTCCCGCCGAAAGGCCCTGTTTACCGCGACATAAAGGAAAAGGGCTCTGCGCTGTGGAAGGGGAAGAAGATAAGACTTGAAGACCTTTCATCTGTAGAGAAGGGGAAGAAAGTCGTGTATTCCGGCGACACAATGCCATGCAAAAACATGGTAACCATATCACAGGGCGCAGACCTCCTGATACATGACTCCACTTTCTTTGAGGATGCAGCGGATGACAATTACAGGCACAGCAATTTTGACGAGGTCATAAATATTTCGAAGAAAGCCGGCGTCAGGCAGCTCGTGCTCACGCACATAAGCCGCCGGTACCAGAGTTCCGAGGAGCTCAGGGAAAAGGTCCAGGGTTACGAAGGGGTAAAAATAGCGAAGGATTTCATGAAGATAGTTGTAAGCTGAAGCGGCTTTAAGCCATCAGATATATTATGAATTCTTATGGCGAAGGAATGGCACAGCATGACGGTCCAGGAGGCGCTCAAGGCGCTCGAGTCCGGCCGCAAAGGACTTTCAAAACCAGAGTCTTCAAGGCGCCTTAACAAGTATGGCCGCAACGAGCTCGAGGAAAAAAAGAAGGTATCGAACTTCCGTCTTTTCCTGAACCAGTTTGCGAACTTCCTTGTCGTCATCCTGATAATAGCATCTGTCGTGTCTTTTGCTGTCGGCGAGGTCCTGGATTCATCTGTCATTTTTGCCATAATAATCCTCAACGCATTGTTCGGCTATGTCCAGGAAAGGAAGGCTGAAAAGGCCTTGGAATCGCTGAAAAAGTTTGCCGTGCCGCAGGCGATAGTCGTGAGGAACGGGGAAAAGGCGCTTACAGATGCGGCGCTTGTGGTGCCGGGCGACGTCATTTACATTGAGGCAGGCAGCCGGATTCCTGCCGACGCCCGCATAATAGAATGCTCCAGCCTCAAGGTTGACGAGTCCGTCCTCACAGGCGAATCTTCCGCCGTCACAAAGAGCCCGAAGCCTGTCGGCGGCGTGGTCGTGGCCGACAGGAAGGACATGCTGTACATGGGGACGACCGCGGTTTACGGCACCTGCACTGCGGTCGTCGTCTCTACGGGGATGAGGAGCGAGTTCGGCAAGATAGCAGAGCAGCTTCAGGGAGCGGAGGAAAAGACGCCCCTGCAGAAGAGCCTCGAAATCCTCGGGAGGAATATAGCGCTTCTGATAATCCTCGTGTGCGCCGCTGTTTTCGCCGCCGGAATTTTCAGGGGCCTCGGGACGGTGGAGATATTTCTCGTGGCCGTCTCCCTGGCCGTCGCCGCCATACCTGAGGGGCTTCCTGCCGTCGTCACGATAACGCTTGCCATCGGCCTTGTCAGGATGGCGAAGAAGAATTCAATCGTACGGAAGCTGCCCGCAGTGGAGACGCTGGGCGCGGCTACCGTGATATGCTCGGACAAGACCGGGACCCTGACCAAGAACGAGATGACCGTCAGGAAGGTTTACGTTCCCGGCCGCGTTATAGGCGTGACAGGCGAGGGCTATTCAGTTGAAGGCGATTTTCTGGAGAATGAAAAGAAGATTGAGAAAGACGGCGCGGTTGAAATGCTCCTCCGCATAGGCATGCTGTGCAACAACGCGTCGCTCGGCGAAAGCGCTGTCGGCGATCCTACGGAGATAGCCCTTCTTGTGTCCGCAAGGAAATTCGGCCATGGCGAAGTCGGAGGCAAAAGGGTTCATGAAATACATTTCGATTCCGAAAGGAAGATGATGTCCGTCGTGTGCCAGAAGGGCAGGGACAGGACGATGCACACGAAAGGCGCTGTCGAGGAGGTCATGAAGAGATGCAGCCGAATATACAAAAACGGCCGCATCGAAAAGATCACGGATAGTGACAGGAAGGAAATACTGAAGGCTAACGAGGAATTCACCGGCGCCGCGCTGCGCGTCCTCGCCTTCGCGTTCAAAAGCGTAGGCAGGAGTTACAGGGAGGGGGATCTCGTCTTTGCCGGGCTGCAGGGCATGATAGACCCTCCGAGGCCCGAAGTCAAGGCCGCCATACAGCAGTGCAAGGATGCCGGAATAAAAGTCGTGATGATAACAGGCGACCACAAGAACACGGCGCTCGCGATAGCAAGGGAGCTCGGCATCGCGGACGGCGGCAAAGTCCTTACAGGCGAAGAGATTGAATCGATGAGTGACGAATCTTTCAGCGGCATGGTTGACGAAATTTATGTTTATGCAAGGGTCTCGCCCGAGCACAAGGTGAGGATAGCCGAAGTTCTGATGAAAAAGGGGCATGTCGTGGCCATGACAGGTGACGGCATCAACGACGCGCCCGCGCTGAAGAAGGCCGACATAGGCGTTTCGATGGGCATATCGGGCACCGACGTCTCGAAGGAGGCGAGCGACATGGTCCTCGCGGACGACAACTTTGCCACAATAGTCGAGGCTGTGAAGGAGGGCAGGGAGATTTACGGCAACATAAAGAAATTCGTCTATTACCTCCTTGCGTGCAACATGGGCGAAGTCCTCACCATATTCACCGCAATCCTTATAGGATTCCCGCTGCCGCTCCTGCCGCTGCAGATTCTGTGGATGAACCTCATCACCGACGGCCTCCCGGCGCTCGCCCTCAGCGTCGAGCCGGGCGAGCCCGGCACGATGCAAAAGAAGCCGAGAAAGAGGGACGAGAAGATACTCGGCAGGCGGAGCATGGCATATATAACAACGACCGGAATCATGATGATGCTCATAACGCTCGGCATATTTTATTATTATCTGTACAATTACGCGCTTGCGGTGAGCATGGCGTTCTCCACCCTCGTGTTCCTGCAGGTTTCAATAGCCATGAGCACGCGCTCAAGCGGGCCTATACACAGGATAGGCTACCTCAGGAACAGAAAGATGGTGATGGCGCTCGTATCCGTCTTCATCCTGCAGGCTGTTGTAATTAACGCGCCTTTCCTGAACCGGATATTCGACACGGTGCCCCTTGATCTGGAGCACTGGGCTGTCGTGGTAGGAGCCATGCTGGCCTTCTTCGCTATCCTCGAGATGGAGAAGGTCGTGAGGAAGAAGGAATAAACAGAAGTATGTGGCGTCTGAAACGCTTAAATTTATCAAAATGCTATTACTGTTATGAAAGACGAGAAGAAAAGCGAGGGCGTGAGGAAGTGGGAGGAGTTTGTGAGGAGAAATGAGGATGTATTTAGAATGATAGCTAAAGGTCTCGAAAAAAAGAAGCACTCTAAGAAATAAGGCTTATTAGTTCTATATAGGAAATGATTAGCGGAGAAGGATTGAATTGAATAAAAAACAATGGTACTCATTTTCGGTAATATTTTTCATTTTTTTCATCTCATTGGCGTTAATGGTTGTTTCAAATTACAGTAATTCCGAAACAATTTTTATTGCTAATAGAATGAATTTCCTTTTAGGCACAATTTTCTTTGCAGGATTTTTGTTATGTCTTTTTGGAGGTCTATTTGAAAGGGGAGATAATAAGAAAAACTAATTTAAGTGGTTGACTAAAATGGATAAAGAAATTGAAGTTATAAATATTTTTATCGAAAGTCATGGTATTTATGTTACTACCTTTGTTTATACTCAAGATGATGGTTCATATGAAGCTGTAACTATCATTAACCCAAAAGATATTGGGGGTAAAACAATAACGATAGGATTTGATAAGGAAGATTTATTAAAAAGACATGCAGGTGCGGTTGGTTTGGAGATTGAGATTCAGAAAAGCAAAAATGGGATGACATTCAAAAGGTAAAATTTTTTGACTTTAAAACTGAATTTTATTTAACAGCTCAAAATAATTTAACTAATATATACCGCCCCGCCCAACTAATTCTATGGGACTGAAGCAGAGCATAGGAAGGAAGACCCTGTTTATTCTCCTCATAAACGGCATACTGGGCACCGGGATTTATTTTCTCCCTTCGATAGGCGCCCGCTATGCGGGGGCTGAATCGCTGATATCGTGGGCGATAATGGCGGTTGTATC
>JACPJX010000044.1 GCA_016187365.1 Candidatus Aenigmatarchaeota archaeon | reverse complement strand
TCGCAGTCCGAAAACGTGCAGAAGTTGATGTCGCAGTTCTCGAACACAACATCTCGGAGCTTGGTGCCGTGGATATCAAAGAACTGCATCATAACATCGTTGAACTTCGCTGTCCCGCTTTCCAGCATCTCCAGGAACTGTTTCTGCGAAATGACTTCTTTCTGCATATGAGGATTTAACCTACAAGATATAAAAATCACTTTACAGAGTCTTTGACCCATTTCTCGTACTCTTTGCTCGCCTTCGCCGGCACGAATAATATCGCAGGCAGCTCGTAGCTGTGCAGCTCCTTTATGCGCGCCTCGCACTGCTTCGCCTTCTTCTCCGAGGTCTTCGCGAAGACGATGCATTCCTTCTCCCTGCATAGCCTGTCCTTCCATATGTAGACGGACTTCGCCTTCAATATGTTGCAGCACGCGGCCAGCCGCTCTTTCACCAATGCTTCGCTGATGCGCTCCGCTTCCTTCTCGTCCCTGCAGGCGAACTGGACTTCTATCATAGAACTAATTCTGCAGATTGCTTATAAAAGTTAAATGCTCCATTCATTATTCCAAGCTGAAACGATGTTCCAGAATTTTGGGAGCATTCAAATCGGATTTAGTGTCACTCATGGACTTTTGGAGATTCGAACCTGAGATAAAAGCGGCCAGGCATCCTTATGCCGACGAGTCCAGGATAAATCTGTTGCCATCCTAATGATTGGCAGAGTTTATATAATCTATTTTATGTTTTCCTTTTTCAAAGTTTTTATGTAGTTTTCAACTGCCTTTTTTGTTACAATCCAGTTCCTGCCGAGTTTTATTGCATCCAGTTTGCCTGTTCTTGCCAATAAACTGAGGTATTCTTGCGTGTATGGTGTCCCTTTGGCAGCTTCTTTGATGCTGATATACTCCATGCCCTTTTGAATGCCGACAGGTAGATGCCAAGACTTCTGTTTATGCAATAGCCGATAAAATCCATGAACGGCTTAATATTCCCTTTGTCAGCCTCTTTCAGCGTCTGGTAGTATTTTTTCCTGTCATTTTTCAATACTATAGTTATCGGATATCCATATTTCATGAGGAATAGATTCATGAGAAGCCTTGCTGTTCTTCCATTGCCGTCTGAAAAAGGATGTATTTCTGCCAATTTATAATGTATAAGTGCAGCCATCTCTATTATGTTAAGATTGTCGGGGTTTTTTGTTATGCATTCAACAAAGCTATTCATGAGCCTTGGAACCTTTTCTGCCTGAGGCGGGGATTTTATTGCCCCGAGTATCCTTACGTTTGTAGTTCTATAGCGGCCCTTTTCTTCTTCGTATATCTTATCCAGGACGAATTCATTGAGTTTTTTTACCAGTTTTTCACTTATATCCTCCTTTAACGAATCTTCGACAAACAGTATAGCTTCCTTATGATTGATAGCCTCGAAGTGATCTTTGAGGCTCTTGCCTTTTATGGTTATTCCGTGCTCCAAAACGAGGCGGGTTTCCTGAAGTGTCAGCGAATTGCCCTCTATGGCATTGCTGTTGTAAGCCAATTCAATCTCCAGCTGATTTTTCAGTTCCTGCAGCGCCGCTTTAGGAAAAGGCCTAAGCTTGTCCAGCTCTTTTTTTTTGTTCACTAATTTTTCGTAGAGTTTTTGGTTTATCATGTTTATTATGATATGCGGCAAAATACTTAAATATATCGGATAGGGTAAAAAATATTCTATCCGATATATATCGGATAGGCAAAAGATTGAAATTAAACGATATTTAAATGCTCCGCACGGGATTTGAACCCGTGTCACCGGCTTGAAAGGCCGATATCCTTGACCGTGATCTCCCACCTTCCCTTTTGGTACAGCTTTTTGGAAAAGGTGTCTAGACGAGCGGAGCGATTTCTAAAGCAATTAGTCGGGGAGTGTTTTTAAATGTCTAAAATCGGAGTCGTTCATCAAGGCATCAAGAACTATCCTCGACCACTTCTCCAAAGCATCCCTGTTTATATCATCCGGCCCAGACATTGCGCCTTCCAGAACGTTCTTCTCCCTCACTTCTATTCCAGCATCTCCTTTGACAACGTAGGCCAGGCCGAAGTGCACCTTCCCGACGTCGTCGGAATCGTCGTTTATGAAACCGAGAAGGCGCGGCTGGAACGTGCCCTGATAGTCGACTTCCTCGAAGAACTCCCTCTTCAGGCCGTCCTCTATCGGCTCCCCGTCCTCGTGGTTTATGTGGCCGCCTATGCCTATGCTGCCCTTGTTGTGGAGGCGGGATTCCCCGCCCTTGGCGAGGCGCCGCATCGTGAATATCCTGCCGTCCATTGTGAACACGGTATACGGTATTATCTGCTTCAGCGAGAAGTCGTTCTCCACGCTCTGCCTGTCGGCGAAGAAGCCGCGCTCCTTTATCCTCTCTATTACAGCGTCGTCAGCCGGCATGAAGCCCTGGAATCTTGGAAGGACGCCTGCAGGGACGACAAAGATTCTTTCCATTCATATCTTGTAGGAAAGAATCTTTTTTACCGCCTTCTTCCTCTTTTTCTCGTTCATTCTTTCTATTTCTCCGAGTTTTTTCACGGCTTTCTCGATGTCGACATTCTGCGCCCTTATGAGGAAAAACGCGATTATTACAACGATGACGGTGGCGACCATCGCCGCGAAATACCTGTAGAAAAGCCCTTCGCCTTCAGGTATGACAGCGTTTATCGTCTCCGATATCGCGTCCCGCCAGAAAAGCCCCACGACGAAGGAGAGGGCTGTTATTATCGCGGTGAACACCACCGCCCTGAAGTCCATCTTTCTTATGCTGTCCTCTAGTTCTCCCATATGGATACCCCGTTCAACCGCCTTTCAGTTCATGTTTTTTGCGTATATGTTCCCGTAGCCCCCGGCAAACCTCTTTATCTCGGTGCTGAAGTTCATTTCGTCGAATACCTTCTTCATGGCATTTATTTCATTTTGCGCGTGAAACTCTGTATGTATCATATTTATTCTCTTGAAGTATTGCCTGGGTATTGAGCGCAGTATTATATGGTCGGCGCCCTCGCAGTCTATTTTCATCAGGTCGCATTTTTTTATCTTGTTTGAGTCGAAGATATCCTTCACTGTTGTGCAGTTTACCGTGACGGCGGAAGAATCCGCGTGGCTCGTGTCTTTCATCAGTGTGCAGCCGGCGGTGTACCTTTTCCTGAAATACAGGCTTTTCTTCCCTTTTTTGCTGAAGACGGCGGAATTAAACGCCTTTATATTGCCGCCCAGATTGTTGATCTCTATATTTCTTTTCAGAAGCTCATAATTGTCGGGAAACGGCTCGTAGCTGTATACCTTCGAGTCGGGTATTTTTTTGCACGCATATACGGAAAATATCCCTATATGAGCGCCTATATCTATTATGACAGGGCTGCTTCCCAGCATGTCTTCAGATACCCTGTTTTCTTCCCCGATGAAGCATGTGTGCAGGGTTCCCAGATCAGTTGTCCTGGCCCTCGTCTCGATATTGGTGCCATTCCGCAGCCTGTATATCTTTTTCGTATAGATGGGAAAAAAATTCAGGTGGTCCAGAAACACCTCATGCCAGTTCTTGTACGTCCGGATGACGTTTATTGAAAATTTTAATTTGCTGATCCTTTACCACCTCTCTTTTTCATGGGTCAGGGCAGAATCGAACTGCCTGCCTTCGCCTTGTAATCGCCTGAACTAGTCATAGGGCGACGTCATTTGCCGTTGGTCATACCGGTAGACCACTGACCCGTTTCTTCAATTTTATATTCTATTATTTCCTTCCAGTCCTCGCTGAACGTGAAGTTTCCTGCGAATGTCCTGCCTTCGAGCATGTAGGGGAACCAGTGCACGTCGTCGTCCCACATCCTGTCAAACGGGATGCTGTCGATGCTTTCCCAGAAAGGCTCAGCCTCATCCGTCTCCTTCAGCTCGCCGTCAAAGCCGCTTGCCGTGAATATGTGGACCATCAGGCGCTCTTTGCCGTTGAAAAACCTGTTGATGCCAACTTTCCTGATTCCTGCCGGTGTGACGCCTATCTCCTCACGGAGTTCCCTGACAGCGCACTGCTCCGGGCTCTCCCCTTCCTCTATCCTTCCCCCAGGCGCGTTTACCTTCCCGGCCCCGAAACCCCTTTTCTTGTGGATGAGCAGGATTTTGCCGTCTTTTATCACGTAGCACAGCGTTGTCTCCATAAGCGCTGGGGGAGGGATTTGAACCCTCGCGAGAAGTTAATCTCACAGGTTTAGCAAACCATGGCGTCCTGCACGTGCAGGATTGCGCCGTGGACCATTCAAGACCCCCGCCTCCGGCGGAAAGCTAGCTTGGCTACCCCAGCATTATACTATTTTCAACGGTGAAGAATTAATATTGATTAAGTCGTTTATATGCAAAAATCCGGTTTTCTTTAAATATTTTGATTGGTATAAGATATGAAAAGGACTGGTGATGAATAATGCCTGCGAATATGAAGAGCTTCTCTGACATAACGAGGAAGGATGTTTTTACGAACAAGGGCTCCTACTGCGGAAAGGTCATGGACGTCGGCCTGGACCTGGAAAAATTCAAGGTCAAGTCCATAGTCATTGATGCCGTCAGGGGCTCGTTTTTTGCGTCTATGGTGGGGGACAAGAAGGGCATCATAGTCCCGTTCAGCATGGTCCAGTCCGTCGGGGACATAGTGCTCATAAAGCATGTGACTCCTGCGGCCGTGGAGGAAGAGAAAGAGATGCTGGAAGAGAAGCCTGCCGTTTGATTCTTTTCATTCTGGGCCTTTGCAATAATAGGGGATAAATATGGCGATGTTCAAGGTATACGGCAGGGGGGTTGAAAGGGTTGACAGGGCGAGGCGCGTCCTTGGCAGGGCATGCTTCCTTTCAGGCCTTGACGTCGTTGATTTTACCACAAGGACGCTTGAGCCAAACAACTATAATATAGCATATGTAAAGGCCGACAAGGTTGTCAGGTCGAGACTGCCGGAACCCTGCGATTATCTGGTGCTTCTGGACGAAAAGGTGCCGGCAAAGGCGTTTGACGGACTGAGGGACGGGTGCGTAATATTTTCCAATTCGGAGGAAAAGGTCTCCCCAAAGAACGTGAAAACAAAGTGCCATGCGATTAAGTCCGCGATCCCTGAAATGGCGCTTCTCGGCGCTCTGACAAAGATATTCCCGAAGGTCTCGATGAAAAGCATGAATTCCGCGATAGACATGGAGCTGGGCGGCGAGAAAATCCTCCACAGCGCGTTTGAAGAGGGTTACAAGGGCGTGAAATGATGATAGACGAAAAGAGCGTTAAATACGACGCCGCAAAGGCGTTGCAGCAGCCTGCGCCGGGCGAAAAGCCCCCGGCCATGAGGAAGGCGAGGCCCGTGATAGACCTGAAAAAGTGCGACAGGACTTACAGGTGCGTGGTTTACTGCCCGGAAAATGCCATAAAATCCGGAAAGGAGGGCTTTCCTTCAGTGGACTATGAGAAATGCGACGGGTGCCTGATATGCCTCAGGGAATGCCCCACTACGGCGATAGCGGAGGAAGGCGGATGAACGACCTCGTAGGCGGGTTTGAGGCCGCGTCTTATGCGGCAAAGGTTTCCGGCGCCGAAGTTGCGTTCGGCAGGAATCCGGTAGGGAAAATAATCGGCATGTCGGTTTCTTTCTCTCCGGTATCGGCGGCGTGCGGCTCGACGCTGTGCGAAAAGAGGTCAATTGCGTTTGTATCCGGAGTCGGCATGGAAATCGCCGCCGCGTCTGAAATGAGAATTCCCGTTGTTGCGGTCAATGAGCCGGAGATCGACTGCTCTGACATCCTTATGGCGCGCAATGCCATAATATTTCTTCCTGAAAGCCGGCAGGAAATCGTGGACAGCACGGTCCTTGCGTATAAGATATGCGAAGACAGCCGCGTCCTTCTGCCTGCCGTCATGAACGTTGAAAACCCCGGCCTCAGGGAAGTCATAAAAATACCCACCGAGCAGGCGGTGGAAAACATCCTGCCGAAACTCAAACTTCCGTCAAGAATTGACGCCAGGAAGCCCTGCCCGTTCAACCTCCCTTCGGACGATATTTCAGAGCAAAGGCTCCAGCAGGCAAAGGCCATGGAAAACGCGCATGAGGTGATGAGGAAGGCGTTCGAGAAATGGGACGGCAAGTTCAAGAGGAAATGCGGCTTTTTCGAGTCCTACAGGATGGAAGACGCGGAATATGTTTTCGTCTGCTTCGGGCAGGCGTCGGCGGTTGTCAGATATGTTGTCGATTACCTAAGGGGAAGGAACGAGAAAGCCGGCATGCTCAGGGTGAGCGTCCTGAAGCCGTTCGACCAGGGCATCGCCATGGCCCTGAAGGGGAAGAAAACCGCCGTCATAGACACGTGCGGCCTTCTCGGGATGCAGGGCGACATAACTCTCATAACGTCCGGGAAGCGCATCGCGGAGAAAGACGTGAGCGACGTGTTCGCGAAACTGAAGAAAGGTGAATCCGCAAGACTGTGGCTCTAGGTTTATTGTCAGCCGGATGGATAATCAGGTATTATATAACATCGCCTCCAATAGTTCAGTGGCGATGAAGACGCTGTCCCAGAACGAGCGAAGGTGAGCCGCCGCATCTATGATGCGGCATTCATTCGCAGTGAGTGCAACGGGTAGCTGCTGAGCCATATCATGATGAAGATGAGGAAGGGAAAGGAGTTTTACTCGGGGCATTATGATGACGCGGTAAAGATGCATGAAAGCGGCGCGGCGGTGAAGGACATAGCGCAAAAACTGGGCCTGTCATATTCATGCGTCTACCACTGGGTGAGGGGCATCAGGAGGCCTGATGTCGGCAACCCTGCGGGGTTCATCGAGTTCCTCAGGAGCAACGGCCCTTCACCCGCCCTCGAAATAAAGGCGAAATTCCCGAAGCACAACGAGGTCTTCCTGATATGCTCCAGGCGCGGGCTGGGCGTGAAGCGGGCGTGCCTGGGAAGGAAGTTCCTCGAATACTCGACATGGTACTATCTGGAGGGGCAGGAGAAGCTGCTCGAGTCAAGGGTTGACAGAGTGATGGAGAAGGTTGAAAACCTGAAGAAAAATCTGAAAGAAATGCTGGTGTGAGATATGGAAGAGAAAGAGCTGCCGTTTGAGTACAGGACTGCCGAGGGGGAAGTGAAAAGCTTTGACATAAGTCATCTGAAGAGGGAAGTCTTCGGCACAACGTCAGTGATGCCGGGCTCGGGCGAGATGCTTGCGCTCAAGCTTGTGCTGCAGTCGCTTGACAACTTCGTCCTTGTGGCGTCAGGCGTGGCGTCGGTAATGGCGCGCAGCGGCCTCGGGGTGCCGGTGGTATGTACCGAGAATCCGGCAGGATTCGCGCAGGGCATTTCAAATGCGCTGAAGGACAAGGCAAAGGTCGTTGTCTTTGCCGACGAGATGGCGACGGTTTCGTGCCTGCCTGACCTTGCCGGCATGAAGGAAGAGATGCTTTACATCTGCTACCGCAATTCCCCGTCATTCAGGCATCTTGCAGGCATGATGCGCGGCTACGCCGCCACAGCCTCGGTCGCATTCTACGAGGACTTCATGGCGAAGATGAAAAAGGCCTTCTCTTTCAGGAACTTCTCCTTTATAGAAGTGCTGGCGCCGAATCCTTCATGGGGATACGAGCCTTCGAACACGGTAGAGATCGCCCGCCTGGCAACAGAATGCCTCCTGTGGCCGGTTTACGGGACGGAAAACGGCGTCCTGTCGGTGACAAAGCGCCCTGACAAGGAGGAGCCTGTCGAGCGGTTCTTCTCTGCCCTGAAGATGAAAACGCCGGAAGGCCTTCAGGAAGAAGTCAGCCGTGCCTGGAAATTGATGCAGAAAGCGAAGGCTGAAGTTTGAGACCTTCAGAAGATGTTCTAGTATGCTTCTGCCTTGTCATTAGAATTGAAACCGGCATTCAGATCTTTGTTCCGACGAAGACCAGCTTCGCAGCCAGCTTTGGAGGCTCTGCTGATGGAAGATATGTTATGTCCTCGATGAAGATGTCAACGCCGCCGATTGTTGTTGTTGCCCCTTTGGTGGCCGTCTTTTGCTCGCTTCCTACTTTCACGGCGGCCGCTGTTTCCGAGGAAACGCCGACCAATGTGACATTGAGATTATAAAATTTATCGGTTGCTATCATTACGCTTCCTCCTGGCTGTAGCACGACGATTGTCTTCGAAATGTGGGCTGCGAAGCCGAAGAAGTCGTCAAGGTCCACCGTGAAATCGCCGTCAAGGTCGAATTTCTGCAAATCCGGATTTTCAACAACCGTGAGGCCGAAGAAATCGGCAAACAGGAAAAAGTCGTTGAAGTTCACCACTCTGTCGCCGTTGAAATCAGCCTGTGACGGCAGGACGTTGGGTACATTGACAGGCTGCCCGCCTGCGATCTGCTCCGCAAGAAGCGGCCTTTCAGCCGGCGGCGCATTCAGGTAGTCGTCGAAGAGGTTTGTATTTACATTCAGGTTGGAGCTGCTGTTGATTACAAAGTTCTGCAGCTGCCACTTGCCGCAGTCGGTCGTTGTGCGGCAGCCGCACTTCCACTGGCTGTTCACGTACTGGCAGGTGTAGGCGACTAACCAGTAGCCTCCGGGCGTGAGCCTGTTCAAATTGGAATTGTTCTGGCCGTTTACTGTCGCGATGGACGCATTCGTAATCCATCCGCTTGAATAATACTGGCCAGAGCCGCCCGATTTCTCGTTCGGGGTGAAATTGAAAGACACCCATCTTGTCCCGTTGTACAGCCAGCCGGTCTTCCATACATAGTCGCCCTGCGCCGTTATGTTGAAGTTCACATCTTTGTTATCTTCATTGAACCTTGCGGGGTCCGGGACCGCACGTATGAGCGTCTCGTTTTCAACTATATCCGCGATTGCATTTGATGTGAAAAGCGACCATGGCACGCCTGCCCACGTCGCCCATGACGGCAGGGATAGTGCCGGGGCGATTCCCTGGACGCGCGTCACCGCGTATCCCGTCGATACAAAATCCGAATAGTAGCTGAATCCGAGGGCGCCGGCGAGAAGCGCGGCGAGAATCCCGACTTCGAGGAAATACTTGTTGTTCCGGGAAGTCTTTTTCGAGTTTTGTTTTTTCATCCGTTTCATGTTTGCACTCTTCTTTATAGTTTCAGTGGGCCCGTTTATATAGATTTTTCATTCATATTGGAATTTTTTCTACCCGCCCGGCTGGCCCGGCGCTGAGGGCGCTCCGCCCGGAGCTCCGACGCCTTCAGGGTTCGATGGAACTGAAGGCGCTCCTGTCGGCTGCGCATTTTCCTGCGTGTCCGCCTGCGTGCCTGCGTTCTGTCCGGTGCATCCTGCAACCAGAACCGTCAGTGTAATCAAGATTAAAATTATTTTCATGTTCATCATCCTCACGGTGGTGGTGGCGGGCCTCCTCCGCCGCCTCCTTCGCCGCCCCCGCCGCCTCCGCCTGCGCAGCTTCCTTCGGGCTGGGTGCTGCATGTGACCTGGTCCTGGTTGCCGCCTGTCGTCACCTTTACGATCTTGTTCGAGCCCGTGTTGCATGTATTAAGGGATATGGCGCACGAGCCTGTCGCGCCTGCTGCGAGGGCAAGCGTGTCGCATCCGCTCTGGGCCGCGCCGTCCACGTAGAGTTTTATCTCGCCTGCAGGTATGCTGACGCTGCCTATGTTCCTTAATGACACGCACCCTGTGTCGGTCGCGGTCGAAAGCTGGAGGTTGTCTACTGCTATCTTCTTGTTCTGCTTGTTGAGCTCGGTCTGCAGCTGTTTTTCGGTGCTCTCGGTCGCTGTTTGTGCTACCCTGGAGAACCACACGAAGGCGAAGCCTACCATCGATATCGTTATCAGAAGCAGGAGAATTATTGCTATTACAGGCGTTATACCCTTCTTCATGTCAATCTATGATAATTATCCACGCCTCCTGTTTATATAGATTTTTTTTCAGGATGGGTTTTCGGGCGTTTGAGTTTGGGTTAGGTCTATGATTATGTCCATTTCCTTCATGACTCCGTTCTCGACCTCGGCCGTCCCGGCTTCTGCGTAGGACTTTTCCCCGCCTGGATTCCCAAGGATGTTCCCGGTCGGGCCCGCATAAAATATCGCAAGTGACAGCACAGACGTTATTGCAATCGCCGCCAAAACCCTTTTCATCAGTATTCCGCCACTATCCTGTAACTCCCGCCGTCAGCCAGTATGCAGAACTTCCCCTGCTCCTTGACTGTCGCCTTGAACGCATATCCGCTTTCGGACTCGTATATGCTGGAGATGCAGTTGTTCGTCATGTTCATGTTTGTGGGCAGCCTGTATGTCCTGCCCGTGTAATTGAAGTCAGATATGCTCGTGTCAGCAGGCATGAGCCACACCGAATCGGGATACCATTCGCTGCTTCCTAACCGAAGACGGATGCTGCCGTTTATCCCGCCGTAAGGCGTCGCCCCTATGTCCATCGTGACGAGCGTGCCGTTCACGATGTCCACGCTTCCTATGTTGACTTCGCTTGCCACGGCAATTGCAGAAAATGCGAGAAGAAGCAGTGCAGCCTTCATGATTTATTATATGCTTGTTTTATTATAAATCTTCAAGAGAGATTCTTTCAAGTCCTATTCTGTCAAATATAGGATCGGAGCTTATTATCTTGTTATCTCTGCATGTAATCGCATGCAAGGCATCAAATGCATTCATGCCTTTTTCTTTCATTAAATGGGCAGCGGCAATAACAGGCGTTATATCGCCTTCTATTATTGCAAGTTTTTTTATGGAAAGGATTATGTTTTCAGGGTCAAGACCAAACTTTTTTGCCAGCATGAGAATTTCTACAATAGCCCAGTTGCTTGTCCATATCTGGTCTTTATAATCCTTGAGGATGTTTTCAGCTTTTTTGCTTAGCCAGTCATCCTCTTTTATCAGTGCAAGGAAAAAATCGCTGTCCGCATAAGGCATTTCTCATCGCTTCCTTTTTTCATGCTCTTTGCGCATTTTCTCTCTCTCATCTATCTCATCAAGAACTTCTTTTAGGGCAAGCTCTCTTGCCATGACTTTCAGTTCCTTGACGGACATGTTCTTCGGAAGCTTCTTGCCTTCCTCTCGTAATGCCTTTAATGGGTCTTTCGGAACTGGTATGAGCACAATCTCACCCAGAGCCTCGAATACCGCAAACTCGTCGCCGTATTTGTCGCGGATATTTTTTTCTATTAGCAGCCTTCCTCTCTCATCCAGCTTCGTGATTTGCATATTTCCCACTTTTATTATATAAATGGGAAATTATTTAAATATATGGGAAATACATTTTTAAGCCTTTGCAGGCAAGTTTAGGCATGAAAGCCGCCTTCGTAAGGAACGAGCCCGCGATAAAGATAGATTCCTCTCTCGTGATAGCCGACCTGCACATAGGCATAACAAGGGACATATGGGAGAAAGGCATCTCGCTCCCGTCGCAGGTCAGCAGGATGGCCGAACGCGTCAACTCCATTAAGAAAAGGACCAGGACAAGCCGTCTGGTGATACTTGGCGACGTCAAGCACCGTATACCGGTTGCATCATTCCAGGAGGAGAGGGAGGTGCCCGACTTCCTTTCGCTCGTGAATTTCAGAAAGATTGTCATAGTGAAGGGCAACCACGACGGCGAGATAGAGGGCATTGTCGGAAAGATTCCTGTCAGGAAATCCCTTTCCATCGGCAGATACTGCCTCACCCATGGCCACCGCAAAGTTGCCACGAAGAAAAACATGATAATAATCGGCCACAACCAGCCCCACGTGAAGCTGAAGGACGAGATGGGCGCGATATACGTCGAGCCGGCGTGGGTTCAGGGCATCATGAAAGACGGCAGGGAACTTACCATAATGCCCGCCTTCAACGAGCTGTGCGGCGCTTCAATCGTCAACGAGCAAAAATTCATAGGCCCGATTGCGAAGAACCTTCTGCCTTCGGCCCGCGTATACCTTCTTGACGGCACCGACCTCGGGACTATAGACAGGCTGCCAAGATTCGAAAGGAAATGACGTTATTTGTACTTTTTATCAAACTCCTTTTT
>JACPJX010000043.1 GCA_016187365.1 Candidatus Aenigmatarchaeota archaeon | reverse complement strand
TCCGGGCTCCCAGACAGGCAGGATAAAGAACTGGATGACTAGGGCAACCGTACCGTCTGCTATTGTGCTTGGCTTCCTTGTAGGGCTCTGCGAGTTCCCGTGCTCAGGCGGCATATATGTCGGCATCATAAGCATGCTGTCCATAAGCACAACATTCTGGCAGGGATTCGCGTATCTAGTAATCTACAACATATTCTTCGTGATGCCTCTTGTCGCAATACTGCTCCTCGCCTTCAACAGACGCACGCTGAAAAAAATCGACAAATGGGAAAAAAGCGGCAAGAAATACATGAAGCTTGCAAACGGCGTCATGATGATAATCCTCGGCGCCATACTGCTGCTGACAACGCTGTGATTGACATGAAGAGAAAAAAACAGAACAAACTTTTCGGCTTCCTCGGAAGCGCATCCGGGGGCGGGGCGATAGCAAGCACGCACAACGTCTGCCATACGGTATGCGTGGGCGCGGCATCGCTTCTCGCGGTGTTCGGTATAATAATCTCCGACACGGCGCTCATGTTCCTGCAGGACTACAACACATATTTCTGGCTCATGGGGCTGTTTTTCCTCCTGCTCTCGGTCGTTCTGATGATAAAAAAGAAACCTGTATCGGTGAAACTTATGATTTTCAATCTCGGCCTGCTCGTGGCGAGCGCGCCGTTCTACCAGAACTCCATAACCCTTGTCGCCGGGAGTTCCATCGCCATTTATGTGGCTGTCATATTTGCGATAGAAAAGACGGAGGTGATATTATGGAAGAAAAAATGATGCTGTACGCCATATTGGCGGTGGGGATAGTAATTTTTGCGTTCACACTGTACACAACACTCACCCCGCAATACAGCCAGGCAGACTACAGAAGGGCACTGGCAGCACAACTGCCCGACAAATGCGCGACGCCGCCCGGATACACGGACGAGTCGTGGAGGCAGCACATGGGACACCATCCTGACCAGTATGCGGAATGTCTTGGATAGTTTTTATCTTTTATTCCACGTATAGAAAATGGAGCAATAACGATGGTATTTTGCATAATAGGCATTGTGATATTCGGGATACTCGGCATATTCTCCGCGAAATACCGCGCATATTTCCGCGAATCGCTCCATTGCATAAAGAGGCAGGCCATGCTGAAGCCGTGCGACACGGAATTCGACAACAAGATGAAGGCAAAAATCACGGCTAACCTGATGAAAGTCAGCCCATCCCTTTCCAAGCTGGTGTTCAGGAGATTCGTGCTGATTTCATGGATATTCATCATCATGCTCTTCGCGAGCATCGCCATGACCGGCATAGGCGTGTACAACTGGTGGGCATACGGGAACTGCAACGGCCCCGACTCAAGCGAGTTCTGCATCTTTAATATTGACAGCGCAAGCGTATCGCAAAGCGATGAGTCGTGTTTCGACCCGTCCCTGGCAAGGGAGCTGCTGCCGGCAGGGCCGGGCATAGGCAACCCCTACATCGGGCCCGGAGATGCCGATGTGACTGTGGTGGAATTCGGCTGCTACGCATGCAAATACACCAAGAAGACGGAGCCTATAGTAAAGGAAATGCTGCGCAAATATGACGGTAGAATAAGGTTCGTCTTCCGCGTGTTCCCCCTGCCGAACCACGAAGGCAGCCGCATAGCAGGCGAGGCCTCGTACTGCGCATGGGAGCAGAGGCAAGACTTCGTGTATCATGACCTCATATTCGAGAACCAGAACAATCTCACAACAAATAGATTAATAGAGCTTTCATTCATTGCAGGTCTTGACAAAAGTGCATTTGCGCAATGCCTTGAAGAAAAGAGATATTCGCCGAAAATAGACGAAAACTACAACGACGGCATCACATCAGGGATATACGGAACGCCGACGTTCTTCATAAACGGCAGATATGTCGTGGGGCCGAAAAGCCTTTATGATTTGTCCAGAATAATAGACGAGGAATTTAAATGAACATTGAAAAATTGAGGAAAGACTTCCCGATACTGAAAGACGGTAAGATAATTTACTTTGACAATGCATGCATGAGCCTCAAGCCGGTTCAGGTCGTGCGGGCGATGGAAAGATACTATTACGAATTCCCGGGCTGCGCGGGCAGGAGCATGCATAAGATAGGAAAGCGGACGGAAGAGGAATACGCAAAGTCAAGGGAAAAAGCCGCCAAGTTCATAAACGCAAAGCATGGCGAAATTGTCTTTACAAAAAACACGACGGAAAGCATAAACCTCGTTTCTCATTCCATAAAACTGGGCAAAAATGATACGGTGCTCACAACAGACAAGGAGCACAATTCCAATCTTATACCATGGCAAAGATGCGGCGCCCGGCATGAAGTGATAGTGACAAACGAAGACGGCACATTCAGCATGGAGAACCTCAAGAAAATACTTAACAAGAGCGTGAAGCTCGTTTCTGTCGTCCATACCTCAAACATTGACGGGGTCACAAATCCTGCAAAGGAAATATCAAAAATGGCGCACGATGCAGGAGCAAAGGTTCTTCTGGACTGCGCCCAGAGCGCGCCGCACAAGGAAATAGACGTGAAACGCATAGGCGCGGACTTCATTGCCTTTTCAGGGCATAAGATGCTTGGGCCAAGCATCGGAGTGCTGTACGGCAGGCGCGATCTGCTTGAAGGAATGGAGCCGTTCATGACAGGCGGAGACACCGTGTCGCGCACCACATACAGGAGCGCCGAGTTCCTCAAGCCGCCGGAAAAATTCGAGGCCGGCCTGCAGAATTATGCAGGCGCCATAGGGCATGCAGCCGCAATGGACTATCTCAATGGCATAGGAATGAAAAATATCGAAAGGCATGAAACCGGGTTGAATGAATGCGCAACAAAATCCCTGTCCGAAATAGAAGGAGTGGGCATTCTGGGGCCTCGCGCATCCGAAAGAAGCGGCATACTTTCCTTCAACATCGAAGACATCGATTTCCACCAGATCGCGCTCATGGCGAGCGAGATGGGCATCATGCTGCGCTCAGGCCAGCACTGCGTCCATTCGTGGTTCGCCAGCCGCGGCATCGCAGGCTCTGTGAGGGCATCATTCTACCTCTACAATACGAGGGATGAGGTTGACAAATTCGTGGATGCGCTGAAGAAAATCGCCGCGCTCCGATAAAGTGATAGCGGCTTTGCACTTAAAGTCGTGGGCATCTGTCTGATGCCCACTAACGGGTAAGCCATTGACTGCAAAGCATGTCAATGGCTTCACTTTAAGTGCAAAGCCGGTGATAGCGTTATCTATTTATTCTGACTGATGAATATATTTGTATGGACCCGGTTTGCTCAGGCAGGCGATATTTTGAAGAAATCATTCCGACAGGCTCGGAAACAAACAAATGCCCTCTCGGCCTGCCGAAACCATGCAGAGAATGCGAATTTTATGGCGAATTCGCGGAAGCATAAAAGGAAAGAAAATCAGGATGACTATATTCTGGCGCGACAGCCGTTATTGTGTATAATCTACTTTTTATTCTGCTGTTTGCGGTGGAATGTCCCAAATCCTCATCCGCTTAATAAAGTATAAAAGCACATAAGTTTACATTATTGCATGAAGAAATCGTACGTCGCAGGAATCGTCGTCGTTGTAATACTTCTTTTGGTCGCAGGCATGACGTTAAGTGGCAAGAAATAC
>JACPJX010000014.1 GCA_016187365.1 Candidatus Aenigmatarchaeota archaeon | reverse complement strand
TCACGAGCGAAGGCTCGGATATCGTCTCGGTTATGCCTTTTATCATGGTCGCGATGAGGTCGTCCGCAACCGCAAACGCCTTTTTCAGCGTCTGGTTTCCCGCAAGCTTCAGGAGGCGCTGGTTCTCTATCGCTATCACGGTGTCGCAGTTCTTCCTCAGCTCCGCCAGCCCTTCCTCCGCCTTGTTTATCCTCGCCCCCTCGAGCTTGAACGGAAGCGTCACTGCGGCTATCACGATGGCCCCGGCGTCTTTGGCGATTCTTGAGACTACAGGCGCCGAGCCCGTGCCGGTGCCGCCCCCGAGGCCGCATGTCACGAAAACGAGGTCCACCTTGTCAAGGGCCTGCCTTATCTCGCCCTTGCTCTCGAGCGCCGCGTTCTTCCCGACTTCCGGGAATCCGCCCGCCCCGAGGCCTTTTGTCAGGGACTTTCCGATAAGTATCATCTGGTTGGCCTTAGTGATTGAGAGGTGCTTCGCATCGGTGTTTATCGCGATCGTGGTGGCGCCGCTTATGCCCTTCTGGAAAAGCGCTGTCACAGTGTTGTTGCCGGCCCCGCCGCAGCCAACTATCGCTATGCGGGCTTTTGCCGCCTCGAAATCCGAAACATTGCTGAAATCCGCCATCATATCATCTCCGCTGGTGTGAATTTGTATAGCACGGCATATAGTTTCCGCAATGGAAACCCTTTTTATACGCTATATGCATATTCATTTTACAGAAAGAGTCCACTAACCTTTCAAAATTGTGTCCAGCAATTTTGAATTCCGTGTCCACTTTTCAAGTTGTCCAGACTTGAAATGATATTTCTCCGCATGCGAAAGCGTGCGATATTCATTCATTTCTCACCAGTCATTAAAATACTTTTCGCTGGCAGGGAATAGTTGTTCAAATCTGCAGATTCCATTGTGTTTTCCGTCCGTTCCATGTATTTTGTGATTTCTTTGTAATGCGCATTCCATGTTTTATATTTTCACGTCTTATCAAGACGCATGATACGCCTGGAAAACGTGGGCAAAACCTACAGGATGGAGGATATCGACATAAACGTCCTGTCGGATGTCAGTTTTCAGGTGGAGAAAGGCGAGTTTGTTTCGATAATGGGCCCTTCGGGCTCCGGAAAGTCAACCATGCTCCACATGATAGGCTGCCTTGACAGGCCGACGTCGGGCAGGGTGCTGAGGCACGAATGAGCAAAGATGTTTATATCATATCTCCGACAATTCTTTCCATGAAGATTACGCTGCTGCTTGCCGCCGCCGTCACGGCGTCTTTCTTCGCCTCAACCATCCTTGACGTTGATGCGGAGCGCTTCGGCTTCTCCGGGGAGAATTTCCTGAGACATCCTGAAGTCCTCGTCACTTCAATATTCCTGCACGGCAATCTTGAGCATCTGCTCTCCAATATCCTTGTGCTGGTGTTCGCCGGCATCGCCGTGGAAGGCGAGTTGGGGAGGGGGAAGATGCTGGCGATATTCTTCCTCGGCGCCTTCGCTGGCGACCTCCTGTCCCTGATTTTCTACCCGTTCAACTCGGTGAGCATCGGCGCATCGGGCGGCATATTCGCCCTGCTGGGCGCCGGCATGCTCGTGAGGCCGCTTGACATCTCCATATACCCGCTTGCCGTGCCGGTCCCGCTTGCCTTCCTCGGGATCCTTTACGCATTCTACAACGCCTACGGATTCCTCACGGATTCCACGTCGAACATATCCTACATGGCGCATTTTGGCGGCCTCGCCCTGGGGCTTGTATGGGGACTGGCGGAAAAAGGCCTGAGGAAGGGGGCGAAAATAATTTTAATTAGCGCCGCGATAATGTTGTTATTGCCTGCTTTGTTTTTCGTGCTGAAAAGAGGCTTTGTGTAAAAAGTCGTGGGCATCATATTGATGCCCACTGACTGACAAGCCATTGGCTGCAAAGCATGCCAATGGCTTCACTTTTACACAAAGCCCTGAAAAGGTGGATATGATGTCAAAAGTCGCCGTTGCCATGGGCATGTTCATCGGATTCATGTTCATCATGTTCTTCATCGTGTCCTTCATGGCATTCGACACGAAGAAAGTGTCCGCCCTTCCGCCTTCGCCGTCTGTCTTTTCGGATGATGCTGGCAGGAAGCTGGCGATAGACAGTGTGAACAAGGATACCGTCATCGTCAGGAACACGGGAATCGGCATCGTCAGGACGCAGGATATCGAGGTCTATATCGACGGCGAGAAGAAGGAATGCCTCTGGAACTTCCAGAGCGTGGCGCCGAATGCCGTGTCGGTCTGCATAGCGAACGTCAGCTGCAGGAACGAGATAAGGCTCGTGTCAGGCGAAGTGCAAGACGTAAGCGTCTGCCCGCCCATGCCGCCCCCGGATTTCACGTCGTCATAGTGCGGCAGGGCTCGAGCCCGCGTGCCAATAACCCTCGCTTCGCAAGCCGTATCCCATTTCACATGGCCGTTGGCGAAGAACCTGCATGCCAGCTTTGCCTCGGCCGCATCCGCACCTTGTAAAGCCTTTCGGAGTTGTCGTCGAGTATTATCGCTGTGCCCTTGAGTCTCGGCAGTTCGTTTATGTACTTCTCTATGTCGTACAGGATGTAGGTCTGCATTACCGATTTCAGCGCCCTCATGTCGTTCTCGGCTGTAAGCCTGTGGGAAATTATTATGTCGCACTGTGACAGCGCATCGGGATGCAGTTTGTCGGGCTGCTGAGTTGCGAGGACGAGCGTTATTCCAGGCTGCCTTCCCTCCTTCACGAGCTTCTTTATTATGTCCGTGGAAGGGCTCCTGCCCTCGGCCGGTATGAAGTTGTGCGCCTCGTCTATCATGAGCCACGGCATCGGGCTCCTTTTCAGCGCCGTCATTTCTATTTCAGCCATCTCCTCCTGCCTCCTCGCCCTGACCCTGTCCGCGAAAATCTTTTTTGATATGAGCGACACGAGAAGCGCCCTGACGCTCTGCGGCGTGAGGCTGACATCCAGTATCGACACTTTTCCCGGGACGAGGACATCGGGCGACCTGCTCCCGCCGAACACGCCCCATGATTTTGCGCCTGTGAGATAATTCTGGAGCACAAGTTTTTCCCTTTCAAACCCGCTTTCCTCCCCTATCTTCCCTGCCATGTCATCGATGCTGTAATTCCCGGAAAGCTTCGAGAACGCGCGCTGGAAAAGTATTCCCTCCATGCTTACCGGCTCTATGCCAAACACTGAAAGCCAGTCATCTGCCTCCAGCTCGTCCGGCCTGAAGGAGAACGTCGCGTCGTAGTCGACGCTGGCCTCGGCATACGCCTTCTCCTGGCCCTCCGGCACGTAGACAGAGAAGTCGAATCCCTTGGGCTCGAGGCCCCACTCCCGCAGGACGGCGATGTCCTTTTCGCTCGGCGACTTCATCGTCCAGAAGACGCCCTGCGGGTCGACTATGACCGCGCACAGGTTCCTTTTTATCTTTTCCTCGAGTTTTGACATTTCCTCGGCGATGATTCCCAAAGAAAAACTTTTTCCGCTCCCTCTTTTGCCCATAAGGCATAGTATGTGGGGCCGCAGCACGTCCATGAGGACGGGCGACGTCAGGTGGGCGTCCTCCCCTGTCCCGACTATATGCTTTCCTATGAAAACCGTGCCCTGCGGGCCGTATTTTGCGAGGTCGTCGTCGTCCCTGCCCACAACTATATCCGGAATGATAACACCTGCTTCTCTATTGTTGATGCTCAAATAAATATCAAACATATAAACTTTCTGTTCAGAAAGATTGTATGGGAAAGATAGCCGAGCTTTCGAACGGCAGCAGGAAAGTCGAGGTTGAGGGAAAGGTCGTGCAGAAGGAGCAGCCGCGCGAGGTCAGCACAAAATTCGGCCGCAAGAAGGTCTGCAACGCCATAATAGAGGACGACTCGGGAAGCATCATGCTTGTTCTGTGGGGCGACGAGATAGACAATATCAATGAGGGCGACACCGTCAAGATTGAGAACGGCTACGTGAGCGAATGGAAGGACACGCTCCAGCTCTCGGTCGGCCAGTACGGTAAGATGACCGTGCTGTAAGCCTTATCAACGTGCTGTAAAGAAGAACGCAATGACCAGAACGGCGAAGAACGCTATCCACAGGCGCTTGTCCCACGCAAGGACCTTCGAGCCGTCAAGCGGCGGTATGGGTATCATGTTGAACAGGGCGAGCCACAAGTTGACCTGCATACCTATCGAGAAAAGCTGGGACGGGCTGGCGAGGTTGAGCGCGAAGAACGCGGCGCCGAGCGCGAGGTTCACCACAGGCCCCATTATCGCTATCATTCCCATCATCTTCTTCGTCACGGATGTGGCGGAGCCCCACAGGTTTATGCTCTGGCTTATCATCACTGCCCCGGGCGCGGCGAACACGAAGCCGAACAGCGACGAAACGATGGCAAATCCGATGCCGAGCTTCCACATCCTGTACTCCGCGAAAAGGCTGTAGTGCTGCGCCACGAACTTGTGGCCTATGATTTCGTGCGCAAGAAATCCAATGCCTACGGCGATGAACGAAAAGGCTA
>JACPJX010000038.1 GCA_016187365.1 Candidatus Aenigmatarchaeota archaeon | reverse complement strand
GTTCTCGTGAGGCGCCTTCGCCACAGGTGGTCCTTCAGGGATTATAACATTTTACCGCTCCCCCTGAAATACCCCTCACGCCTCCCAGTCCCTAGCGAGGCAGTTTCTCCTGCACGCTCTCCGGTTAAGCCGAAGAATTTCACAGAAGATTTGCCAAGCCGGCTACGGACGCTTTAGGCCCAATAAAAGCGGTTGCCACTTGTGGCTCCTGGGTTACCGCGGCGGCTGGCACAGGTATTGCCCACCACTTATTCTCCATGGTATTTGCCCATGGCAAAAGCCCATGCGTAGCATGAGCACTCGGGATTCCCTTATCACACTTGCGTGCATTGTAAAGGTTCCGCGCCTGCTGCACCCCGTAGGGCTAGGGCCAGTATCTCAGTGCCCTTCTGGGGGCTCCCCCTTTCAGGGCCCCTACGGATCTTTGGCTTGGTGAGCCATTACCTCACCAACTACCTAATCCGCCGCCGTCCTATCCTAAGGCCTTGCGTTTGTGGAAAAGCCCGTTCCAGGGCATCTTCCCGATCCGGTCTTATCCTCAGTTTCCCGAGGGTATCCCGAACCTTAGGGTAAGTTATCGACGTGTTACTCAGCAGTTTGCCTTCCTTGCGGAAAGACTTGCATGGCTTAATCGAATCCCGATAGCAGCAACCTCCCGCAGGATCAACGGGAACTTCTTGAGATCCTGTTTTATTGGTCGCATTCACTTAAAGGTCTTAGCGTTGATTGTTCACCATTACCAACTATACCTGATTCTTAGGTCAAGTACAATGAAGCGGGCATGAATGATTCATGCCCTATCGTGTTTAAGATGTAGAATTTGGATATCTACTCTTCTTGTGTGGAGGCGAGTCTATTGGGGGGGTGGGGGTTATATATAAAGCTTTGGTCAGGATTTTTTGGAGGTTTATAAATGAGCCTTGGATAAATGGGTTCTGGTGCGTTGTCGGGAGGTAATACATTTATCCGTGAATAACCGGCTTATAAACCATCCTTTAGCGCAACATAACCATTCTCCACTATCCTTATAAATAAACTATTTTTGTTTCTCTGCTATGGACTTTGTCGGCTACGCCATCCTCCTCACCACCAGCTTCCTGGCGTCCATCATCGGGGGGATGATGGGCATGGCCATGCTGATTCTCCCTCCAGTCATGATATTCCTTGGGGTCCCGATCCACACGGCCATCGCCACCGGCAGGTTCGCCATGCTGGGCATCAACGTCGGCAGCATCGCGATGTTCTCCGGGAAAGGCATGATGCGCAGGGAGTATTACCTCGTCTTCGCCGTCGCCGGCATGATCGGGTCGTTCGCCGGGGCGTCCCTCCTGGCCCTCATCCCTGAGCGGGCATTGTACCTTCTCCTGGGCACCTTCATGATCCTGATCTCCATCGTCATGCTTTTCGAGGAGAAAATAAAGAAACTCCACCCGGCGAAAGGCGCCATCACCCTCAGACGCCATGCGCTGAGCGTTGGAGCGGGGCTCCTGCTGGGGGCATACATGGGCATCATCGGCGGCGGCGGAGCCACCGTCATCATTTTCCTCCTCGTGCTGATCTACGGCGTGACGTTCCATGAGGCGCTCGCCAACCAGAAGGCCATATCCCTGCCCATCACCTTGGTCGCGGCCTTGGTGTTCATCATGCAGGGCCTCATCGACTACTCGCTCGGCATTCCCATGCTGCTCGTCAATGTGGTGGGCGGCGTGATCGGCGCGCACCTGGTCATGAAAATGAGGGGCCCGTGGCTCAAGGCCATCCTCGTGCCCGTCACCATCGCGATAGGGATAAAGCTGATATTTTTCTGAGCAGGGCAAATTGAAGGGTACGGGAGATTGAAGGATGTAAGAAAAGGAAAAAATGCAAAATAGAAATGTATTTACCGTCCCCTGGCCCTTCTGCGCTTCTCCTTCTTCATGCGCTTGCGCTGCCACTTCCAGCGCATCTGCCTCTTCTTCTTCCATCGCCGCGAGCTTCTTTTCATGGTTTCACCGTCATGACAGAGTATTTCCCTCGCTTTTGTTTTTGTCGCTCGTTGTCCTGCGCGACAGCCCGCAGGGCGCATCCCCGGTCGCGCCCAGCGCCGAGTGAGCTGTGAGCGGGCGAGGCGGGCCCACCCGCACCTGCCACAGACGGCGCTCTTCATTGCTTAACCTGAATGTGCCCATCATCCGGAGATTGCTGGCACAAGGCGTTTCCCTTTCCGCACGCCATTTTCCCGCCACCGTCAGGAGAAAGCGGATTTCCGCGAAAACAAAAGGATTGCCGTCGAGAAAACAAAGGCAGCCCCCAGTCACATCAAAATTTTTTGCCGTCGGAGAAAAGCGTTTTCCCGAGCAGAAAAAGCCGAAAAAGGGAAAGTATTATAAATAAGCTGCCCTCGGAGAAATCAAAAAATACCAAAGGGTGATTACATGGGAAAAGTGATTGCAAAGACGGGAGTCAAGAGGCAGGCTGGTTACCTCTATTTCCTCAATAAGGCCGGCCACGTCGCGAGAGTTCCTATGGCACGCTCCGGCAAGAAGACCAGCAAGAAGCAGGAAGTGCTTGCAAAGGTCGGCGTCAAGCGCAATACAGGCCACCTGTACTACGTTGACGGCAAGGGCAATGTCTGCGAGGCAGTGATGCAGCGCGGCGGCCGCAGGAAGAAGCGATAAGTCTTCCGATATTCTTTTTTATTTTTCTTTTTGATTATTCCTTCCAGTTTATTCTACAGATAATGGGGCTATTTTATTCTCAACGCTTTTTGGCTGCGCTTTTTGCAGGGCATCAATTCCGGCACTACGGCTTTATGCAGGCATATCCCACAAAACAAG
>JACPJX010000035.1 GCA_016187365.1 Candidatus Aenigmatarchaeota archaeon | reverse complement strand
CACTATTATCTTCAAGCCGAGCAGTGATACGCCCCTTTGCGCCATGCGCCTTGTTGAAATATTGAATGATGCCGGCATCCCGAAAGGTGTCGTGAACATGGTGACGGGCTCCGGCAGCGCCTTAGGAAAGGAGATTGTGTCGAGCAGGGATGTTGGCTGCGTGTCTTTCACAGGCTCAAGGGAAACCGGTCTGTGGATACTGCAGAACGCTGGCATAAAGCGCGTAGGCCTCGAGCTCGGAGGGAAGAACGCCATAATAGTCATGGACGATGCTGACATGGGACTTGCTGTAGACGGCATAATATGGGGCGCTTTCGGCACCACAGGGCAGCGCTGCACCGCGGCATCGAGGGTGATAGTCCACAGGAAGGTCAGGAGGAAGCTTGTCGCTGTCCTTGTTGTGAGGGCGAAGAATCTCCGCGTGGGCAGCGGACTTGACACGAAGAGCGATATGGGACCTCTCGTCAATAAGTCGGCACTGGAGAAGGTCCAGAGATATATTGACATCGGGAAGAAGGAGGGTGCCAGCCTCATGTGCGGCGGCCGACCGGTTTCTGGAAAGGGATATTTCTACCAGCCAACCATATTTATGGCCGATATAGATATGAAGATAGCGCAGGACGAGATTTTTGGCCCCGTCCTGTCGGTGATGGAGGCCGAGAGCCTGGACGACGCCATAGAAAAGGCGAACAGCGTTGACTACGGTCTCAGCTCCTCCATATACACAAAAAGCATAACGAACGCTATGAAGGCCGCCGAGCTTTTGGAGGCCGGAATAACGTATGTGAATTCCAGCACCACAGGCTCCGAGGTTCATCTCCCGTTCGGCGGAGTCAAGGACACGGGCAACGGCACGCGGGAAGGCGGCATCCTTGGAATAGACGAGTTCTCCGAGTTCAAGACAGTCTACATAGATTATTCCGGCCGCCTCCAGAAAGCGCAGTTCGACTGATTGATTATTTTTGAAGAACAATTACCGTCGTTTTGACTGCCCAGTCAATATCCGTTTCGCTATCAAAGACAAGTTTTGCCGCTTCAATGCCCTCCTTTTTCAATGAAGAAATCAGTCCGTCTGGATTGACTCTGTGCTGCCATGATTTTAGCTGCGGTGTGCCTAATATGGAAGGATTATGCAAGATATGCATGGCTATGCCATCCCTGCCAAGCGCATTATAAGAATTTATAATGGTTATGAGCTGTTCTTCTTCCGTAAGGAATTTCATGAGCTCATGACTGAATACGATATCGTAAGGAGCGTCTGGAAAGGGTTTTGTTGTGTCATGGGTAATTTCTGTTCCCGACTCGCCGCCAAGATGTTCCGTGTCGACGTCAAAAGTTTTTACATCTGTCTTGCAACCAAGAATTTCTTCGAATACACGCCTGTGTACAGCGAGGTATCTTCTGTCTGAAGTGCCCAACACGACAATTTTGACAGGTCCTTTATTCGCTTTAAATCCGGTTTTTTGAAGCACATATTTGACAATAGACTTTTTTGCCCTCTCCCTGTCCGCAACGCGTGAATCCGGGCGCGTGGCGTATTCTTTATAGTGAGCCTTTAGTACTTCCATTGAAAGCATAGAATTTCCTTGAATGTAGTCATTATAAAATTATCTATAAACACCGATGCATTCCGGATTTATAATTTGCTGCAATGATTTATACCATGAAGTGCGAGACCTGCGGCGCAGACCTGACGAATGAGAACAGCACGCTGGACGACAAGTACTGCGACTCCTGCTTCACGTACCACGCAAAGTCGGTGTTTTTTTGACGTGATAAGATGCTGAAGATAATGAAGGAGCTTGAGGCGGCCGGGAATCCAGAGAGGGCGAAGGTATATTCAAAATTCTTCAAGACGGGGAAGGGTGAGTACGGCGAGGGAGACGTGTTCCTGGGCATAACAGTGCCGGAACAGAGGAAAATCTCAAGAAAATACCCGTCCGCTTCGTTCGGAGACCTGGAGCGCCTCCTGTCGAGCAATATTCACGAGCACAGGCTTACCGCTCTTCTGGTGCTGGTGGAGAAATACAGAAAGTCGGACGAAAAGGCAAGGAAAATGGTTTTTGATTTCTGCATGAAGAATATTTCAGGAATAAACAGCTGGGACTTGGTCGACACGGCTGCCCCTTCGGTTATAGGCGGTCACCTCCTTGACAGGGACAGGTCAATTTTATACAAGCTGGCAAAAGGCGGCTTGTGGGAGAGGAGGATTGCAATAGTGTCTACTTACGCATTCATAAAAAACGGCGCCCTTGACGACACGTTCAGGATAGCCGAAATGCTGCTGGATGACGAGCACGACCTCATACACAAGGCTGTTGGCTGGATGCTCCGCGAGGTCGGAAAGCGCAATACAGATATCTTGGAAAAATTCCTCTTGAAAAACAGCAGGAGAATGCCCCGGACTATGCTCAGGTATGCCATAGAGAGGTTTCCGGAAAGGAAAAGAAAATTCTACATGAAGCTCTCATAGGAAAAGGTTCAGCAGCGCAATCGCGTCGGACTTCGGTATGTTGTACTTTTCCTGTATGTAATCAAGTTTTCTCTCCAGAGTGACGGTATCCTTGCCCTTGCCGATTGACGTGAATGCGTCGTCGCTCTCCAGCTCTCTCTTCATTTTGAGCATCTCCTGCCTCTCCTCCTCTACTATCTGATAGAGGTTCCTGAAATTCCTGAATATGTCCTCTTCCTCGGCCTCTCCTTCGTTCACCCACTTCTGAATGATGAAGAACGGCACCTTTTCCCTGTACCTACTGGCGAAAGCGTCAAAGGAGTCATCTATGTTATTCCATCTCTTCTTCAGGACGCCGTCGTCCAGTATTTCTCGGAATATTTTTCTGAAGTCAACTTGATATTTATTTCCGATTTTTTTGTTGACGACGTCTATCATTATTACGTCGCACAGGCTGAACACGAACTTTGCCAGGAAAATGAAGAGTGCGGTCTCGCGCCTCATGCTGTCCTCGGCTATTATGTGTCCCAGCCTGTATCTGCCGTCTTTTATGAGTATCATGTCGCACATGCCCGGGCCGCCGACATAGCTGCAGAGCCTTGAGATGTAGAGGAGCTTTATTATGTCATCCGGCGGCATCGCGGCAGCCGCCGCCGTGTTGTACCTGAGTATCAGTGGATCCTTCTTGCCCATCTTTACCTGCTTGTACCTGTCCATGAACGGGTAATCCATGACATGAAGGAGCATGTTGTTTTCGAAATCATCACCAAGGAGCACCGTATATCCTATGCCTT
>JACPJX010000013.1 GCA_016187365.1 Candidatus Aenigmatarchaeota archaeon | reverse complement strand
CTCGATGGTCAGAAAGTAAGAAAAGCAGTTTTGCCTTTGCTCAGACTGGCGGAGTCTAATACGTTCAGCAGATAAAATATGATGCTGTTAGAAAAATATTGGAGTAGGTGGCAAGTTGCGTCACAAGCGTCATTTCTATTGTCGAGCGGGGATATTGCTGGTTCTTCACAAATTTGACAAAAACCCACAGAGGAAGGAAACCGCACATGGAAGGCTTTATTTCATATCACATGATATATAACTTATATTCCCAAATCGGATTTCAAAAGCGCTCGACCCTCGGTCCACTCAACCTTTATAAGCTTTTTTGATTGTAGTATAGATGTTGTGGGGTCAGAAATCCCATAAATTCTTACTCGGCGTGAAAGCGCCGTTAGGCGCGTAATACAGTAGCTATTCAGAGTCGGCTGTGCATTCGTGACAAATGTCTGGCTGTTAGCGAAAAGAGATGCCCCTATATTCCGATATATGCCTGATTCTGAATATTACTTTGTTAATTTGACTGAAAAATTGTTGACGTGCCTTTCCTCGAAAGAGGTTGTGCACCCAGACAGACAAGCTGTTGTGGCGAAGTGTTGAGAATAGGATGCTTCCTAATCGCATCCGCATTTCTGATGATGCAATCACAGGGTCCGGAACAAAGATAGTTAGCTAAAGATACAAAAATATAGTTTAGCTACAAAGAAAGTTAGCTCCCATGCTATCTGGTGGATGACTTGGCTTAAGCGGCGACGAAGATCGTGGCAAGCTGCGATAAGCCCCAGCGAGACGCATGCAGTCTTCGAACTGGGGATTGTCTAATGGGACATCCCATTTCATTCACGGCGAAAGCTGTGAAGGCGAACGCCCAAAATCAAAACATTCTAGTAAGGGCCGGAAAAGAAAGCAACAGCGATTCTGTTAGTAAGGGCGACTGAAAACAGAACAGGACAAACCGAAGCTCCGCAGAAATGCGGCAGCAATGTGGTGTTAGGACCCGGGCTTGGCTTAACCCGCACATCCGAAGTCCGCTGGAAAGCGGCGCAATACAGAGTGAAAGCCTCGTAGGAGAAGGCGGGAAAGTTGATACCGGGTATCCAGAGTATGGTTCCTCGGATTTGGAGCCAGAAGGCGGGTCGCATCTAGACCCAATCCTAAATACGTCTTAAGTCCGATAGCGCATTAGTAAGGCGACTGAACGTTGAAAAGCAGCCGTGAAAGGCGTTGAAAAGAGTCTGAACCCAGGTAGCTATAGTTAGGCGGGTAAGGCCATGAGATAAATAGAAGCAGCAAAGCTGCTTCAGTCGGTTCATGGAAGAATCCGTCGTCCGTTTTGAAAAACGGGGCAGGGAGTTTTTGTCCGTGGCAAGGCTAACCCCTCTGGGGGCAGCCGCAGCGAAAGCGATTGCGCGCAGGCAGCGAGGCGCACCGTGCGAAAACGCGGAAGTCACGGGCAAAAGACCCGAAATGTGAGAAGTCGTGTGCTTCTCACACGAGAGACCAGATGATCTAGTCCCTGACAGGGCGAAGCTTTGCGAAAGCAGAGAGGAGGCCCGCAACCGGTTATGGTACAAACCTTTCGGGTGATCTAGGACTAGGGGTGAAAAGCCAATCGAATCTGGTGATATCTTTGAAGTTGAGAAAAAAATAATTATGGCGAAAGCGACAGCAGGCTTTTCGGCAGGAAACTGCTAGGAACCGCATATGATTCGACTGTCAATTGCATTTTGCTTGATTATCTTCTTCAAAGACACCAAAGCTGGTTCCTCTCGAAATGCATCTAAGTGCAGCCTCGGCAAGTTCGGCCGGTGGGGTAGAGCACTGATTAAACAGCCAAGGGGAGAGATCCCCACCTGTTTCGTCAACCTCCGAATCCACTGGCATAATTGCCGGGAGTGAGGGCATCCGGAGTAATTTTGATGTCCGAAAGGGAAACAACCCTGACTGCAGTTAAGGTCCCGGAGTGACGGTTAAGTGTATCGAAAGCGGTCTGAAACTTTAGACAGTGGGAAGGTTGGCTTAGAAGAGATCGCGCGCTGAGGCGCGCAGTCGCTGCACAGCCATCCTTGAAACAACGCGTAAAATCCTTTTCGACTCACGCGAAAAGCGTTTACGGAAAGGATTCGCGACATAGCGGACCCACCGAAGTTTCGGGCGCTAAAAATGGACGGGGCTAAACCGTCCACCGATACTGCAGATGCATTGCTTGCAATGCGTGGTAGAGAGGCGTACTGCGCGGGCGGAAGCGTCGGCGTGAGCTGGCGTGGACCGCGCAGTAATGAAGATCCTGCTGGGAGTAGCACGCAAGTCGGATGAAAATTCCGACCGCCTGAGGGGCAAGGGTTCCCCAGTAAAGTTTATCTGCTGGGGGTAAGTCGATCCTAACCGATGCCTTAGGAAGAGCATCGGGAATCAGGGAATGGAGTTAATATTCTCCAACCGACTGGCGCGTTCTATATTGTGGACGCTTTGGGATAATTCGAGCGCGATTGTCTTCGCGTTTAAGCCCATAATCCGGGGGAGTGCCGTAATGGCGAGAACCTGGAGAATGTGCGAATGGCCTGGCGCATGCCGGGTTCGGATGATTCCTTGAGCCCATGAAAACATGATATAGGCATAGCGCCGTACTCAGATGTTTTAGAGTTACGGCTCTAAACAGAGTATAACCGACACAGGTGCCCCTCGCTGAGATTCGAAGAGCGGATGCGCTCTTGATTTTCCGTTCTTCGAACAGAAAAAGGCGAAGGTGTTCTGGAGAATCCACTTTAGGGAACTCGGCAAAATAGTCCCGTATCTTCGGTATAAGGGATGCCTGCTTAGTGATAAGCAGGTCGCAGTGACAAGTTCCACCGGACTGTTTAACAAACAGTGAGAGATGTTATCAAAAACTGCTATTGCTACCGCTCGAAAGAGCCAGTCCGTAGCAGCATATATCACCTCTTTCTGGTTGATAAACGTAGCCGGCTGCTAAATCGAAAGGTCTTGTATAGCCGGTGAGTCGTGGCCACTAGTGGTGTGTTAAAACTGGTTTCAACCGGTCTAAGCCCCGCTGTAGGCCGGCCCTAACTCTAGACTGAAACACGTCAAAATAGATAATAAGTGTTTCTTTCGGTGATGAGGGTCTTAAGGTGAAAACTGTTGCCTTAGTAAAATCTGACTATTTGCGGGAACGTCCTTTTGAAATTCCAGTAGAATCTATTTTGGTGACAGAATAGCGAACTCTAAAAATCTGGAAATGAGGGATAATCCGCAGGAAAGGCTTCTCATTTGCTGAGAAGAATCCCCAGAGACTACACGTCAGACACATAAAGAAATCAACGCTAAGGTGTTGGTTTGCTTTTGTGAAGATATAGTCCGAACCTCATGGAGACATGAGGAGATTTGCAGAAATGCAAGTCCGCTTCCAAATAATTGATGCTAAAGCATCGGTTTGTTTGAGAAGTTCCAAAGTAACAGATTGAGCGTAATCCCTTGCCAATTAAATGTTGGCCTGCATGATGGATTAACCAGGTGGAAGCTGTCCCGAAGTGGAACCAGGCGAAACTATTGTTCTGGTGATTAGGCCAGAGACCTCCAGTGGGAAGAGTAGACCCCGTGGATGGTAGAAGTGGAAATAAATAGTTTCTTGCAGTAATGTATAACGGGTACATATGGATAAACATCTTCTTGCATATGAAACTGGAATTCATTTGGGTGACGGAAACCTATATGAAACACCAAGGATGCAGAGGATAACTTATTCGGGCAACCTTGAAAATGAAAGAGAATTTTATAAAGAAATTCTCTTCAAAATATTAGAAAAGTTGTTTGAAGTAACACCATTATACTACGAGAGGAAAACGGATAATTCTGTGCTTCTCGTCATCAATTCCAAAAAACTAACAGAATTCAAAAGAGGAATTGGGTTGGCTGCAGGAAACAAAACAAAAATAAAAATCCCTGAATTCATCAAAAAAGAAGACGAACTTCTGAAGAAATGTCTGATGGGAATTGGAGATACAGATTTTTCTCTTTCCTTCAAGAAAAATAGAAAGGGTATTTATACGGAGCCAAGAATGGAATTGTTTTGCAATTCCAGAAATCTTGCTTTAGATATCTCATCTTCGCTTAAAAAATTTGGATTTACATTTTCTTTTGAAGAAACAAAGCGAAGAAATTTTGATGAATTCAGAATCAGGATGTATGGAAAGAAAAACTTAGAAAAATGGATAAATGAAATAGGATTCAGAAATCCATACATCTTATCCAAAATTGAATTTTGGAAGAAATTTGGCTATTTTATTCCAAAGAAAAATTATTCATATTACAAGTCCGCTTCTGCCAGCGGTTAGCTTTACTGCAGTTTGTTGTTGTAGTATGGAAGGAACTGTAGAGCGTAGGTAGGAGGTGTCGAAGCTTTCTCGCAAGAGAGAGTGGAGCCAACAATGTAACACTACCCTTTTTCGGCTATACTGCTTATACCGAAAGGTAGACATCAGCAGATAGGCAGTTTGACTGGGGCGGTACGCTTTTGAAAAGATATCAAGCATAGCGATGCTTAATTCATTCTCGCGATGCTCGACTGAATATCAAAAGCCCACTAAGCTCGACTCATCTCGGTCAGAAATCGAGAGGAAGAGTGCAAACGCAAAAGTCGGGTTGATTGGACTCCTACCATAATGGTGTCCAACCGCGAAAGCGTGTGTTAGCGATACGCAGATCGGCCTAGATGGCTGTCTGTGGCATGAGAAAACTTTGCAAGTCAGATGATTTGCATTGGCTTATAGCTACCCCGGGGATTTAATGTAAGTCCTTGGGAAATGTCACGACAAGTCTAGGTGTTTACTCTAATTACTGAAATGATTAGATACATCTAGATATTAGTCTAAAATGGATTTGCATTACCCTAAAATGGTGTCGTAGCGGGCGAGAGTTCTTGTCCGTGTTCTTCGACATTACGGGTGTAGTATGCATCCGGTGTCTACAAAGTACCACAAAAGATCTTTGTACCCTCAACTGTTAGATTTAGCTATTGCTAGAAGTGAAAAACAGCGTTAGTACAATCTCTGAAGGAATAAAATTCCTTCAAGATCTCAGAGAACTTTGTTCTCTGCAGATGATAACGGTCTTTGCGGACATAGACAAACGAAGAATCCGGAGGACAGATCGACCCCGCGTGTTGCGGCGTCGCTGTCGGCTGGCCCTCTCCTGGCTGTGCAGCAAAACTTTTTAGGAAAAAGTTTTATCAAAAACATCCTATAAGTTCTGCATGCAGCCAAGGGTGCTGGAGTTCACAGATTAAAAGGGCACCTTAGCTGGGTAGAAGCCGAGAAGTCTCCACTTTTCACTTTTCAGACGCTCTAGGGAAAACAATAATAAAGCCAAAAACAAATACAACTATGGAAAGTCTGTCAGTGTTAGGTGGAATAATAGGGAGCGATGGACATTTGTCTAAAGACAACTCTACAGTTTGCGTCATAAACAAGGACTTAGAATTTATTGATTCGGTTGTAATTCCTCTAATCCAGCATTATGTTGGAAAAGAGCCAAAAATTCGGTTCATAAATTCTGGGTTCGGAAGCAAGAAATATCTTCTAAGAGTTTGTAATAGCAAATTTTTGAGAAGTGTTTCACAGGTTTACAATATACCAATTGGTCGGAAATCTTCCTCTATCGAGCCTCCGAGAAATCTAACAAACAAAGAAAACATAGATTTCTTGAGAGGATGGATAGCAGGCGATGGAAGTGTCACGACAGAAAAAGGTAGACCTAAAATCGAAATATGGTCGAAAAGCAAAGAAATTATATACCATTTCGAAAAAATATTAAGAACTGAAGGCATTTGTCCGTACGTTTATTTCGAGAAAAACAAAAAAGAATATATATTGAGGATTAGTCGAAAAGAAGATGTTATAAAATTTTATAAAACAATTAAAATTCCTCATCCTAAAAAACAAAGAACGCTCGAAAATTTAACATCTTCTTGGTTTTCCAGAATCAGAACGGTGTGAGCCAGTTTGGTCTATATCTGCTGGAGGTGTTGTTGCCTGAGGGAAAGGAAGGATAAGTACGAAAGGAACATTCTTCCGCGGCCTCTGGTGTACCAGTTGTCCGACAGGGCAGCGCTGGGTAGCTACGCCGTACGCTGATTAGAGCTGAAGGCATCTAAGCTCGAAGCAGCTCTCGAAAATAGGCAATCGGTGCTGGCAAGACGACCAGTCATGGAACAGGGGTGTAAGTGCCAAGCTTCGGCGAGGCATTCAGCCTATTGTCTCCTAAACCAATGCTAACCTTTAAGGTTCCGGACCCGATGTGATTGTATTTCATATCATTAATTAGCGGAAGCGACACTTCTGATGAAATCATTGTCCCAGAAGTAACTATCTGCCGGTCATAAACATCCCACTAAAAACCCACTTTTCTATATTATATGACAACGGATAGAAAAGTTTATATATAGGCTGGAATATATAATATGAATCTGATTTGATGACTTTTCCATACTTTTTCATGATTCAAATCTATGCATACTTGGGGTGTATGGCCAATGAAGAAGAAGCTACATCATTGCGGAAACGGCTTTAAGGGATATGTCGTCAAGGCAAGGGGCATTTCCTTCTGTGGTTTCTGCGGAAAAGAAGTAAGTCTATGATAGATACTGAGAGCGCAAGCGCGATGACACATTATCTTGAACGTATTTATTAACTCTTTCTCCGATAATTGAATAGTGACCTGCCAACTTGACAGCCTCTGGCGGAATGTCGGGAAGGCCCTGGTTCCAGCTGAACCGCGGGACGCACTGAAGATACGCCGGAGAGGAAGCTCTGCCCACCCAGCCCTTGCGGGAGATGCGCGCGCCAGACAACGCCCGGCAGGAATGCCTGATACCGAAAACAGAAACGACACCGGTTGCGTTCCGAAGCGCTATGCGCTGGGATGAAGAATGCATATTGCGCGAAAGCGCAAGACCGGATTAGACGGTTCGTATGCGCAGGGTGCAAGGCGAATGCCGCAAAGACAGATGTCAGGATGCCTCTTCGAGAACTTCGCACGGCGGAGCGAGCGAAGGCATACATAAGGCGGGCTATGGCAGGCCACAAATTTTATTTATTACTTTTGTTTCGCAACGCCATACCTTTCAAAGTATGGATGGATATGAAGCGAAACGAAATATGACGCAGCGCCCTTCAGTGCGCTGAGGTTCACGCCGAGCTTGACACAACGCATGGCAAGTCAAGGCTTTCATTCCTGATAAGCGAGAGAACTGGCGGAATGTCCTGCAGACGGACTAGCGGTTCCTGCCATGCCGCAAGTGATGGCTTTTCCTGGCTCTGGTCATTATCTCATTTTCTATTCTCCTGACGCTCTGGAAGTTCTTCAGGACTATACCGCGCGCAGTCCGGTCCGGCGAGCCCAGCGTTACGTCACCCTTGCCGGAAAAATGATGTGATATGTTCTGCTGCAGGTGGGCGCCTAGAACGACTATTTCGAGGTCCCCATATCCCAGAAGACGCTGGAGGAACGACTGCTTGACGTCGATTTCCGATATGCTGTGATAGTTAATCTTCCTTGTTTTCTTCGACAGGAGCCCCAACTCCACGGTTATGGAATCATGACTGAGCTCTATTTTATCTGACATGATCTTCATCTCGCTGACAACCAGCATGAAAATGGTCAACCCAAAAAAGAATGCGTATATAACCAAATGATATCCAAGGACGTAGCTCGCGATGCCGGCGGCCACAAAAACAGCCATTAGAATGTAATTTGCGAAAAACCTGAACCTGGAACTGCGGAAGCAGAGGGTCTGGCTGCGCATGATATAAATATTAGGCATCTGGCTATATAGATTCATACCTATTCGGCGTAGGACTGCTTCTCGAGCGGGAAGAACCTGACAAGCTCCTTCATGACCTCCTCCTCGATCCTGTGACCGCTTCTCAGTATGTCGGTCGCCGTCAGGATCCCGATCATGCGGCCCTTTCTTGTCACGGCGAGCTTCTTTATGCGCTTCTTCACCATGAGTTTCACGGCGTCGGCAACTTCCGTATTACAATCAGCGCTGATGAGGGGCTTTGTCATGACGTCCTTGCACAGTATTTTATCGGGGTCTTTTTTCAGGGCAACGACGCGCTTCAGGATGTCCCTCTCGGTTATTATTCCCAAGGCATCCCAATCATGCTCGACTATGACGCTTCCTATGTGGTTCTTGTTCATTATATTCACTGCCTTCATCACGCTGTCGTTAGGCCCGACAATCTTCATTCTTCTCACCATGAAATCTGAAATCTTCATTACAGAACATCCCCTGCATCGGCGCATCTTACCATTATCCCGTGTTGCGGACATATAAATCTGCGAAAGACTTCGTCTTTCGAGATATCAGAAAGTCTGCAAAGAAGCTAGCTTCTTTGAGATCCTCAAAAGCTATGCTTTTGAAGGACTATGCTTTCTGCAGATTTGCACTGGCGCTCCATGCACTGCATCCCGCATATGTGGCACTCCATGATATGAATTGTCGGGCCGGTATTTATCGGTTCGTGAAGCCTTTAAATATGCTTTTTCGGAATTATTGGCATGAGCGAGAAGGAAAAGAGGTACATGCCGCAGAGCGGCGCCGGCCTCATACAGTACTTCGATGTCGAGCAGCAGACGAAGATAAAGCCCCAGCACGTGATAGCGATAAGCATCGGGTTCGCCGCAGTCGTCCTCATACTCAGGTTCTTCGCATAATTATGTTCCTGAAAAAAGCAAGGCAGAATGCCGAAAACATAATATCCGAAATAGACAGGCTTGCAAAGGAAAGCAGTTCTCTTACGAAAAAGGAAGCGGCCAATAGCGGGGATACCGTTGTTGCATATATTGACGGTTCCATGGAAGCAATAAATGAAGAGTCAAAGGAAATGCTCAGAAACCTGAAAAAACACAGAAATCAGGCGATGTCCAGAATCCGCTTTCTAAAGAGACACTACAGAAGAATATGATTATAAGCTTTTCAAGCATAGTGAAAACATGAAGATACTCATCACAGGTGGGGCAGGCTTCATAGGCAGCAACCTTGCAGACGAGCTCATAAAGAGCGGGCATGAAGTGAATATTCTTGACTCCCTTGCAACCGGGAAAAGGGAGAACCTGAACAGGAAGGCAAAATTCTTCGAGGGCGACATAAGGGACGAGGACGACATAGTGTCGGCCATCAGCGGATGCAGCGCCGTCTTCCATCTTGCCGCCGCCACAGACGCGCGCGACCAGGGCGACCAGAATTATAATGTCAATTACCTCGGCGCAAAGAACGTCTTTGAGGCGGCGGAGGATTCTGGGGCGAAGATAATATTCGCGTCATCCGCGGCGGTGTACGGCGACAGCCAGGCCGCGTGTAAAGAGGGTGACATGTGCGAGCCTCCCGGCGAATACGGGAAGAACAAGCTGAGAGCGGAAAGAGCAGCCGGCGGGAACGCTTTCATAGCCAGGCTCTTCAACGTATACGGCCCCAGAGGAAACGGAGTGGTGAACAGGTTCTGCGAGCGCATCCCCGAATACAAGGAAATACACGTTTTCGGCAACGGCCTGCAGACAAGGGATTACGTGCACGTGAGCGACGCTGTCAGCGCGCTTATGATGGGCCTGGACAGGGCCGGCACGTACAATGTTGGAACAGGCGCGGAGACGACCATACTCAACCTGATAGACATGATATTCGGCATGACAAGGAACAAGCCCAACGTCAGGTACGAGGCTGAAAGGAAGGAGATAAAGCGCAGCAGGGCCGACATAACGAAGATAAGGACGCTCGGCTGGGAGCCCAAAGTCGCAATAAAAGACGGGATAAGAACGCTCCTCAAGGAACGCGGCGTGAAGCTCGTCAATGATTTGTAATTTCTTTGCAATGCCTCCGGCGTTTTAAATAATTTTTAGAAATACTATTGACATGAAATACGCATGCGGTAAGTGCAGTATAAAATTCGATCCTGAAAGAACGACCGGCCGCTATTACGCTTCTATACAGCTTTCAAGCTCAAGGGTAAATTTTCGACCGGAAATGTGGCTGGAAATCACCTTAAATGGCGATGGCAAAAGCAAAGCAAGAAAGAAAATAAGGCGGGAGCTTGCGTCTCGAAACATCAATGCCGAATACTTTTTCTTTGAAGATGAAAAAACATATCCCTAGAGCCACTTCTTCAGCACGTACTTTATATCCTGTATGTAATCTCTCCAGCGCCTCTCGCGCCGGTGCATCAGGAAGAGAAAGTTCCTCACGCCGTCCATGACGCCGACGCCCCTGACGTAAACGGGCGATGATATCGGGATGTTGCATGCCCTGAGGCGGTTGCGGCCGACCTCGAATATTATCTCCACCGCGATTTCGTAGCGCTCCGATTTCAGGTAAAGTTTTTTCAATGCCGGCGCGCGGAAAGCCCTGAACCCGCTTTCAGTGTCCTTCAGGTTGGTGCCTGAAATGAAGTTTGTTGCCGCATTCAGGAAGAAATTCCCGAACTTCTTCACAAAAGGGTATCTCGAAAGGCTTCTCTGGCCGAGGACGAAGTCGCAGCCCTCATTTATCCTGGAGACGAATTTTGGTATGTCTTCAGGCACATGCTGGCCGTCGGCGTCCATCGTTATCACGATGTCGGGCTTCATGGAAAGCGCCTTCCCAAATCCCGTGCGCAAAGCAGCCCCGAGCCCCCTGTTCAGTTTGTGGGAAACCACCACGGCGCCGGCCTTTCTCGCCTTCTCTGCTGTGCTGTCGGACGAGCGGTCATCGACAACGATGACCTTGCCGTATTTTTTCGCCCCTGAAACGGCGCCGGATATGGATTTTTACTCATTATAGGCAGGAATTACTATAGAAACACTTTTCATGTAAAGATGATATTGATGGTTAAAGATTTATACACTCATAATAATAACAAAGTGTGATATTATGGCAGTCGGCAAACTGGTTGTTTTCGAGGGGCTAGACGGTTCGGGCATCACCACACAGTCTACCCTCCTGAGGAACTATTTCATCAACAAGGGAAAGGACGCCCTTCTCACGAAGGAGCCGACAGACGGGCTTATAGGAGGCACCATAAAGGCATGCCTGAGGAAGGAATGGAAGACGACGCCGCTCACATTGCAGATGCTTTTCGCCGCGGACAGGGCGCACCATCTCTCAGGGGAGATAGAGCCGGCGCTTAAGAAGGGCAAGATAGTCATATGCGACAGGTATATACTTTCGTCCATAGTTTACGGGAGCCTCTCAGTGCCGACGGCGACGCTCAAGCAGCTCAATTCGGACTTCAAGAAGCCCAGCATGACGATATTTGTTGACACCCAGCCGAGGATATGCATCGAGCGCATGAAAAAGGCGAGGCACCACATCGAGCTTTTCGAGGAGGAGCAGAGGCTGGAGCAGATAAGGCGGAACTTCCTCGCGCTCAAGAACTACTTCCCCGAGACGTACGTCATCGACGGCAACCGCCCGCCGGAAGAGATACTGAACGACATCATAAAAGTCGTCGGAAAGATATGAATATAGTTTCTTATACGTTTTAACATAATAGTAATTATGTCATTCCTCAGACGGGCCGAAGATTTTTTGTATGAAAGACTTAGTGCGCGCAGAGCGGACAGAGTACTTGATGGGATTGACCATCAGTACCGAGCCAGACGTTCTATGGAAACAACATCGACAGGTTATATGGTTAGTGAAACTTACAACCCCGAAACCGGGTGCCGTCAATGGATATGCCATTATCCCTTATACTGAGCCCCGGCCGTAAGGAATCCTGCTTTCTATTTCGGACAGTGGCATGCCGTCGATTTCCTTCGCCTTGTCGATGTAAAGTTGTTTCAGTCTGTCCCTTATCTTCTTCGCAAGCTCCCTCGCTTTTATATCCCCTGTGTAGACAGGAACGCATTTCAATCCGAGATGCTCAAAGACCTTGTGCGGAAGCACCTGAAGTTCATCCTTAACGAAGCCGCAGCCCATCCTGAGTTCCATCCTCCGGATGTAGTTCTTCTCGCCAACTATGCTGAATGTTCCCATCCCAGACTGCTGCTTTATCACCTGGTCGGGCTTCACCCAGTAGACGTCTATAGTGCCCAGTTGCATGGCCCACGCCTTCGAGTGGCATGCGGCGAATTGCATTGCCTCCTCAAGCGCCTGCTTCGCAGCAGGTTTTCTGCACTTCATCACGGCGAAGGCGGCGCCGTGTATCTCCGCATGTATCACTATGTCCCCGCTTTCAAGATGCTTCCTTATTATGTCGCTGTTGGTTTTTGCGTCCTTTCCGGCTATAACAAGAAATGAATCGCTGGTGAAGAACCACCTGAACTTGTGGTACCATTCCTTCTTCCTTTCTTTCTGAATCTCAATATGTTTTTTCATTTCAACCTTTGCTCTTTCTATCTTTCCCCGCAGTTTCTTGGATTCCTCGAAATATTTATCGGCGTTCTTCTGCAGGCTTATCGACGGATTTATTTTTATCTTCATGCCGCCGATTTCCACATCTTTCATGCCCCTGCTCAAGGAAATCTCGCCGAATTTCTCGTAAATCTTTTCGGCAATGGCGCGCAATTCCCTCTCCTTCATCCCCATTTTCTCCACCGCAAGCTTCTGCTTGTCAAGCACCGTGAAGTCCTCATTCTGGAGCGCCTTCTCCAGATATCCGCCTGATATGTAGGGCTCTTTCTTCAGGAGGGACATTATCTCCATGAAAAGTTTCTTTCTGTCATCGGATGAGAGGCTGCTGCACGCGGCCGACTTGTCTATCCCGCATCTTTCGAGGACCTCCTCGGCATGGAATCCCATGCCGTTTTTGACGAGGAATGACACGACCTTTTCACTATTATTCATCGCGTCCATGAATTCCCCGGATTTCGTTATGTCAACGCCCTCCGGGAATTTGTAGATGCTGCCCGGCATTATGCTCCTGTCTTTCCAGTGGCGCTGGTCCGATGCAATTATTATTTTCATTCCGGAGTTGCAGAGCACGATGTTGCCGCTGTGGAAAAGCTCGGCAACCAGGATGCCCTCGCTGAATCTTATCACGGCAATCCTGTCAAAATCATGCTGCTCTATTCCCAAAATTTTTCTGCCCTTCAGGTGCTTCCTGAGCATCTGGGAGAACTGCGTGCTTTCAGACGCAAAGCCTTTTGAGGCGAAGATTACGTCTGGCCTTATCTCTATACCGTTCTGGGAGGATATCTTGAGAAAAAGCCTCCCATCGCCATGGTATACGTTGTCCACCCTTTTCCCGGCAAATTTCTGAAGCTCATTCACCAGGTGCATTATCTCAAGGCTTGTTATTTTCAAATGACTCTTCGAATTCTTTCTTGATTTCATGCTTCTTGGCTCCGAAATATTCCTCAAAATGCGGCGTTGTAACGAGGACCTTTGTCCTGGACTTCTTTTCCGTCTTTATCAGGCCGCGCTGCTCCAGTTCCTTGACATAGTCGTAAGTCCTGTTGCCTACGACCTTCACTATGTCGGACTGGCTTATAGGCTCGTGATACGCTATTATCGAAAGCACCCTCAGGAGACCCCTTGAAAGGTCGGAGTGCGGAGTGAGGTCCGAGACTTTGTCGATGAATTCATCCTTCACCATAAGCTTGTAGCCGCCCGCTGAAGAAAGGCGGATCCCTGACTCCAAACTGGAGTATTTCATTTCAAGGATGCCGAGGAGCTTCTCTATGGAATCCTTCCTTATCTTCATTATCTTCTGCAAATCCTCTATCCTCATCGGCTCCGAAGTGGTGAAGAGCACCGCTTCAAGAAGCGCCAGGTTCTTGTCGCTCATTTTCTGCAACCTCGATGAATTTTATTGATATGTCGGCAAACATCTCATCCTGTTCGCATTCTATCCTGCCGCGCTGGCACAGGTAAAGAAGGGGCAGGAACGTCGCAACTATTTCCTTCCTTTCCCACTGCGGAACAAGCTGCGAAAACATCAGATTCCCGCGCGCGGCTATGTCGCTGCATATCTTTTCTATCCTTTCCTCTATATCCTCCTCCTCATTTATCAAATTCTCGACAGCCCGCCTCATCCTGAACTGCTTGGTCTCCTTTTTCTCCCTGAATTCAAACGCCCTGTTCAGGGCACTTATAAGGTCAGACAGCTTGACCTTCTTCGTGGGCTTTCTTTCCATCGGCAAAGGAAGTATCGGGACGTCAACGTTTATGGGCTCCACGTCCTTTTTCTCCAGTAGTTTTTCCTCCTCCTTTTCGAATATGAGCTCGCATTTCATCCTGAGAAGTATGGCGGCTATGAGGATGAACCTGGCGGGTACCTTGAAATCAAATGACTTCAGGCGCTCCATGTGGTTCATGAACGAGTCTGTGAGTTTTATCATGTCTATGTCGAGGGGATTCATGCCCTCCTCCATGACTATATTTGACACCACTTCCTGCCAGTCCGAGCCGAGGACAATCATCTGTATCATTCTGTCTTCTTCAATCATATCATCCAGCCCTTGTCATGTCTATCCCAAAGACCTTTGACACGCCGCCTTCTATCGACACGCCGAAGACCTTGTCGGCTTCCTGTATTGTGAGGTCGTTGTGGGTTATCACTATGAACTGCACATTCTTGGAATATTTCTTGATAAGGCCGGCAATTTTCTTCGTGTTCGCCTTGTCAAGCGCCGCATCTATCTCATCAAGGACGTAGAAAGGCGAGGAGCTGTGCTGCATTACCGAGAAAAGGAAGGCAAGCGAGGTGAGAGTTTTCTCGCCGCCGGACATGGCGTCCAGGTTCACGACCCTTTTTCCCATCGGCGACGCCTCCACCACAAGACCGCTGTCTATGTTGTTTTCCTCCTCCAGGCGCAAAATGCCGGTGCCGCCTGTCAGGTCGGCGTAGATTCTGGAGAAGTTGTCCCTGATCTTCGTCATCACATCCATGAACTTGTCGTAGCGCTTTTTTTCCACCTCGCGGACTATCTTCACTATCGCATCCTTTTCCTCAAGAAGCTTCTCAAGCTTCTTTTTCATCTCGTCAAACTCGACGCCTATCGTGTTGAATTCCTCTATCGCCCTCATGTTGACAGGCCCCAGCCTGTTTATCTCTATGATGCAGGAGCGCACCCTTTCCTGGATCTCTTCAGCCGGCATGTCGTAGAATTCCTGAACACCGCTGTACTCCCTGGATTCAATCCGCAGGTTGTCAAGAAGCGCCTCCAGTTTCGCCTTTTCTATCCTCAGTTTGCTCACTTTGCCCTGGCCCGCAAGGCGCTCCTCATACATGTCCTTTCTCTTCTTTCTCATCTCCTCGATTTCCTTCTCCCCGGCGCTCTTCTCCTCCTGAAGCTTCATGACTTCCATCGATTCTTCCTGCTCCTGCGCCCTGAGTTCCACCAGCTTCTTCTCGAGGGATGATATTTCAGATTCGATCTTTGAAATATCCTCTTCGTTGCGCCTTATCTGGGCGTCATACCCGTCTGCGGACTTCCTGAAGAACCCGCCTGTTATGGCCCCGGACGCCTCTATCAGGTCCCCGTCAAGGGTCGAAACCCTGACCCTGCCGAGGCGCCTTCCCTTGTCCAGCGTTTCGGCGATGACGGTGCTTCCCAGCACGTAGTCCGCCGCGGGGGCGTATTTCCCGCTGAACTTCACCAGGTCCACAGCCCACCCTATAAAATCCCCCCTTACGTCCTTCCTCCTGCCCCCGCGTATCTTGTTGAGCGGTATGAACCTGGCCCTGCCTATCTTCCTGTCCTTGAGCATCTTTATACATTCCGACGCCACGTCATCGTCCTCGACAACAACATCGCTCGCGTGCTTCCCGGCGGCGACGCGGACGGCTGTTTCATACCTCTTCGGCACCGATATGAGGGACATGAAGGTGCCGAGAACGCCCGCCATCCCGAGCACCTCCTTCACCGCCGGGTTCTGCTTCCGGGAAGACATTTCCCTGAGGCGCTCCGTATCCCTCTCCAGCATGTCGATGCGGTCTTTCTTCCTTATTGCTTCCGTCTGGATCTCGTCTATCTTTCTCCGTATCTCGTAGTTCCTGGACTTCTTTATGATGTCGTCGCCTTTCCTGTAGATACCCTTCTCCTTCTTCTCAAACTCCTTTTCAAGGGCGCCGAACTCCGCCTCCAGTTTCGTGAAGTTCTCCTCTCCTGATTTTATCTCGACTTCGACGGCAGACTGCTTTTCTTCGGCTGCCATGAGCTTTTTTCTTACAAGGGAGGCTCTTGATTTTTTCAGATCTTCGCTGAGAACAAGGTATTTCTCTGCAGCCTGTTTTTCTTCCTTCAGCCTTTCGACAAAGCGCTGCTTCTCCGCCACTATTATCATGTTTTCCTTGACCCTTGACTCGACTTTTTCCAGTTCAGCGGCAGCTTTCTGCTTTTTTTCGTCAAATTCCGCTATCCCGGATATTTCGTCTATAATCGAGCGCCTTTCCACGGGCGACATTTCTATTATCTTCGTCACATCACCCTGCATTATTATGTTGTAGCCTTCCGTGAAGAGGTTGGCGTAGGAGAACATGTCAAGGACCTTTGCCCTTGTCACATTCCTGCCGTTTATCTTATACACCGAAATGCCGCTGCGCGTAATCTTGCGCGTTATCTTTATTTCCTTCTCGCCCGGAATCTTCCCGTCTGAATTGTCCAGGTACAGGGAAACCTCGCAGAAGTCAGCGGGCTTCCTGTCGCGGGCGCCGTTAAACAGCAGGTTCTGCAATTTCTCCGCGCGGATGCTGCGGGCGGATGTGGTGCCCATGACGAACGTTATGGCATCTATGACGTTTGACTTACCAGAGCCGTTGGGCCCGGCGATGACATTGAAGCCGTCGGGGAACGGTATCATGACCTTTCCGGCGAACGACTTGAAGCCATGCATCGTTATCCTGTCAAGGCGAACCATTTTTTTTACCCCTCTTTTCATTGATGTCCTTAAGCTTTTCAAAAACGTCATTATTGATAAATGCCGCCACAGAAGGATACCGGTACCTGTTCTCGTCTCTTTTGAGAAAGTCCTTTATTTCCCTCAAAAGCTTTTCATCAATTCTTACAACAGGCATACAACCGCCTTTGTAACATTAAGTTACTATAAATTATATTATGTAACACTATATATAAGCGCGCGGAGAAACGTCAGTAGAGATAGCCCCATGTCTGCATTTTGTCGGAGTCGTAGTACCAGCGCAGGCCGATGTCGGTCCGGTAGAACATGTTCGGTATCATTATGTTCTTCACGCGGTGATATGCCTGCTTCCTCGCGCCGTCCATGGTGCTCCCGGAGCCCGTGACTATCAGCGCATAACCTGAATTGCCGGCAAGGCGCCAGTCATCATCAACAAATTTCACATCGCCGAGGTGAACGCCGCCCAGATTGGGCTTCTTGAAAAGTATTGCAGCATCTTCCGAATATTTCCTGAAAGCTTCCGGATCATTGAAAGGGAACGGCGGCACGGCTATGACAACGCCTATCTGGAAGCCCCTTTTCACCTTCAGGTCATATTTCTGGCCGCCTGCGATCGCATGCAGGAATTCCCCCCACGGGCTTAGAATGCCCTCGATCGCGATGCTTATGTGCGGATATCCGAATCTCGAGGTAAATTCAAGGGGGTATATGCCCTTTGAATTCACGATGCAGTTGATGTCTATATATCCGACATACCCGCTTTCCGCCAGTTTCTCTTTCATTTTCAGAAGCGTCTGGTTGAACAGCGCGTTCGGATGGGAAAAATACATACTAGTTCCCATCTCGCCTGTGCTCGGCCCTATCTCGCCCGGGAACATCCGCTTGTGCTCGAAGTTTATGTTCACAGGCGTTATGAAATCACGGCCGTTGAAAAAAGCGCCTATCGCAACCTCGACACCGGATGCATATTTCTGGATCTGGAAAATCTTTATCTTCTTCGACCAGTTCTTCTTGTAGTGCTCCAGGACCTGCAGGACATCCTTGCCGTCATCCTCCTGGCCTATAAAAAGCAGTTCCTTCTCGTTCTGCGCAAGCCCGCTGGGCTTTATGACGTATCTTCCCGGATTTTCCCTGATGAACTTTATCGCCTCCTCAAAATCATCGAAATTCCAATTGGGCAGGACGGTCATGCCGGAATTTTTCATTTCTTCCTGTCCGAATTCCCTGCTGAGTTCGAGTTTGTCGGTGTAGGAAGAACCGCCCACGACAATCTTCCCCTCCTTCCTCATCCTGTCGGCAAGCTCGCCGAATTCAGTGTCGTCAAAAACTATCACATCAGCCCACTCTACAAGATCTTTCCACGAATCCGTCTTGTCGACGAACCCGTCGCAAACGTCCTTCTGGTCATTTTTATGTATATAATATTTTACCTCGTTCCCTTCCTTCTTTATCTGCCACGCCAGATCGCCTATCATGCCCACATTAGAAATGAACAAAAATTTCTTTTTTCCGTTCCCGGAATTTTTTTCCATGCTACTCTTAATGCATAAGGCCGAATATAAAATTTTTTTTACCGTGCTCTGAGTTCTTCCCGAGCGGTTTAAATAATTTTTCAGTTAAATTGCTCCATGGTTTTGCTGATTCACCCGAAAATTCCTAACAATTTCACCGGCACCACAATATCCGCCGAAGCCGCAAAGATATGGGTATTCGGGGTGCCTTTTGACTCCACGACATCCTACAGGACAGGGACGAGAAAGGGCCCTGACGCCATAAGGGAGGCCTCCCAGCAGACAGAATTATACGACATAAACACGGGCATCGATGTCGACAGCGACATAGGCTTCTACGATCTCGGCGACATGGAGATCGCGGCCGGCAGGTCGGAGGAAACACTGGAGCGCGTCTCGGACAACATAGAAAACATCCTGAAGCACGGGAAAATGCCGCTCATGCTTGGCGGCGAGCACAGCATAACAGCCGGCGCGATAATGGGCGCGGCAAGATTTTTCGGCGATATAAAGCTCATTTCATTCGATGCCCATGCCGACCTCAGGGATGAATACGAGGGAAACAGGTACAACCACGCATGCGTAATGAGGCGCATAACCGACATCATAGGAAGGGAAAACCTCCTCGAAGTCGGGATACGCAGCGCGACACGGGAGGAGGCTGAATCGTTCCGCGACAGGATAGTGTTCAGGCATGAATGCAGGGACATGGAAGAAACGAAGAAAAAAATACTGGAATTCGCCAAAGATGCCAATTTATACGTAAGCTTTGATATCGATGCCCTCGACGTGGCCGGGACCGGAACCCCTCAGCCCGACGGCCTCAGCTACGCCGAGATGCACGAATTCGTTTCGCAGCTCGATGCAGCGAAAAAAATCATAGGGATGGACCTTGTCGAGGTCTCCCCCGTACCGGGAAACAATTTTACCGAGGCACTGGCGGCAAAACTTCTTTTCCAGACATGCGCCATTCTCCGGAAAAAAATCTAGAAAAAAAGAAATTATTTATAGTTTAATGTGCATAATTTGCTGTAATGGATAAAAAAAATTATTTTCAGAAAAAAGTCAATGCAATAGAAGTAAGCGACAAAAAACCTGTTTCTGTACTGCTTGAGGAGATGGCGAACACAGGATTTCAGGGGAAAAAACTGGGCGAAATCGTCAATGTATGGGAAAACATGATAAGGGACGAGAATACCGTGATTCTTCTCGGATATGCGGGCTCCCTGAGCACGACCGGCCAGTGGAAGATAATAAAATGGCTCATTGAAAACCGCTTCATAGATATCCTGGTTTCAACCGGGGCCAACATATCTGAGGACATAGTCGAGGCGATGGGGTTCAGTTACTGGCAGGGGGACCACAAGGAAAATGACATCGATCTCTTCCATTCCGATCTTAACAGGTATTATGATGTCTACGGGAAGGAATCCGATTACATGGAAATGACGGAAATGATAGCGGATTTCTACATGAGTTCGCTCAGGCAGAACCACCCGTATTCATCGAGGGAAATACTCAGCATGTTCGGCCAATGGCTCCTGAAAAAAGGCATAAACAGCATAGTTGCGACAGCCGCAAAGCACAATGTCCCCGTGTTCTGCCCGGCCATAGTGGACAGCCCGTATGGCGACGCCGGCCTGATAGCCAAGAGCAAGAACTTCAACCTGATAATAGACAACATGAAGGATTACATAGAATTCATGAGGCTTTCGGAAAGGGCAAAAGACACAGGCGTGATATACATAGGCGGCGGCGTGCCGAAGGATTTCATACAGCTTTTTGCCGTCACCGCAGACCTCCTGTACGCCGACAGAAACGTTCCCGGAAGGAAAGGAATCACGAGGCGGGAGGGCGTCAAGGAAAAATGGGAGAACTACTACCCCCACAAATATGCCATACAGATCAGTTCAGACCTTCCTCAATGGGGCGGGCTTTCGGGATGCACGTTCGAGGAGGCAATGAGCTGGGGAAAGGAATCCGCCGACGCCCTGAAAGCCCAGTGCTATTGCGATGCGACGATTGCGCTGCCCATCGTTTCCCATGCCCTGAACGAGCGCATAAAGAAGAGGCCGGCAATCCCGGACTTTTCCGGCGCATTCAGCAACTAATTCTAAATACCTTTCTGGCAATATTTCTTCATGCTGATAGCCACAGGCGCCGAGGCCGAAATAGCCCTTGCCGGCGGCGCCATAGAGAAGACAAGAAGGATGAAGAAATACAGGAACAAAATCCTGGACGAGTCCCTCAGGAAAAAAAGAACCCGCCTTGAGGCCAAACTTATTTCCGAAGCAAGGCGGAGTGGCGTCCCAGCCCCTGCGGTATTGTCGCAGGGAAGATTCTCGATAAAAATGGAGTACATAGAGGGAAAGAAAGTCAGGGATGTCATGAACGGAAGAAACTGCGCCGGCATATGCAGGAAAATAGCCGGGTCCGTTGCGAAGATGCACAACAGCGGCATAATACACGGCGACCTGACAACAAGCAACATGATGCTGAAGGGCGGCGATATCTGCTTCATAGACTTCGGCCTAGGATGCAGGTCGCAGAGGACGGAGGACAAGGCCACAGACCTCTATCTGCTGAAAGAGGCGCTTGAGTCCACCCATCCCGGCCTCATGGGAACGGCGTGGGACGCCTTTTTAAAGGCTTACCGCGAAAAAACTAGAGACGAGAGAACGCTCAATGCGCTGAAGAAGATACAGAAAAGAAGAAGATATTCGAAAGGTGATTGAAATAGCAAGGATGCACAGCAGGAAACACGGCAGGCACGGCTCCAGCAAGCCCCCCGTAAAGAGGCACTCATGGATGGTATACGAGAAGGAAGAAGTCCGGAAGCTTGTAGAGAAATTCTCAAAGGAAGGCGCCAGCACGGCCAGGATAGGCACAATACTGAGGGACCAGTACGGCATCCCGGATGTCAGGGTCTTCGGCCTGAGGATAGGCAGGGCAGCAGGAAAAGAGAATGAGATGGAAGACATGCACAACCTTATGGTCAGGGCGGTAAGCCTCCACAGGCACATGGAATCCAACAAGGGGGACGCGAAGGCCAGGCACGGCCTTGAACTGATGGAGTCAAAAATAAGGCGCCTCGGCAAATACTACGCCAGGAAAGGGAAGCTCCCGAGGGGCTGGAAATACAGCATCGAGGAAGCAAAACTTCTCGTCAAATGATTCATCCATGCTTCTTCTTTAAAGATTTCTCTGGTTATTTTATCTATGCTGAACAGGGCGCAGATTCTGAGGTATTATTCCGACGAAAGGATAGCGGAGCAGATATTCATCCATTCGAAGGACAGGGAAGTCGCGGGCGCGCTGCGGGACGGCGCCTACGAGAGAAGGCCCAACATGCTGCAGTTCCCCACAGACATAGTTCAGATGGCGAGGAAGGGGGTCACCTCGTTCCATTATTCGGCTGAAAGGTGGAGAAATCCGATGGCCCTCACGGCATCAAACTACGAGGAACTCCGCACCGGATGGGACCTTGTGATTGACATAGACTCGAAGCTCAGCATTGCAGAATCCAAGACTGGCGCCATCCTGGTCTGCGGCATCCTGGAAAAATACGGCATAAAGAACCACACCATAAAATTCTCGGGCAGGCGCGGCTTTCACATAATACTGCCGTGGGTCATGTTTCCGAAGGAGGTGGACTACAAGCCCCTCGCAAAGCAGTATCCGAGCGTGCCCAGAGCGATCACATGGTTCATCCGCGAAAACATAAGGGAAAAGATGTCGAAGGAACTCGGGAAGATGGGGCATGAAACGGAGAACCCGTTCTCGCTGGTCGAGATAGAGAAAGACTGGGGAAGCAGGCACATGTTCCGGGCGCCATACAGCTTCAATGAAAAAACATGGCTTGTCTCAATCCCCGTGAAAGACATAGGGAAATTCCAGACGGAAGATG
>JACPJX010000003.1 GCA_016187365.1 Candidatus Aenigmatarchaeota archaeon | reverse complement strand
TTCCAGATTTGACCTGAAGTTCGCGCTGAAGGACAGGCCGGACAGGACTCAGGATGAAAAGCTCGCTGACCATATAATAATGTCGAGGACAAGGCCCGAACTTGTCGAGCCTGCGATAGACATTAATCTTCTGCGCAAGTACATCGCATATTCAAAGCAGATAATCGCCATAGAGCTTACCGATGACGCCGCCCAAAGATTGAAGGAATTCTACGTGGACATGAGAAACAGGTACACGGGCGAGGACACCAACACGATAAGCATAACGCTGAGGCAGTATGAGGCGCTGATACGGATGGCTGAGGCTTCGGCAAAGATACGCCTTGACACTAAAATAAGGGCAGAAGACGCGGAGCGCGCAATAAACCTGATGAAATACTCGCTCTCGCAGCTCGGCTACGACTACGAAACCGGCAGGATAGACATAGACAGGGTGGAAGGCGGCATGCCCGCTGGCAGGCGCAGGAAGATACACCAGGTGCTGGAAATAATCGAATCCCTCCAGAAGACCATGAAGGAAGTGCCTGTCGAGGATGTCAAGGCAGCCGCCGAGGAGCAGGGGATAGAGGGCATCGACGAAATCATAGAGAGGCTGAAGAACGAGGGCACCCTGTTCGAGCCCAGGGTCGGCTTCATCAAGAAGTCGAGATAGCAATTAATAATTTCATATCATAGGTGATACCATGGACCGCAAGCGCCTCACCGCACTGAAGACAAGGCTTTCCGGCATAAGCGGGGGCAGGTTCGTCCAGCAGGACGGCTTCAACCCGAGCTACGTCGTCACGCCGCTGGGCGAAAGGCTCTCGAGGGTGCGGATTCTTTCCGTTGTCGTTGACAAGTTCGCCGCCGAGACGGGAAAATTCGCCTCGCTCACCATAGACGACGGCACCGACACCATAAGGGTGAAGGTGTTCAGCGCGCTTTCCATGATTGAGAACATAGTGCCGGGCGATACCGTTGACGTCATAGGCAGGATAAAGGAATACAACGGCGAACTCTATATTGCGCCCGAGGTGATAACGAAGGTAAGCGACCCCAATTTCGAGATTCTGAGGGAACTTGAGATACGGCGCAGGGAAAAGAATCTGGGCGGCATGAGGGAGACGATACTGAAGCACAAGGAGCAGGCAAGCGACGTGGACGAGCTGGCCAGGATGATGGTGGAGAGGTACGGAATGGAGCACGAGTTCGTCGAGGACATCCTTGCGCAGGAGGAGGGCGGGAAGCCGTCAGTCGACGCCAAGAAGAGCGTCATGGACATGATAGAGTCCCTCGACAAGGGCGAAGGCTGCGACTATACAGACCTCATCGCGTCGTCAGGCCTCGGTGAAAACGAGATAGACAAGGCCGTGCAGGAGCTTCTTGAGGAAGGCCTGTGCTACGAGCCGCGGCCCGGGAAGATAAGAAGGCTGTGATTTTCTTTTAGAAACTAATATAAAGGTTTTCCGCTTAACTATTTCCATGGAAGAGGATTTCACTTACAACAAAAAGAAGTCGAAGCTGCGGCATCTTGCCGGATTCGTGAAGGCCTTCTTCAGCCTTTCGAGGGACGACTTCAGGGAGATGGACCACAAGCTCGTCCGCATAGGCGTCAGCGTGACCACATTTGTCGTCATGGCCCTGTTCTGGCTCTTCTTCCTGAAGAACATCGTGCCGTTCAAGTTCTAGATTTTTTCAATTCTCATGACATTCCTCGAAAATTTCGGTTGATTTTCTAAGGCTGCCTATGATATGGTCGGGTTTGCTTGCCCTTAATCTGGGCGTGGAAAAATAGCCGTCTTCGACAGCAACAGTTCTCATATGCAGCTCCCTTCCTATTGCTATATCTTCCGGAGAGTCGCCAACTATGACCGTTTCTGAAGGGTTGTAGGATGTATCGGTCAAATGTTTTCTCATCATGTAGATTTTGTTGTTTCCTGAAGCGCTGACTCCAATTTCCGTATTTGCCAATATCCGGCCGAAATACTCTGTCAAGCTCAGCCTATCCAGGTGAGAAGAAATGTCGCCCTCTAAGTGATTGCTCAGAATAACGCTTGGGATGGACCTTTCCCGCAGCCAGGCCAAGGCTTTCCTGGCACCCTGTCTTGTGCGGCATCTTGAAGCCCTTTTTGCATAAAACCCATAAAACGCCTCTCTATACCCGGACTCGAGGGATTCCCTATCGCAGCCCTGCCTGCAATAGAAGTCTATAGTCGGAAAATCGAAAGTTGCAGCATACGTTTTTCTGGGAAGCGGAGTGCCGCCGTATGTCCTGATTACATGATTTCCGGCGTCCATGCATGCCTGGGTATCTGCAATCAATGTTCCATTCCAGTCCCAAACAACCAGTTGCAGCATGGATAAAGAATTTCTGTTAAATTTATAAAACCCTTGTCACCTCACCCGGCATGTCATGATGTCATTTATGTCGCCGACGCACATCCACGTCGCCATACTTATATAGTCTCATCCTTTCCAATAGCTGGTCATTTCCTGGACACGGGCTTCGTTGAATTCTTTTTATTGTTTTCATGCCACTATTCATCACTACAAAACCATCAATTGGGACGTCTTCTTCAAATGGGTCCATATTTTTCACTCACTCACTTATGATATTCAGTTCCTGCAGTATCTCGATCCACGCCCAAGCCCATATCACAGACTCGAAGCTGCGTATGAGGTCCTTCTTGCGCAGGAAGTGCTCGCTGTCCGATATGTAGGCGTCAATATTTACCATGAGATTTTCATGTTCCTTGGATATCTTTATGCGCTTCCGCTTTTCCTTCGCGCGGTGCGTCCACTTCTCTATCTCGTCCTTCAATTCGTTGCTCATCTTTTCCATAATTCCAGGAACTCCTCTTCCTTTTCATTGAGTTTGCCGGGCACGACGATGCAGCACGGCACGTCAGCGATATTATCTTTGATTATGTTGTCCGCGCTATCATATATTATTTTTTGCGACGGGTTTCCCAGCCTTATACAGACAACAACCATGCCGTCTTTCTGGATAGCGCCGTGCTTAACCATGACTTCTATGCCTTCCTTCGCCGTCATGCCTGTGTCCATCAGGACGAGCGTGTGCAGGCCCGAGCGTTTGTTCTCCTTTATCATCTCGTAGGGGCTCTGCGGGTCGAAGCCCTTTGGCAGAGTCGTGGTGCGGCCGAACTTGTACAAGTCCATGCCGGTGCATGCAACCGCGGTGAAAACGCTTGAAGAATGTATTACTTCGGCATGAACGCCGCGCCTTCTGCATTCGCTGAAGATTTCAAAATGCGTGGTGGCCGAGAACGGGTCGCCCGGCACCAGAAATCCGGTTATGCAGTCCTGAGCCCTGTCAACCAGGAAGTCGCTTTCGGATTTCTCCCTTTCGATAATGATGATATTTTTGCCTGTCGCATCTTCAAGCGCCTTCAGCGAGCCGCTCCACTTGTTCGTGTACATCTCGCAATATACCTCGTCGCACTGCCTCAATGCATCCAGTCCTTTCATGGATATGTCCTTCTCGTCATTCAGCCCGAGCCCGATTATGTAAAGCATGCGCATCACAAAAATTGTTTTTTATTATTTTGATTACAGTAAAGTAATTAAATCTTGCATTATTTGAACAATTATCTTAATGCAAGATGTAAAAAGATATATGTCAACTGTTGGCATTTCAAGGGCTGGAAGCAGGAAGGACTGCATAAGGAGGGCTTTGGACATCATCTGCAACGAGACGCGGGATGCCGTCAGGAGGAAGGACTCGGACACGCTTTTCATAAAACTGCATGTGAACGACGGCTACCGCCTTGGCCTGTCAACACATCCGGACGCCCTCAAGACTGTTGTTGAGTATTTTGCTGGCGATTTCGACCATGTGATTGCAGGCGACACGAACCTGCCGTTTCTCCGCGATAACATATACGCCGATGCCGGAGAAATACGTGAAATGGAATTCAGCGACATGAGGGATTATGACAGCATTCCTCTGAAATTGCTCTGGGCCGACGGCTCCGAGAAGCCCGCGAGGATATCACTTCTGCCGGCGAGCGTCTTCACAATATCGCTTTCCCTTCCGCAGATTCACGAATGCCTCGCCTTCTCCGGGTGCACGGAGAACATGGCCGGCTGCGTGGTGAAGAACAAGAAGGCTTTCCACGGCGTGGAATGGTGGTCGAGATTCTCCAACAAGCGCGCGGCGAGGGGGAACAGGGCGGCCAACATGAACCTCATGCGCGTGCTGAACCAGGCGAAGCCGGACATATCCGTCCTGGACTTCTATTCCTGCGGGAAGAAGGCGGTGGGCATTTCCATGGCTTCGGACGACTGCGTTTCCGCGGATGCGATGGCGGCCAGGGCGATGGGGATGCAGTACGTTCCGCATCTCTCCATAGCGCAGACAGTCGGCCTCGGCGTGTCGAAGATGGAGATGATACAGGTCGCGCTTGACGGCGTTTCCTCGTGGAGCGAGGTGAGGTTTCCGGTGAGGCCGCATTATTCGTACATGAACCAGATAGCCTCCCATTACAGGGTGCCGCTGGACTTCAGGCACCCTTTCTATGCCGCGCGCCGCATCCGGAGGCTGCGCGACATGAGGATTGAGGAGAGGCTGGAGAAGGACGTCCTGTAAATTCATCGTAATTCGGATGAAATGCTGCATCTTTTTTAAAAGCTTTGAAGGCAATGGATTATGAGGATGTGATTTATGTGGGTATAAAATATGCCGATACAGTAGATTATGCCAGGCTTGATCCTGTAAAAAGACAGGCAATGTCAGCTTTCGAAGATACTATGGGAAATACGGAGAGGCTCGGGATAAGAGTGATGCCGGTGGGCGGAACTGCCGCGGTGTTCGATTTTCTTGACTATGATTTCATGCTGGGATTCAACGTCGAAGGTCTCGGAACCAAAAACATGATTGCAGACAGGATGTATGAAGATATGGCAAGGCAGGGATATCCTAGACCCGAAAGAGTCTACGAATTCGTTGGACAGGATGCAGCAATGATGTCGGCTATGGACCTTGTCAGCATGGGAGCCGACCCGTTCGGATATGGCGATTTCCTCACGGCCGGAAGCGATGACTGGTTCAGGGATGAAAGAAGAAACCAAGCCCTTCTTGCCGGCTTCAGGGCAGGGGCTATGGAAGCAGGATTTGCGATACCATGTGGCGAGACGCCTGTATTGAAAGGTATTGTACATCCAGGAACGCTTGTATTGGAAGGCGCTTCAGTGGGGATTATAAGACCAAAAAGTCGTTTCAATTATGGGCAGAATATACAGGCCGGTGACACTATCTATGGTCTACCGTCTTATGGTCCTAATGCTAATGGCATTTCAAAGATAAGGGATATTGCCAATGCTCTCCTTCCAGAAGGCTATTTCAAGAAGTTGCCGGACGGGAGAACTTTAGGAGAAGCTGCTCTCGTACCGACGCCTGTATACGTAAGACCTGTAATAGACATGTTTGATAAAGTTGATGTCCATTTTGTTTCCCCTATAACTGGTCATGGGTGGGAAAAAGTCGGGCGCGCTAGGGGTAACTTCGTATATGTTGTGGATAATTTACCAGAGCCTCCTGCAGTATTCAATTTCCTCATAAGAGAGGGAGAGAGGCATGGTTTTGATGTATCCGACCGGGAAAATTATTATGTGTGGAACATGGGAACATCTGCGGCAATCATAGCTCCCGAGGAGTCGGAAGATCCCATGAGAGAAATTGCTACAGAACATGGGAGAGACCTTCAAATTCTGGGTCATGTGGAAGAAGGCGAGAGAGCAGTTAAATTAACGCAGAATAATGTAACTTACACGCCCTAGTTCTTCACTTTCTTCTTCCTCTTCAGCTTCACGGCCCCGTCCTCTATATCAACTTCAAAGTCCTTTCCGCCCGCGCCTTCCGGCATTGAAACAGACCTGCTGAACGAGCTGAATGAAGCCTCCTCTTTGTAGAATCCTTTTCCCTTCTCCTTCCTGTGGCTCTTCTTCTCGGCGCTTACGGTAAGCATGCCGCCTTCCATTTTCACGCTTATCTCGTCCTTCCTGAAGCCCGGCATCTCTATCTTCATGTCCCCGCCTTTAGGCTTCTCCCAGTAAAACCTGAAGTTCCTGCCTTTCTTCATTTTTATCACCCTTTGAATTTCTCCATGCACTGCTGGTATTCGGGATTATCCTTCCATGCGCATTTATTCTTTACGCACCCACATGACGTCTTTGCGAGGCATTCCCATTCATCGCGGAACTCGCACGTCGTTATTATGGTCGGCGCCTTCTCCGCGGTCGCGCATATCTGGTTTGAGCAGCCTGCAGGCGCGCAGTCCGTGTTCATGGTACACTCAATTACAGGCGCGGGTTCTTTCTCGGCCATGATTCCCAGTATATCCGGCCTGAGGTAGAAAAATGCTCCCACAAGCACGATGATAATCACGATTGCGCCTGCGATTTCCAGCTTGAGATGCATAAGAAGAGTTTAGTTTAGAAGGTTTATATCTATTAAATAACGAGAACGACAAATAGTCTTGGATGAAACTCGGCTTGTACCATAAGATATTCATCATGATAGTCGTAGCCGAAGTTGTGGGCGGATTGGGCGGCATCTTTACCGCGCCTGCCATAGGCGAATGGTATTCATCGCTCGCCAAGCCCGAATGGACGCCTCCGTCATGGGTCTTCGCGCCGGCATGGACATTATTGTACGCGTTGATGGGCATTGCAGCCGGCCTCATATGGCATGAAAAATTGAAAAAGAAGACGCTCGCTCTCAAAATTTACGGAGTCCAGATTGTCCTGAACGTGGCATGGTCGCTGCTCTTCTTCGGCCTGCGCTCTCCCGCTTACGCGTTAGCCGAGATAGCCCTGCTGTGGCTGGCAATAGCTGCCACCATCGTCCTGTTCCATAAAATCTCGAAGAAGGCCGCGTACCTTATGGTTCCTTACATCCTCTGGGTGACGTTCGCTGCTTTCCTGAATTACGGCGTTTGGGTGCTTAATGCCTAGGCAATCCCTATAACCACCATTTGTTTCTGATGTATTCGACGATTCCCATTCTATACATATGCCAAGGACATAAATTAAGCGTTTCGGAAGGCTGGAATACTTGCCGAAGAAGGGGATTAAAGGATTGGGTAAATAGGTATTTCTGAATGTTTCAACAAAACTATTGATTATATCTAGTTTTTTCATGAAACTTCTTATTCTATTGGTTTTGAACATCAAATGTTCTACGAGCTCTGCTATTGTAAAAGATGAGATATATTTCTCAATTTCGGGATGATTCACAAGGAATTGTATAATCATAGGAGTTTCTTTTTTGCCAGACATTATATCTTCAAACCATGGAAGAATGACACTGGTATCCAGATATACTTTCATTAAATCATTTCTATTGGTCATATGAATAATGAATGAAAAGACTATGATATAAATTTTATTCTTCTCTCATTTCCACATGCAGGTGTGTGCACACGCCCGCCTTCAGCGCCTTGTACGCAAGGAGGGCGCACTTCAGCCTGACAGCTGAAAGCTGGACGCCAAGCTCCTCCAGGATATTCTTCTTCTCAATGCCCAGCACATCGCGAAGCGATTTGCCCTTCACCATCTCCGTGAGCATCGACGCCGCCGCCTGCGAGATGGCGCAGCCTTTTCCGTCGAACTTGATATCCTTTATCCTGTCGCCGTTCAGGAGAATTTGTATCTCTATCTCGTCGCCGCACAAAGGATTAGTGTCCCTGAAGGATATGTCCGGCTTCGCGATCTTGCCGAAGTTCTGCGGGTTCCTGTAGTGCTCAAGGATGTTTTCGGCGTATATGTCCATGTTATCGCCTCAGCACCGCTTTCGCCTTTCCAAGAGCCTTTACGAAAACCTCGACATCGTCTTTGCCGTTGTAGACGTAGAAGCTCGCGCGCGACACGGCATCCACGCCAAGCGCCTGCATGAGGGGCTTCGCGCAGTGGTGCCCGCCCCGTATGCACACGCCTTCGCTGTCGAGAACGGTAGCGATGTCATGGGGGTGCGCATTGCCTAGCGTGAATGATATCACCCCGCCGCGGTTTGTTCGGGGCCCGAATACCCTGACGCCTTTTATGCCTTGCATTTTCTTCAGTGCGTATTCCGTCAGCTGCATCTCATGCTTCCTGACGTCATCCATATCCAGTCTCTGAAGATATCTTACCGCTTCCACAAGGCCTGCAGCCTCTGCCACGGCAGGCGTTCCGGCCTCGAATTTCCACGGCACGTCGTTCCATTTCGCGTCCTGCTGCGTCACGTCCTTTACCATGCTCCCGCCGCGCATGAAAGGCTCCATCCCCTCAAGGATTTGCTTCCTGCCGTACAACATCCCTATATGAGGGCCGAGCATCTTGTGGCCGGAGAAAGCGTAAAAATCAGCGTCAATGTCTTTCACATCAACCTTCATGTGCGGGACAGCCTGCGCCCCGTCCACAACGAATAATGAATTATTGTCATGCGAAAGTTTTTCCAGTCTTTTTACGTCGTTTATCGTTCCAAGCACGTTGGACACATGCGCCACCGATACAATCTTCGTCCTTTTCGTGAGTTTGCTCTCGAAATCATTCATGTCGATGGCGAAGTCCCTGACCTTTGCATAGACGAGCTTCGCTCCTTTCGCCTTGCATACCATCTGCCACGGCAGGATGTTGCTGTGGTGCTCCATCTCCGTTATCAGGACTTCATCGCCTTTCTGTATGTTGTGCATGGCCCATGCGTATGCAACCAGATTCAGAGCCTCCGTCGTGTTTCGCACGAACACCATCTCGTCGCTTTTCGCGCCGACAAACTTTGCGATAGCGTCGCGCGCCCCCTCATAAAGTTCTGTCGCTTCCTCGCTCAGTTTGTAGACGCTGCGGTGCACGTTTGAGTTGTGCTTCTCGTAGAATTCCTTTACGGCATTTATCACGGAAACCGGCTTCTGCGATGTCGCGGCGCTGTCCAGGTACACGAGACGCTTTCCGTCCATCTTCCTTGATAATATCGGGAAGTCCTTCCTTATCCTTTGAACGTTCAGCACGAGGATTTCCCCTCCACGACTTTCCTGTAGACTTCCCTGAGGTCTTCGTCCTTTATCGCCTCTATGGAGGGCTCTATGAAACCCTCTATTATAAGCTTCTCGGCCTGCTCTCTCGTGAGGCCGCGACTCCTGAGATAGAAGAGCTGGTGCTCGTCTATCTGCCCTATGGTCGAGCCATGGCTCGCCTTCACGTCGTTGGCGTCTATCATGAGGCCCGGTATGCTGTTGGCGAGGGCCTTCTCGCCGAGCATTATCGTGTTGTCCGAAAGATACGAGATTGTTTTTTGCGCCTCCTTCTCTATCTTTATCATACCGCGGTATACCGACGAAGCGTCCTGCCTCAGTATGCCTTTGTTCGATATGTTGTTCGTGGTGTTGGGCGCAATGTGTATCGCGTTTGTCGTTATGTCGATGTGCTGCTTTCCGGTGCCGACGAAGAAGCTGCTTGTCTCCGCGCTCCCGCCCTGCTCCCTGAAGTAGTTGTCTATCTTCAGCCTCGCAAGATTGCCGCCGAAGCATCCTGCGACCCACTGCATCCTTGCGTCCTTGTCTATGAAGGCGTTCTTGTTTGAAAATATGATGCCGCCTGCGTTTTGCAGCACGTAGAAGTCCAGACTTGAGTTGTCGCCGAGATATATCTCCGTGATGTCCGTCATAAGTTTCGCATTTCCCGCTGTTTCCTCGAAGTATTTTGCCGATGCGCCTTCCTCAAGCACTATGAGCGTGTACGACATGACATCCCTGTCCAGCATGACCTTGGACGAAAGCAGGCCGGCATCCACGCCCTTCGGGACATAAAGGAAGATGCCGTTTGTCCAGAAGACCTTCTGCATCAGTGATATTTTGTCTTCCTTCACATTCGGCAGGAGGAAATATTTTTTCATGATGTCGGCGTGATTTCTGACGGCCGTCCTCATGTCGGTGAATATCACATCTTTCGAACCTGATATGCTTGGCGAGAAGTCTTTCGGCTCGACGCCCGTGACATCGACCTTCTCTATGTGCGTGTAGCGCCACGCCTCCTCGCGCTCCCTCGGCATGGGTGCCTCGGCGAATTGCCTGAAGAGTTCCTGCCCCCTTTTCATGGCCCATTCCACATCATGTTTCAATGACTGTTCGTTAAAAACTATGTCAAGGTTTTTCATGAGAATCACTTAGAAAGATTTATCCTACAGAGCCTTCCATTTCCATCTGTATCAGCCTGTTGAGTTCTATCGCGTATTCCAGCGGCAGTTCCTTTACGAATGGCTCTATGAAACCAGATACTATCATCGTCATGGCCTGCTGCTCTGAGAGGCCTCTTGACATCAGATAAAAGACCTGGTCCTCGCTCACCTTGCCCGTAGTCGCTTCGTGACCTATGTTCACGTTCTTGTTGTTTATCTCCATGTACGGCACAGTGTCCGATGCAGACTGGTCGTCAAGTATGAGCGCGTCGCATTTTACGTGCGACTTCGAGTTGACTGCGTTCTCGGCGACGTTCAGCAGTCCCCTGTAAGTCGTGCGGCCGCCGCCCTTGCTTATTGACTTTGAAATTATTGTTGACGTAGTGTTAGGCGCCAAATGCACGGCCTTTGCGCCCGCATCCTGGTGCTGGCCCTTGCCTGCGAACGCTATGCTGAGTATGTCTGCCTTGGCACCCTCTTCAAGCAGGTAAACAGCCGGGTACTTCATCGTGATTTTGCTGCCCAAATTCCCGTCTATCCACTCGACAGTTGCGTTCCTGTATGCGAACGCCCTCTTCGTCACGAGATTGTAAACATTGTTGCTCCAGTTCTGTATCGTGGTGTACCTGACCCTTGCATTTTCCTTTGCTATCACTTCGACGACAGCCGCATGCAAAGAGTCTGTTGCATATACCGGGGCGGTGCAGTTATGCACTACAACTCCATTTGCAACATAACTTTCATCACCTTCGACGCTGAAATTGTATACAGGGATATTTTCAACATTCTTTGAAGAAATGTTTTTGATAGGCACGAATGCGTAATTTTCTGTTATATGAGCATATGATTTTGCATTAATCTGCTTGAGCATCTGGAACGCTATCTGCCGGCCGACAGCAACTTCATTTGAAGGGAATGCCTGGATTGTTTCTGCAAACATCTTCAGATAGCTACCACCAACATATACGCAATACATGGTATGTCTTTTGCCGCCTCTTTTCTGCATGTTTATGCTCGCGAATATGTCAAGCCTGAACAAGATATTTCTCAAATCCAACGCTAGCTGTTTCGATATGGTATTCATCCTGAACATGCGCTTTATTCCCCATGAATACTGCTGCATCATGAAGCTTCCGTCGCCTCTCCAGAATCCTTTTATGAGTTCTTTCTGCTTTTCTGGAGACTCGTGCACGACCCATGAAGGTATTTTCTTCCCCGAAGCGCCTTTTCCAAATTGCGATTCGAAGAACATGACGGCTTTTGTTGAACTAAGAACGATTGATATGCCATTCTTGTATGGTTTTCTTTCATCTGCAGGCTTTCCGAAATATCTCTCCAGAAGTTCTTTAACATCATCTATATATGGCCGCTCCTTTTCATTGAACGTAAAATGAAGATAATGACCGCTTACTATGCTGCCTTCTGCGAGATAATAACCGACAAGGCGGAAGAAGTCTGCATCTGTATTCAGTGTTAATTCTGAGTCCTTGAAGCCATGTCTTCCATTGCCAATTTTTATTACAAATTTTCTTTCATCTTCAATTCCCGTTGTTCTGTCGATAGGAATTGCTACGTAATCCCCTTTTTTGAGTTTGCCTGCTTCTAACCATTCGGGTTTCCAGTCGGTATTTTTGTATTCATCTTTTTGTCTAGATACTATGAGGAACGGATGCTCTTCGGTCACTTCTATTTTCTGTGAAGTATCGCCAAAATATTCTACATTGTATAACTTTCCTGAGTAAGGCCTGACTTGTGTGTGATAAACTCTTTTATGCTGAAGTGTATGCGTAAGCACAGTGTCGCCTTCTTTCACTTCTTCTATGGGTTTGATGCCTTCTGTAGTTATGACAGGCGCGCCTTTTGTGAAGCAGCCCTCGACATAATGCACGAAGCTTCCTGGTTCGACAATTATGAGGGTCCTTTCAAACTGCCCCATGTTCTGCGCATTTATCCTGAAGTATGCCTGCAAAGGCAGTTCAACTTTCACGCCTGCAGGCACATAGACAAACGAACCTCCAGACCATGTGGCACTGTTCAGCGCCGCGAACTTGTTGTCGTTGTAAGGAATGACTGTCCCGAAATATTTTTTTACTATGTCAGGATGCTCTTTCACTGCTGTGTCCATGTCAGTGAATATCACGCCTATCTGCTCGAGGTCCTCGCGTATCTTGTGGTACACGGTTTCTGAATCGAATTGGGCGCCTGCGCCTGCGAGGAAATTGCGTTCGGCTTCCGGAATGCCCAGTCGGTCGAAGGTGCTCTTTATGCCTTCAGGCAGTTGGTTCCAGTCCTTCACCTGCCCTTCAGTCGGTTTCAGGTAATAGTAGATGTCCTGAAAATCTATGCTTCCTAGGTTGGCTCCCCATGTTGGCATAGGCTTTTTCCAGAACTCCTGCAAGGCCTTCAGCCTGAAGTCAAGCATCCATGAGGGCTCTTTCTTCATTCTTGACATTTCGCGAATGACGTCTTCGGAGAGGCCCTTCTTTGATTTGAAAACGTATTCCTGGTCCACGTGGAAGCCGTACTTGTAGTCATTCTTCATTTCTGCAAGTTCCTGGTTCGTCATTTATGCCACCGCCTTCAGCAGCCAGTCGTATCCTTTCTCTTCGACAGTCTCCGCAAGCTCGTGCCCGCCCGATTTGATTATTCTCCCGTCAACCATCACGTGCACGTGGTCAGGCTTTATGTACCTGAGTATGCGCTGGTAGTGGGTTATCAGGAGTATGCCCTGGCCGCTGCCGTTCTTGTTCAGCACGTTTATGCCTTCTGAAACTATTTTCAATGCATCTACGTCCAGTCCGGAGTCTGTCTCGTCAAGTATCCCTATTACAGGCTCGAGAACTGCCATCTGCAGTATCTCGCACCTCTTCTTCTCGCCGCCTGAAAAGCCGTCGTTGAGGTATCTTTTCGCGAAGGCAGTGTCCATGTTCAGCGACTTCATCTTCTCCTCGAGTACCTTCCTGAAATCCATGACGCCTATGCTGGCGCTGCGCAGCGCGTTATGGGCCATCCGGAGGAAATTGGAAAGCGTCACGCCGGGTATTTCGCACGGATACTGGAACGAAAGGAAGAGCCCCTTCTTGGCCCTCTCATCGGGGCTGTCATTTAGTATGCTCTCGCCGTTGAAGAGTATGTCTCCGTTTTCTATCTTGTACCGCGGATGCCCCATTATCGTGTTTGCCAGCGTGCTCTTGCCGGAGCCGTTGGGGCCCATTATCGCATGCACCTCGCCTTTTCTCACTTTGAGGTTGATGCCCTTTATGATTGGTTTGCCGTCAACGCTTATGTGCAAATCTCTGATCTCAAGCGTATCCGCATCGCCCTTCACGTATTCCCTCTGATAAGCATCGCGCATCTTATCTAGTCCCATATTATCACTTGCTCACACACTTCTCGCACACGAAGTCCTGGAAGACCCCGAAGAACGTCCTCGTGAACTCGACGCAGGAGTCGTTCATGACTTTCCTTCCCTTGTCTGTAAGCGTATAGATTATCCTGTTATCCTGCTCTTCGCCCTTTATCAGTTTCAGGCCCTCGAGCTTCTGCAGCGTCGGGTAAAGCGTGCCCTGCGTGACCTTGCTCCTTTTTATCACGCTGAGGTCCTTCATCAGTTCATAGCCGTGTGACTTTTTTCTTGAAAGGAGCCACAAAATCTGCATCTGCAGCAGGCCGAGGTCTATGTCGCTCTGTATGATGTACTCGCCGAATATCTCTTGCTCGGTGGGCATTGCCACAGGATGTCTACTGGAAGACATGTATGTTCACATACATAATTAGGACAGAAGGGTTTATATACTTTTAATTTTTTCTAAAAGTTTGACTGCTGTCCCAAAAAGAGTCATATCCCTTCATAAGCCTTCTTCATCAGCAGCGCGTCGCCTTCTATGTTGGGGCTCTCCGATATGAGGACGCCCCTGACATTGAAGTCCTTCAGCACCTTTGCAAGCTCCCTGTATCTGAGGTCGCTTTCCTTCAGGTTCAGGTGGTGCTTCTCTCCCTTCTCCCCGTACGCTATCCCGGCCAAGTGCATGTGCATCTCCTGCAGCGCCTTTTTGCCCAGGCGCTTTTCTATACTCCGCAGTATCTGAGAGAATTCCTCGTAGGTGTTGTATTTTCCGTTCGTGCGCGCGTGGAAGTGCGAGAAATCGACGCACGGCATCACGCCGTCCACCTCTTCCGACAGTCTAAGCAGTTCGTCAAGGTCTCCGAACTGCGTTCCCTTCCCTGTGGTCTCGGGGCGTATCCATATCTTGTTCCCCTCGTCACGCAGCGTTTTCGATACTTCCTTCAGCGCCTCTTTCACTGTATTGTATACGGCCTCCTTCTCCATCCCCATGTAGAATGCCGCGTGGAAGCACAAACTCCATGCCCCGCACATGTTCGCGATGCGTGCCGCCTTGAGTATTCTCTGGACTGTGGCTTTCTGTTTTTTTGCTTCCCTGGAATTCAGGTTCATGTAGTACTGGCCGTGGCATGTCAGGATAACATCGTTCTTCCTGGCTGCTTCCATGACTTGCGGCGCCAGTTCCTCCGAGATGTTGACGCTATGCACAAATTCAAGTTCCATCGCGCCAAGGCCCAGCTCCTTCACCCTCGAGATTCCGTTCAGGGTGTTCCTTTCCGCGGTGCTTATTGGTATTCCTGCAGTGCCGAAAAGAAGTTCTTTCATGACAACACCTTTCTTAGCTCTTCCATGCTTTTGGCCGGCTGCATGCACACCGTGCCTTTGCAGATGCCGGCCGTGAACATGCCTTCCCCCATGAATCTAATCATCCTGAGCGGGCTAAATATCTTCAGCGCTTCGTCATATTCCGGAGCGCTGCACTGCAGCTTTACCTGGACGCCGCCGAGGCGCTCTATCGCCAGCGCATAAGGCGCGGCCATCATGCCGTACAT
>JACPJX010000031.1 GCA_016187365.1 Candidatus Aenigmatarchaeota archaeon | reverse complement strand
TTTGACAATAATGGCTGCGTTGTAGGCTATGAATGCAGGACGTCCACCAACGTGAACCAGCAGTGCGCCAACGTAGTAACGCCTGCAAAGGACGATGCCGGCAACTGCAAAGAATTTTCGAACTCGTGCATTCCTCCCGGCTGGCATCCTGTCGACAGATGCGACAGTTTCAAGGCGCCGTTCTGCGGCGACAGCAGATGCGACATAGGCGAGAACCCGCAGACATGCCCGCAGGACTGCAGCGGCAGCGTGCAGACGCGGACGACCCAGACATGCCCCGACGGCTCGCAGATCCAGTGCAAGCAGGGCGCTGACGGTCAGACATTCTGCGACCAGTGCCCTGTCCAGAACCTTCCTGAAGGATGCCACCAGGAAAGGGATGACAGGGGATTTGTAAGGGTAGTTTGCGAGTCAAAGAGGGTTTGTGCAGAGGTGCCGCAGGATGTGAGGCTCAAGTGCGTCGAGCAGAAGGGCATCCCGATCTTCAAGAAGGACCCTTCAGGCTGCGAGCAGTTCTCGTGCCAGTTCAGCAGCGAGGCTTCGAACCCGTTCAGCGGCTATCAGGAATGCCCCATAAAAACGAAGCAGCAGGGACAGGACGAAATGAACAAGTGCAGTTCGCTCGGCCTCAGGGGCGTGTTTGTATTTGAAGGCGGCTGCAATATCGTAAGATGCGTCGAGGAAAGGAGAGAGGAGCAGTGCCCGCATGTTTCATCGCAGGAAAAGGAAAAGATAAATAGCGAATGCCTGGCAAAGGGATTCCAGGGAATAAGAAATCGCTTCGAGGGATGCCGGGAAATCATAGAATGTGCTTCAAGCGACCAAGGCCAATATTCATGCCCAAGGGACATGCCGCCTGAGGCATACAAGATGTGCAGCGAGAAAGGCGGCGAACTCGTAGTCCAGAGGAACCAGGACGGCTGTATAAAGTTCTCAAGATGCATCGCCCGCGGCGACGCATCCGCAGCGTATGTCGAAAGGCCTACCAGGATACTGGAAGCTTCCGAGCTGTTGTCTCTTGCGTTCAAACTCGAGTCCCTCGCTGTTGAGCTTGATAAGTTGTCAAAGCAGACGAACGACATAGCCTTATACTATAAGTCCACAAACTCGGCGGATGAAGGGAGATTCCAGAGGGTTTCGGGGATGTTTTCCGCCGCCAGGGAAAAGGTCGACGAGATAAAGAGCAAGATAAGAAGCAAGGTCGACTCGATGACAGAGGACGATGTCCTGGAAATAAAGAGGGACATCAAGTACCTCAATGACGTGACGATAAAGGACATACTTTACGTGATGCTCAGCAGCAGCGAAGACGTCACAAACTTAGCCAGTTCCGAAGAGTCAGGGGATGACTGCGGCTCGGATGGCGGCTGCTTCGACGAGGCGTTCAGGGTGTGCGAGCCGATAACGTTCGAGCCCGACAGAGAGGTCACGGTCAGTATAGTCGGTCTTGATGGCGACAACTGCATACTGAAGGCAAGGATGAAGGAAGGGAAAGGGCCTCCGGCAGGAATAATACCCGGGGTCAACCCTCCTTATGAGATGACATGCAAGGTGAAGAATTATGCGCTCGGAATGAAAGGCCCTGAGGACATAATGCCTTTCTGCGAGGGCTCAATGGTCGAGCTTATGAAGAAGTTCGGGCCGAATGGCGAGAATGCGCCGGGCGTCCCGGGGAAGTGCAGCGGCGATTCGTGCAAGGACTACTGCGGCAAGGGGCCGACAGAAGCGAAGGAGTGCCTTGAGCATCTTGGGCCTTACCTGCCGCCTGAGGCGAAGCAGGGCCTTGAGATGCTTGCTTCGGGAAAAGGCGGCTTCGGACAGCAGGGGGGATTCAACCAGCAGAGTTTCGGCCAGAATTTCGAGCAGCAATCATATAAACCGCAGCAGAGTATACGACCCGAGCAGTGCGAGTTCACAGATATGAGCGACGAGGAATGTGTCGATTACATACTGAAGAACCTCGGCCAGCCGCCTGAATGCCGGGGCCTTACAGAAGCGCAGTGCAGGAAGTTCGTGGTAAGAAAGTGGGAGAACCAGAGGCAGGCTCCGGCGCAGTCTTACGGCGGTCCGCAGCAGTTCCAGAGCCAGCAACAGTTCAACCAGCCTGCCGGGCAGCAATTTGGAGGCCAGAAACAATTCAATCAAGCGTACTGCGGCGACGGCATATGCGATGATTTTGAAAGAAGCTCCTCAGCATGTAACGAGGACTGCGGAAGGCAGCAGCAATTCCAGGGCGGCGGATTCAACCAGCCTGTCCAGGAGTTCATCCGGCAGGATTACGGGGGTTATGAAGGCGGGCCGCAGCCCGGGTATCGTGACGTTCAGCAGCGATATAGCCAGCCTGTAGAACAGCAGCAGATTGCGCAGCCTGTCGCACAAGAAGGAAGAGGATAAGGTGATTTGAATGAACAAGAAAGCGGCTTTTCTCGTGTTGATTGTGCTGGCTTCGATGGTCTTCATAAGCGGCTGCACTTCGCAGACGCAATTAGGCGACGTGAAATCCCAGGAAGACGTCCAGAAGACCGTGACGGATGTCAGCGCAAACATTGACAACGTCGAGTCGACGCTGAAGGAAATAGATTCAGATTTAGGATAGATATGAAGCGAAAAACAAGGAACGCACTGCCTAAATTTGTCGCCTGGCCTGTCCTGATTTTCCTGGTTTTCTGGGACGCCTTTATCACGTACAGGGGCGGGAGGGAAGGCAATCCTTTGTGGCAGCCGGCCGTCGAGGCATTGGGCATCAATGCCCTGTGGCTGCTGGCCGTTCTGGTTCTCGCGCTTTTTTATGCCGCGACCAAGATAGTCGGCATGTACACGAAGCGCACTTATTCCGACGGCGAGGATCTTGTCCTCACCACGTTTGTAATAGCGTTTGCCACTTACGACCTTTACATCACGTTCCTGCTGCCTTACTACGGCTTTCTCGGCTCTAGAAGCCATTATTACGTGATTCCTGTCCTGATCGTCCCGGTTCTCATATATAATTTATGGTTTGAATACCGGAAAAGAAGGGAAAAGAAAAATTAATCCTTTCGGTGAGCTATTATATTCTTATTATTTCTTGCAGAACTATATTCATGCAAAAGCACGAACTGCTCGACGAACTGCGCAGAAGCGGCATCGGGGAAAGGGTGATAAGCGCGATGAAGGACGTCAGGCGCGAGAACTTCGTCCTCCACGAGGATAAAAGGCACGCATATTCAAACAACCCGCTCCCGATACACGAAGGCCAGACGATATCGCAGCCGCTGACGGTCGCGCTGATGACGCAGTGGCTTGACGTGAGGCCCGGCAACAGGATTCTAGAGGTGGGCGCCGGAAGCGGCTACCAGGCGGCTGTGCTTGCGGAACTCTCAGGGCCCGGCGGCAAGGTCACGACATGCGAGGTCAGGGAAAAACTCTTTGAGTTCGCAAGGAAGAATCTTGCAGGCTGGAAAAATGTCGAAGTCGTCCATGCCGACGCGTCAAAAGGATATGTTAGGAGGAATTCTTTGACTTCCTCCAACATCTCAAAGGAACTCCGTTCCTTTGCAGATGACGGGGAGTTTGACAGGATAATTGTCACCGCTTCCGCCTCGCAGTTCCCTGACAAACTTGCGGAGCACCTGAAGGAAGGCGGAAGAATGGTGGTGCCGGTAGGCGACGAGATGTGGCTCATAGAAAAGAAGGGCGGCATGCTGAAAAAGGAGATGACGGGCTACTTCTCGTTCGTGCCGCTTGTCGAGTGAACTTTTTAACACTATATTGAATGGAGAGCTATTTTAACAGAATAAATAAGATGAATTTTTGAATTATTAAAACTCTTCTTCCAAAAATTCTTAATGCACGGCATAGACTCCCACTGCCACCTCGAAAAGATGGAAGAAGGCATCATCCAGGAGGCAAAAAAGCATCTGGCAGGCGTGGTTACGATATGCGCCGACATCGGGGACGCGAAAAGGACGCTTTCTCTGATAGACAACAAATTTATATTTGGCGCGCTCGGCCTGCATCCTGAAAGCGCGGGAAAATACCCGCAGAAGGCCATAGACCAGTATATCCAGTTCATCTTCTCCAACAGGAAAAAAATCTCCGCCGTCGGCGAGGTCGGGGTTGATTACATATGGCACAAGAAAAAGGATGAGCAGGAGCGCGACGAGGAAGTATTCAGGCAGTTCATAGAATTATCAAAGGAACTGAAGTTGCCTCTCGTTATACACAGCAGGGGCGACAGCGCCGTCCACGACGCGATAAGAATACTGACAGGAGAGGACTGCAAAGGCTCTATATTACATTTCTTCTCCGGCACCGAGCAGGACCTGAAAGACGCGCTGGAAAGTGGATACTGGATTGCGTACAACACGGTGATATGCAAGAGCAAGAAGTACGCTCCGCTGATAGAAAAAACCCCGCTCGAAAGCATCCTCCTCGAAACGGACGCGCCGTGGTGCAGCCCATTCGGGAACGAAAAGGACAACGTCCCGTGGAACATTATCGAGAGCGCGAAGAAAATCGGCGGGATACTGGGCATGGCGAAGGACGAAGTCCTGAAGAGGACCGAGGAGAATGCGAGGAAGGCTTACGGGGTATAGAAATGTCAACGGAATTTTATGCAGACTTAAAAGACATGGATGCATGGGATATGGAATCAATGCCCTCTGGATTAGTTGCTGCATCAATGGATGGCAGGCTGCAGATAGGGATATGTTATGGCAATGGTGATAGAAGACGGGCTGTTGTAAATTTGATACAAGGAAATGGACATGATTACGCCTCCATCGAAGAATTGTGCTCTTCAGGAAAGCCGTATTTTTCAAAATGGTCAGAATATTTGCCGATAGAATTTTTTGACACGCCATTACGCTTTTCGTGGCACATCCCTATTGAGCTTCAGGAGCCTGCCGAAGAAATCGACAACCCTGAAGATTACCAGAGAGGGATGCTGGATTTCTGGGATTCTTTTTTGCATGACGACGTTCCCATATATCACGGCTCTACGCATCCGATAGGCACATGGAAAGAGCTGAAGGATGCGCTCTTCGGTGAAAAAAGATATATGGAACCAAGCAGATTTGTTCAAGGAACAGCAAGATTATTTTAGTGATTGTCAGATGCCGTAGATTTTTAACCAGAGCCGCGCATTTCTTATAATGAAGTATCACAGGCAGGAAACGAAGGACACGTGCGGCCCCGCATGCATGAGGATGGCGCTTGGCATGCTGGGAATAAAAAAATCCGAGAAAAGCATGGCGAGACTCCTGAAAACCGACAATATATATGGCACACTTAACAAGAACTTCCCTCTCGTTGCAAAAAAATACAGCCTAACTTACAGGTCTTCAGGAATGTCTACAACGAGCAATCTGAAAAGTCTTATGAAACAGGGATATGTGGTCATAGTCTGCTATTTCATCAGAAAGGAGAGGGAATACCATTATGCTGTCGTGAGGAAGATTGGAGCAAGGCATATACATCTTTACGACCCGTGGTTCGGTCCTAGGCATGCATATACGACAAGCCATTTCATGAGGATATGGAAAGGCAACCGCAGCCTGAAGGAGGCCGACAGGTGGTTCTTTGCCTTGAGGAAACATGGTTTAAATAAATTATGATTTTTCTAAATCTATGCCAAGAAAACCGGTAGATGAACTTTATGATGCAGTGACAGGTAGAATGGAAAATGTAAGGTATCTGAATTCATCAAGCCATATCCTTCCAGTAATCTTCGAAAACATTGAAAGCGAACTGATGATAGGCCGCAAATATCGGCTCCGTATTCCTGCAACATACCCGAGAGGGAGAGGGGAAAGTATGGGGTACAGGTCGCTTCACAGAGCTTCGGATGCGATATTCAGGGGTCGCCGCATCAGGGCCGGAATAACGGAAATGCATATCAGGGAACTTAAATCAGAGCGTAATCTGCATTCAGTATTTCTGCTGTATACAGGAAATGCCGAGGAAGTCCCGTTTCCTCATCCCGTCATAGGAATGAAATCAAATTACCCGACATTTACTTCTTTGCATGAGAATGGCGTCATTTCCGGCGGCATTTGCGCCAGTCCCAGTGTTTCAGTAATTCAAAGCTGGTATCCCGAAGGTAAGGAGGGTTTCGGCGGACTGCCATATTCAATTGGTGCAGAGGAATTTGATGAAATAATGACCATCAATCTGGAAAGAGCTGGCGCAGAATGCGCATCGGAAAGGACTGTGCTTGCCGACTTGTATTTTCTTGCTTCAGATGTCTTTGGGCAGAGTGTGTAATCCGTCAGATGCCATACCTCAGCAGCGCCCCGACACCCCCGAGGTACAGGAACTGCTGGCCCTCGCGCGTGTCCGTGGAGACCAGCGCGAGTTTTGTGCCGTAATTCTTCACGCGCTCCTCGAAGGCCTCGGCAATGTCGCGCTCGCCCAGAATCCTCATGACCTGCTGGCACTGCCCGCATTTCTGCGACTTCTTGTCCGGGAAAACGAACTTCTTCTGCAGGCCGTGCTGGGAGCATTCATATTCCACTTCCTTCATGTCAAGGCCCTCGCTGACTATGACGGTGTCGACTGCCCCCATTTCCAGCGCCCCGATGACCTCGGCGGCGCCGTAAACCACGAGCCCGTGCGCCTTGTGCAGTTCCTCGAGGAAGCGCTGCAGCAGCTTCTTTTCCTTCACGACGGCGCTCTCCTTCAGCAGGTCCTCGCCGCGCTCCAAAGTCTCGTGCAGGCCGAACTCGCCGGTGTAACTCGTGTCGACGGCGCCTATGACCTTCTGCTTCAGATTCCCGTACATGTAGTCGCCCTTGAGGAACATGTCTTTCACCGGGCCGGAGCCCGAAACAATTATCCCGACAATCTCCTTGTGCTCCCCGAAGAGCTTGTTGGCCGCCTCGCCGACCTTCTTGAGCCAGTCCTCAAGCAGGCCCTCGCGGACGCGCGCGAATCTTGCAGAACTTTGTCCTCCAGCACGCGTCTTTCCCGGCACGATGGAATCGAAATGCACCATTGGCTTTATCTTCTTTCCCGAGAGTATCGCTATATCCGCCTCGCTCTTGTCGAGGCATACAATACCATAAACCTCTTTCTCCTTCACCATCTCCTCGAGCGGCTCAAGGACGAATTTCTGGTCGCACCAGTACAGCCTGGTCTTCACCATCTCAGGCGGCTCAACGGCGAAAAGTTCTATGTCGTCGACGCCCTCCTTCTCCGAGACGTTCCCGCAAAAAAGCGCGAGGCCGTTCGGCGGCGTCTTATTGTAGAGTTGCAGATGGCGTATTATCTTCTCGAGCGACGAGACGACGTTCTTGCGCACGCCCTTTGACTTGATGTTCTCGGCAGTGCCCTGCTCGCTCCGCAGTTGCCCGCTCACTTCATGGAGGCTGTATCCCGCAGGCACGTAGACAGTGACGAGCTCTGTATGCCTGCCCTTTATCGCCCCCAGCTGCCTGATGAGTTTTTTCAGCGCGATTTCGCCCATTTCAACACCTATTCAAGTCCAAGAACCAGATTGTCACAACTTTAGGGACATTAATGATAGTTGGAAAGGAGCGAATTTAAAGCTCTATACCGAAATTCTTTCGAGAATTTTTCTAATCAAACCAGCCTTACCCCACGCGAAATCATCCGGAACGCTGTCTTTGCCGAATGTTACGACTTCGCTGACAGGGCTCCCGCGGTT
>JACPJX010000029.1 GCA_016187365.1 Candidatus Aenigmatarchaeota archaeon | reverse complement strand
TTTCAATAAATGGCGTGGGCAATGAAACTGCCGATTCCATCCTCCTGTATGCACTGGGCAGGCAGGAATTCGTCGCCGACGCCTACACAAGGAGGATTTTCTCCAGGGTCGGCATGGTAAGCGAAGACGCCACATACGCGGAGATGAAGGGATTTTTCGAAAAGTCGTCGCCGCCAGACCTGTACGGGGAGATGCATGCGTGGATAGTCGAGCTCGCGAAGGCGCACTGCAGGAAAACGCCTGTATGCGAAGGCTGCCCGCTCAGGGATGTGTGTGACACGGGAAAGCAATATTAAATATCGAAGTATTCTATTATTACTGATGGAGACGATATTCCTCGTAATTCTGGCCACAATAGTCGTGAGCCTCGTGTCGTTCGCAGGCGCCCTGACGCTTTTCGCAAAGGAAAGGGCGCTGAAAAAAGGCCTGCCGCTTCTCGTTAGCTTTGCCGCAGGCTCCATGCTCGGCGTGACGTTCTTCGACCTGCTGCCGGAAGCCGCTGAATTCGGAACCGGCGGGATGTTCGCTGCTGCGCTTTCCGGCATAGTGATATTCTTTTTCATCGAGAAGATATTCCACTGGCACCACCACAACACGAAATGCAGGGTGCACACAGTCGCTTACATGAACCTCATAGGCGACGCGGTCCACAACTTCATAGACGGCATGATAATAGCCGCCAGCTTCATCATAAGCGTGCCGCTCGGGATAGTGTCTACCATAGCCATAATATTCCACGAGATACCGCAGGAAATCGGCGACTTCGGCGTGCTCGTATACAGCGGCTTCACGAGGGGAAAGGCGCTTTTCTACAACCTCCTTTCGGCGCTGACGGCAGTAATAGGCGCCCTCGCATTCTTCTTTGCATCATCATATTATGAGAACCTGATATCCGTCCTGATACCATTCGCAGCCGGAGCCTTCATATACATAGCCGTTGCCGACCTCATACCCGAACTCCACAAGCAGAAAAGTCTGAGGATATCGCTTGCCCAGATAGCATTTTTCCTGGCCGGCATCGCCATAATCGGCATGGCAGGCGCGGTCTTCGTGCATTAAATCTGCAGAATTCCACTACTTCAAGACGGAAATAGAGTAGAATTCTGAGATGCTCAACGAACTTGTTTTATTTTGACAAGCCACCGCCTTCTCATCAGAAGCCGAAGGCTTCTCCACAAAGGAACTGCGTTCCTTTGGGATGTCAGAAAGCTTCGCTTTCTGCACATGTGAGATCAAAGTCAGGCGAAGCCTGACTTATGATCAGGCGGTGGTCGTTGACACATGCCCTTTATTGCTTTGCCATCCAGAATATTCAGATGGAAACAGGGACCAGAACGACGGCCATAGTTGCTACGCTCATCGCCGGTGCATTGATTTTCTTCTTCCTCAACCAGCCCATACTCCTGACAGCCTACGTCCTGCTGTGGATAGACAAGGTCGCAATAGGATCGCTGAAGATATTGAGGAGATTCGGCATAGAGCTTGCCACCATATCGACCATAGCGGTGAGCTTCTTTTACGGGCCCGTCAGCGCCTTCATCTTCGGCATAATAGTCATACCGCTCCTCCACAACGTCAAGTTCATGTTCATAACCCAGGACGACGACTGGCCGCCTTTCGTGCCGACGCCTTACGGCGTCATAGACGCGCTCGGCGGCTCGCTCGCTTTCTTCCTTAAGGGCATGGGATTCTTTTACGCGCTCATCGCCATACTCCTGCTGAAGTATATCCTGTACGCGATAGCGGACAGGGTGATGCATGACAGGCCTGTCGACATCGTTTCCCCCGTGATGAACATGGCGCTCCATATAATATTTTTCATCCCTCTCGGAAAGGCCGTGTTCGGACTCTGAAAAGATTGTATCCAATTATCGTATGATGACGGCGGACGTGAGAGGCATCGTGGATACACGATGCCTCTAGCTGCGGTATACATGTGTTCATGTATACCGCTACGTCCGCCGTCATACTTATCTTGGATACAATCGTTCGGGCTCTGAAAACCCTTATATATGGCGCCCGGCACAATAATTAATTGTGGTTTGATGAAGGCATCTTATCCTGCATTCATATCATGCGCGATAATTGTAATTTCCAACCAGAGCATATCATCCGGCGGCCCAGATGTCATGAAATTTATCGCCGCTTTTTTGCCAGAGATACTGAAAATGGCACTCGCTTCCGTCATATAAGGTGAAAAAATGAAGCTATTTTATGAGGTTGAGGACAGCGTATTCGGGATAATACTGGGCTTCCTGCTCGTCAGCCCGCTCGTAGTCCGGATACCTTTTTATACGACCATACTCCAGGCTGCGTTCGCCTTCTTCATCATCCTGAACATACTTGATGTGCGCCACTGCGTCAAGGATTTCAGGCACGGAATGGGCTCGAATACGCTCGCAATCGCCATGAACGTCGCGGATATATTCATCAATCTGGCATTCCTGTCAAAGATGCTTCAGGTGGAAATACCATTCGTGACGGCGCAGATGGTGCCACTGATCACGCCGGATACGACGCTGATCGTGGCGGCATATTTCATCATAGGGAACGCGTTCTGGATACTCGACCATCACAGAAGCAAGTGAATGCTCCCAGCGGGATTCGAACCCGCGTCCTCGCCGAACTCCAGTTTTCCGCCAACGTCTGCAGAGGACATAGTCCTCTGAGATCCTGAAGGAATTTTAATTCCTTCAAGGACTTTTGCGCCGGAGGCGGAAAAGGGCTTTGAGAGGGCGATATCCTTGACCGGGATTTCCTGCCGTTCATTTTGGAAAAGGCATCTAGACTATGGGAGCCTGACTCTAATTTGAAAGCAAGTGTTTAAAGTCTTCTTTCATTGTAAAAAAATGAGCCAGAGGGAAGTGTGGGATGCCATAGCGCCCCAGTGGCACAGGTGGAGGGAAAAGCCGCTCCCTGAAGTGATGAGATTCATCGAAGGCGCGGCAGGGTATCTTGACATAGGCTGCGGCTCGAGAAGGCACCTGGCAAAGGGGAAGAAGGTGACAGGCCTTGATTTCTCCGTCGAGATGCTGAAGCTTGCGAAGAAATTCTCGGAAGACAACGGAATCGATGCGGATTTCATCATGGCAGACGCGTGCGAAATGCCGCTGAAGGATGAGAGTTTTAGCATGGCTGTAGCGGCCGCCGTACTCCATGCAGTACCGAAGGAAAGCCATGAAAAATTCCTGAAGGAGATGAAGCGCGTGATGAAGAAAGGCGGAAAATGCATAATAACCGTCTGGAACAAGGATCAGGAGAAGTTCACAGGTCTGGCCAAGGAAAGATATGTGCCGTGGAAAGATGAAGGCGAGGCACTGATGCGGCATTATTACCTGTTCGACAAGGAAGAGTTCGAAACCCTGCTCGGGAAGTCCGGCTTCCGCACGGACAGGGTCTATCTTGACGCGGAAGGATGGAACATAATCGCCGAGATCTCGAAGCCCTGATTAGAATTATATAAGCGCTCATTCTCTAATCACATTATGCAGGGGTACCCAAGTCTGGTCCAATCCTTTCCGACTCGCGCAAAAGTCCTTGAAGGAAAGGGTTACAGAATAAGGGGCTAGATGCGTCTATTCGCAGGTCATGCTTAGGACCTAGTGGC
>JACPJX010000028.1 GCA_016187365.1 Candidatus Aenigmatarchaeota archaeon | reverse complement strand
GCGAAGATGCCGGTGGCGGAGATGTTCGGCTTCGAGGGCCAGCTGAAGAGCGCTACGGGCGGAAAGGGGTTCTACTCGCTGGTTGACGTGATGTTCGAGCGGCTTCCGGAGGAGCTCAAGCAGGGCGTCATCCAGAAAATCCGCGAGAAGAAGGGCATGAACAGGGACGCGCCGATGGGGCTGTAGGATTGTTAAAATTCTATTCAAGTACAAGGCAAAAACCGACGTTTTTGTGAACTTTAAGCTTTAATTGTGCAACAGAGCGATATGGATATAAATCAACTTGTTTGTCAAATTGCAGATTTTTTAAAAGAATTTGACTCGACCAGACCTATTCAAAAGAATTTTAAACCGGGTATTGGTCCTTTTGGAGAACCGCAAATCGTTAAAGAAATTGCAAATGGTCTGAGTTTAAAGAAAATAAATTCAAAAACACATAGAACCCCGGATATGTCTATAGAAAAAGAATGGGCTGTCGAATTTAAAATTACCAGACCTTTTGGCGACAACGGAAGAGAAGCTGAAAATTGGTCAGTTAATTTATTACACCCATATACAGGAAATGTTTCTTTGCTCGGTGATTGTTGTAAGTTAAGTTCATTGTCCGGTTATTCTAAAAAAGCAGTAATTGTTATAGGATATGAACATGATCCGGCAAAGATTCTACTAGAACCTTTAATTAAATCATTTGAAATAATCGCTTCTCAAGTTATGGGTATCAAACTATCGAATCGTATTGAACAAATACGAAAAGAATTAGTCCATCCAGAACATCAGGTCGTTCGTGTGATAGGATGGGAAATTCTATCATAAATACAAATTCTCCAATGAATGGTTAAAGTCATTTTTCACAAAATACCACGTGCCACGCGCACAACCCTAGGAAATCCCGATTCCGTATTCTCCAGCGAGCCCTGAAAGCATTTCCTGCAGCCGGCGCCTGCCGCGATGGAGCCTAGACTTTACTGTTCCTATCGGAATCCCCCTCTCAGCAGAAATAGTTTCGTATGGGATGCCCATCATTGAATCCTCCACAACGCCGCGGAACATGTCAGGGAGGCGGCCAAACGCGCCGCGTATTTCGCCAAGGGCTTCCTCCCCCTCCAGAAGCCTGTCCGGCATGCCGCTCTCGGGAGCCGCCAGACTTACAATTCCCGCCGCTTCTTCATACTCGTCGCCTATCCTGAAATTCCGGCGCCTTCTTTGCCATCTCAATTCCGTAATACATGTATTATTTGCAATCTGGTACAGCCAGCTGGAAAAAGCGGCACTGTTTCCGAAAGTTTCGAAGCGCTGGTATGCCCTGTAAAAGACCGTTGCCGCCATGTCATCGGCATCCTCATGATTCCCCATGTATTTCATGCATATTCCCCTCACATATTCGTAACTCGTCCTATGAAGACGGTTGAAGAAGTCGTCCTTTCCAAGCGTCCCGGCCGAGTATGCAGAAAAAAGCCCGTTCATGCTTGCCGGAACTTCGCTCGCTGCCATAGCAAGGAATTATGTGAAAACTTATTTAAAAATAGTTGATTGAAAAAAATAAGCGCGGGCTATGCAGTCACGGCGTCTATGCAGACGCCCGCGGCCACGGTCTGGCCCATGTCCCTTATTGCGAAGCGCGCCATCTGCGGTATTTCGGTCTGCTTCTCTATTATGAGCGGCTTTGAAGGGACACATTTTATTATCGCGGCATCGCCTGTCTTGATGAAGTCGGGGTTTTCCTGCGCGACCTGCCCGGTTTTCGGGTCGAGCTTCTTCGTTATCTCGGTTATCGTGCATGCGACCTGCGATGTGTGCACGTGGAACACCGGCGTGTAGCCCTTTGAGATGACCGAAGGGTGGTTCAAAACGACTATCTGGGCGGTGAATTCCTTCACCTGCTTCGCCGAACTCTGGGGGTGGCACATCACGTCCCCCCTCTTGATGTCGCCCTTGCCGACGCCCCTCACGTTGAATCCTATATTATCACCCGGCCTTGCTTCAGGAGCCTGCTCATGGTGCATCTCTATGGTCTTGACCTCCCCCTGCGCCCCGGAAGGCACGAAAACGACCTTGTCGTTGACCTTGAGTATGCCTGTTTCAACACGGCCTACGGGCACGGTTCCTATTCCTGTGATGCTGTAAACGTCCTGTATAGGCACCCTGAGAGGCTTGTCCACAGGCTGCTCAGGCAGCTCGAACTGGTCCAGGGCTTCCACAAGCGTTGGGCCCTTGTACCATTCCATCTTGTCGCTTTTCTTCGCGACGTTGTCGCCCATGTAGCCGGAAGTCGGGACAAAATTCATGGCCTCTGTCTTGTATCCGATGCTCCTGAGAAGCTTTGTCATGGCTTCCTTTGCCTCGCCGTACTTCTTCTCGTCATAACTGACAGCGTCCATCTTGTTTATTGCAACTATGACCTGCTTGACTCCCAGCACCTTCGCGAGGTAGGCGTGCTCCTTGGTCTGCTCCTGGACGCCCTCCTTGGCGGAGCATACTAATATAGCCCCGTCGGCCTGCGAGGTTCCCGTTATCATGTTCTTCACGAAGTCCCTGTGGCCCGGCGCGTCTATGATAGTGAAGTAGAACTTGCCCGTGTCAAACCTCTTGTGCATGATGTCTATCGTGACCCCGCGCTCCCTCTCCTCCTTGAGGTTGTCCATGACGAAAGCGAACTCGAAGGTCTCCTTCTTCAATTCCTTTGCCAGTTCCTTGAGCTTCTTCATCTGCTCCTCCTTTATGGCGCCTGTGTCGTAGAGCAGCCTGCCTACAAGGGTCGACTTCCCGTGGTCAACGTGACCTATCGTAACAAGATTGAAGTGCGGTTTCTTGTCTGCCATTATGAATTACCTCCAAATTATATTTGATTGCCTTGTAAATGCTCAATTAGAATCTTTATAAATGTTTCTGTCGGACGCCGCCTCTTCAGACATCTCTGGGGTACCCATGAGAACGTCCTGCAAATTCCGCCTGTCCCGGCACGAACCCTTCGGGGCGTGCAGGCATCTCGCCAATGTATCTGTCATCGAAAGCTTCTGCGGGTTCTCCGTTGCGCCTTTTCAACATATATACGGCAGTTCCGGCGGCAACTGCGCCGAGGACCACGCCAATCCCCAATTTGTATGCCTTCACAGGAAAAATCTGAAACTGTATCTTTATAAATCCGAAGAAATCAGTCGGTGAGCTGTATCTCAATATTGACGTCCTTGGGTATGCGGATTCTTGTTATCTGGCGCAGGACGCGGTCGTTGGCGCCGACATCCAGTATGCGCTTGTGGATGCGCATCTCCCACGTCTCCCAGTTGCCCCCGCCGCCGCCCCGGTGCATGCCGTCCCCGCACGGCGTCTTCATGACCGGCACGCGCAGTTTCTTTGTCGGCATTGGGATCGGGCCTGAAACCGAAACCCCGGTCTTTACGGCAACGTCCTTTATCTCGCTGCACAGTGTGTCAAGCTCCCTGGGATCCTTGCCAGTCAGTTTTATCCTCGCTACATTCATCCAAACCACTCTATTTATATAGTGCTCCAAGAAAACATTCAGGATATAGTTTTCTTGGGCACTATATGTGAAGCAAATAAGCGTGTCGGGATTCTTTATTTGCTTCACTATACAAGTAGTTATAATCTGGGATAAAGTATTAAAATTGCGTCCGGGATTGAATCAGTCTGTCGGATATCTTTTGAGGCCGAGTTCCGCGCATTTTTCCGGATTACGGTCATAAATACGGTTCATCAATCTTTTGTACGCCATCACAGATTCCGCGTCCATCCCGTGTTTTTCAAGGCTTTCCAGCATCCCCTGCACGTGTGAAAACGACCCTTTCAGAAGATAATAGCGCTTTTCCCTCATCTGGGTTGCAGCGCTCCTGACGGCTTCATCCATCCGTTCTCTGTAGTGGGAGAAATCCCTTTTATTTTGCGGCATGATGACGATTCTATCCGGCATGAACTTCTTAAACTTTCGCAAAAATGATCAAAGATGTTTATCTTGAAGGCATCCGAAGATATAAACATCTTTGTCATTGTGTAAAAGCCTTTGGCTTTTAACATCTCAAAGGAATTTCATTCCTTTGCAGACTCAGAAGCCTCTCTGTAATATTCTACGACTGAAGTTACTGAAGTTGTAGGTTTTAAATAGAGGCTTCTGCAGAGAAAAATCATGCAACCGGAACGGACGCTTGTCGTGATAAAGCCGGACGGCGTGCAGAGAAGCCTTGCCGGAAAAATAATCTCATACTACGAGGGCGCCGGGCTGAAGATAACGGCAATGAAAATGCTCAGCGTGGGCAGGGACTTCATATCAAGGCACTATCCGTCGGGCAGGGAATACCTGCTTTCGATAGGCCAGAAGGGCGTCAAGGCCGGGGAAATACTGGACACCGAAAAAAAACTTCTCGACTACGGCATGATGATCGTGAGGGGCATGCGCGACTACATGACATCCGGGCCTGTGGTGGCAATGATAATCGAGGGGAATGACGCGATAAAGCGCGTGCGGCAGATAACAGGGTACACCGACCCCGCCGCCGCTGAAAAAGGCACCATAAGAGGGGACCTGGGGACGGACACGATAGCGAAAGCCAACGCCGAGAGGCGCCCTGTCAGGAATCTCATCCATGCGTCGGGAAACGCTGAAGAGGCGCGGCATGAAATCGCCTTGTGGGCGCCCGAGATGAAGTAGGTTTATTCTGCTTTTTATGTTTTTATCCTAAAAGTAAGGCATGAAAGAAAATGTCCTTGTTGTTTCTTACGGCTCAAGGGAAGCAGCCATGGTAGACGCCCTTTACAGAAGTGCTGCGGATTTTTGCATCCATGTTGCAGACAAGCAAAGAAACCCGTTTAATTATGAAACTGCGCAAAAAACAGGCGGGAGGCATCAGGTAGTCCCAGACCTTTCTGTTGAAGGGATTTATGATTTTGCAAAAGAAATAGAAAGATTGAGATTTGTTTTATGCGGTTCTGAAGGGCCCATAATAAACGGCCTGACAGACAGAATTGAAGATTCTCTCGGGGTTCCTGTAATTGCGCCACGGCAAGAGTATGCAATCGAATCGAGCAAGCTCAGGCAAAGGGAACTCGTAGGCGAGGCAGCGCCTGAAGCAAACATAGCTTATAGTGTTTTCCGCCGGAATTGTCCTGCAGGACAGGCAAGAGAATTCATGAGATCATTAGGATACAACATTGTCATCAAGCCGGTGAATCCGACAGCCGGGAAGGGCGTGGTGGTTTCCGGAGACCATTTCGATACGGAAGAAGAGGCGCACCGCCTATTTGCAGAGAGGATTGCAGACGGGGATGTTATTGTAGAGGAAAAAGTTGACGGCGAAGAATCAAGCTTCATGGCATTCTGCGACGGGACAAATATTGTTCCTGTAAGAGCGACGAGGGATTACAAAAGGGCTTTTGACGATGACAAAGGCCCGAACACGGGCGGCATGGGGTCATACATGGACGCAAATGACTGGCTCCCGTTCATGACTGAAGCCGATTACGTGGCTGAATCCGGTATAGTACAAAGGATTTTCGAGAAAATGGGCGGAAACTATGGACTAAAAGGGATGCCGTTCTACGTTGCCTTCATGCACACAAAGGACGGGCCGAAAATACTGGAAATAAACTCAAGGCCCGGCGACCCTGAATTTATGAACGTATCTTCTGCGCTGGAAACAGATTTTGGCGAGATTTGCTACGGGATTGTAGAAGGGAATCTAAGGGAGATAAAAATAAGGCCTGTGGCGTCCGTAGTGACCTATCTTGTTCCCCAAACTTATGGCGGAAAAACGCCTGACTGGGATGGCGACAGAAAAGTAAGCACAAGAAAACTGAGAGAAATGATGCTAGACAGGGATGAAAACTTAAGGGTCTATCCAGGAAGCATGGAAATGGGGGATGACGTGAGATTTTATATGATGAAGTCACGGACACTGGCGCTTGTCGGCATTGGAGAAACCATAGAGGAAGCAAGAAAACGCTCTGTTGGGGCTGCTGACCTGGTCGAAGGCGACCTCTGGAGAAGGACTGACATAGCCTCGCCGGAACACATACAAAAAAGCATAGAGCATGCGAGAGAATTAAGGGCCCGCAAGTAGATTTATTCTTTTGCTTCCCGCTAAAAGTTTCACTTTTATATAGTTCATGGCTCAATGTGTGACATTAGGAGTGGAGACAAGTTTATGCCTGTAAAAGGTGCTGGATATGACGGTATTAAGGCAGCCTATAGTTGCTGTTTTGGGGCATGTGGACCACGGAAAAACCTCGATTCTGGATTCCATACGCCAGACTACAATAGCCAGCAAAGAGGCCGGGGGCATAACGCAGGCCATAGGCACGACCGAGATACCGCTTGAAACGATAGAAAATTCGTGCGGCTCGCTTCTTTCAAGGTTCAGGTTCAAGATAAATGTTCCGGGGCTTCTTTTCATCGACACGCCGGGCCACGAGGCATTCACCACCCTCCGCAGGCGCGGGGGGAGCATCGCCGACCTTGCCATACTCGTCGTGGACATAAACGAAGGCATAATGCCGCAGACAAAGGAGAGCATAGAAATACTGAAATCAGAGAAGACGCCGTTCGTCGTAGCGGTCAACAAGATAGACAGGATCGACGGCTGGAAAAGCGGGGCGTGCTTTCTCGAGAATTTTCCCGCGCAGAAAGACGAAGTGAAGGGCGAGTTCGAGAAGAAATTTTACATGCTCATGGAACAGTTCCCGCAGCACGGCTTCTCGGCGGACAGGTACGACAGGGTCCAGGACTTCAGGAAGACGGTTGCCGCAGTGCCGGTTTCCGCAAAGAACGGCGAGGGCATACCGGACCTTCTCGTGACCCTCATAGGGCTTGCCCAGCAGTTCCTCAAAGACAGACTGGTGCTGACAGAAAAATGCGAGGGCATGATACTGGAGGTCAGGGACCTGGCCGGGCACGGCAAGACCGTCGATGCCGTGATATACGACGGCATCCTGAAAAAGAACGACATAATAGTCATAGGCGGGAAGAGCCCGAAGATAGCAAAGATAAGGGCGCTCCTCGTGCCGGAAAAATTGCGCGACATGAGGGCAGAGAAAAGATTCAGGCCGATAGACTCCATATCGGCGGCGGCGGGCGTGAAAATATCCTCGCCCGGGCTTGACGACGTGAGCGCGGGCTCGTACATAAGGAGCGGAAAGGACCTGGAAGAGGCCGAGGGGATACTAGAGGAGATGGAGAAGGAAGTGGAAACCACGGAGGTGCATGAGGAGAAGGAAGGGCTCATACTGAAAGCCGACAATGTGGGGAGCCTCGAGGCCCTGAAGAACGTGTTCAGGAACTATCCGGTGAGGGAGGCGTCAATAGGGGCCATGGGCAGGAAGGACATCATGTCAGCTGACGCCAACGCGGAATTCGCCAACCGCGTGGTGATAGGCTTCAACACAAGGATGACGGACGAGGCGGAAAAATTCGCCGCCGACAAGAGGATAAAAGTCCTGTGCTCCGACATCATATACAGGCTCATCGAGGACTATGAGAAGTGGAACGAACTCGAGAAAGAGGGGGTGAGGAGGAGGGAGGTGGAGGATATATCGAGGCCGTGCAAGATGCGCATCCTGCCAGGCTGCACCTTCAGGGCGAGCAATCCCGCGATAGTGGGATGCGAAATTCTCGCGGGCGTTTCGAGGCCCGGATTCAGACTTTTCAAGGAGTTATCCGACTTTCCCGGCGCGCTAAGGGAATGCGGCGAGATAAAGCAGATCCAGTCGCAGGGCGAGAACATTTCGGAAGCGAAGGCGGGCGACAAGGTCGCGATATCCATCATGGGCCCTGCAGTAGGCCGGCAGATAAATGAGGGCGACATGCTGTACACCGACATAAGCCCGGATGAATACAGGAATCTCATAAAGAACGAGAAACTCCTGTCAGGCAGCGAGATACAGGCGCTGAACGAGATAAGGGAGCTGAAGCGCAAGCAGGAGCCGAAGTGGGGGCTGTAGAAAATTTAATTTTAATTATTATTTTATTCCTCAATCTCCACCATAATCTTCTTCTTTGACAACGGGTACATTTTCACGTCTTCGCCGGCTTTCAGTTCCAGCGCATCGCGGATTTCCTTCGGGATTGTGACCACAATCGTATCGCCGACGCTTCGTAATTTCAGAGAAGCCCCATCTTTTTTGAATTTCTTCACGGTAAGCACCAGATTCATGTCGTCCGAATAGTCTATCCTGCTGCATTTCTCGCACTGCCATCCCCTGACTGCGAAGCCCTCAACGTTGAAGAGCCTGGGCTTCATGGTGCCGCCGCATTCGCATTCCAGTTCATCCTCGTATATTGTTTTTGACATCATTCTCACCTCACATATCCAATCTGCCGTATTCTCCAATCATAAGCATTCTTAATATTTTTGATACGAATGCTTTGATCTCAAAGAGTATGGTGACTTGAAAGACATTATTCATACTCTTTGCAGATACTCAAACCCGCTTTTGCTTGTTTTTAATTCAATGACGATTTTGATTATTTTACCGTCTTTTCTTACGCATCTTTCTTCAATGCCTTCTTTCCGCCTGCTGTCAGCGCATTCGTAGCTTTCATTCAGCATTCTTTCGATATCATCAAGATTCAAACCCAATTCCTCGGCTTCCCCTGATGCACTTTCTGTTATAGCCCTTATCGGAATATTCCTGTATGAAGCCATTGATATCTCTATAAGATATCTTAGTTAGATATCTTTAAATATGTTTCTTTGGCTACCCGAGCCCGAAGCGCAGGAAGAAAAACATATGGAGGGAGGGGACTAATCTTCAGGAAGGCGGTGGTGTTTCGGATTCCTCTCTTTTTCCGCAGATACCGGCTACCAAATCGACCGTTCTTTCGTAATGTTCCCCAAGCGTATCGCAAACTATCACTTCAGCCCTCCTTCCGCTATAACCCACGTAAGCATACATGGGGTCGCGTTCTATAGAACGTTCTCTTTCGTATTTTATTAAATATTCTTGAACCCCGTCTTTTTTCTGGCTGACTGTGTAGACTTTGATGTCCGGCAGGCCGGTGCATTCAACAACAGCGCTGCGAACTTCAAGTGCCAAGCCGACGTGGTTGGTTGTATCCACATAGAACATTCTTGTTCTCATAGTACATCTCAAAGAAGCAAAGTATAAAAACCGGCATCAGACCTTCTTCCCGAAGTCCAGAGGCTTGTCCTGCTCGTAGGCTATTCCCTGCCTGAGGGCGATCTCGGCCTTCTGGAGCTCGCAGCCCAAGTCCATCATGTGCCCCGGCATGGAGATTGCGTCCGCATCCAGTATCTTCCTGTAGAGATCCACAGATGTCTTTCCAGAGAATTCCTGCATCTGCTTCTGCTCAGGCGAATAATGCGCAACAATGAGTTCCTGCTTCTCCCTGTCCAGTTTTATGACGAAGTTTCCCCTGGGGTCCGCGACAAACTTCTTTGACGGTGCGTGCTTTTCAATCACCTCATCCGCCTTGCTCCAGTCGTGGCTGTATATATGAGCACTGCATGAAACTATTATCAAAGGTCCCAGTTTGACGCCAAGAGAGGCCGCTATTTCCTGCTGCAATTTGCGCAGGCCGAACGCATTCAGGGGCCATGCTGCGAACATATCATTAGTCCGAATATAGCATGTCAGGTAAAGATACGGGTCCTGAATGATGCACTGCACAACTATCCAGCAAGGGGGGTTGTCGTTCCGTGTGTCCGTTTCAGGGTTCCATGTCACAGCCACGGCGCGCCGGGAATATGACGTGCGCTTAAGGTCCTCTATGATGTATTCGACCTGGTTCACGCCATGAAAGTCCCGCAGTTTCTGGCCGTAGGTGTACTTTGTGCCCGGGATGCCCTTGGGAGTCATGATTTGCGGATAATAATTCTCTATCTCCCGGAGGCCGAACGGCAGGAATTTTGGCAGATACGGCTCCGACAGGTTCTCATCTTCTATTACCGAGACGAGGTTCACGACCTCGCGCATGTCCGACGCTTGCTGGCTCTTCTTCACCTTCCCGAATTTCATGACATTCCTGACGATGCGCAGCCACGCGTCGGCTATCTTGCCCTCGCGCACGACAAATCCCGTTTCTTCGGAAGGAAAGGTGTCGACTTTCTTCATTTCGGGCATCGGAAACGTCCTAGGCCCTGCAAAGGCGTCCATGTGCGGCAGTTCCCTTATCTTCGACGCAACTTTCTCGCCCTCTAATACGCCGCGCATATCCACGAGGGAAACGTGCTTCCTGACGTCCTCTATAGCCTCTCTCGGGATTTCCTTGTGCACCCCGACATCCGTGCCGACTATCATGTGGTTGTCATCAATGCCGTTTTTGAACAGCGAGACAAGAACTTCGCCGCTCTTCGATATGTCCACTCCGCACAGCACCAAGTAGCGTATGTTCGGGTTGGAAAGTATGCCGCGGAGAAGGTAGCTTACGCCCTCGCCATAGTACATGTTGCCTATCAGGGCGAAGTCCTCAAGCGGCAGGAACTTCTCCTTCAATGTCCACAACGTGCACACTGCTATGTTGCTCTCGGGGTTGCCCTTCAGCAGGATGTCGGAGAAGTGGAACGGCCACTTATCATCAACTTTCATGGTGTTAAGATGCCTAGAAAACTTAAATCATAGCCACATTCTTTATTCCGCTGAAATGCGGGTCGCCCATTTAATCAAAATCACTTATCTTTTCGTGCTCGTATGCTCTTATACCTTTTGCGATTCCAAACCCAGATTTTTTTGTCTTCTTTATTCGAGTCATTAATGTTATACTTGTATGCAATTATTTATTAAGATGTGAAATCCTAAATCCTACAGAGCCAAAAACTCTTCCGGAATATTCTCCGGTTTGGAAAGGAACGCAAACTTCTCAGGGCTTTTCATAAATACATTGTAAATGTCCGGCCCCAGAGAGGCTCCATTGGGCTTTGCAGAACGCATTTTGACGTCACCGTAATTGGGGTTCTTCACGAAGCCGCCGGTCGTGTCATAATAAGCAGCGCCTTTCAGTTTCCCGTACAAACTGTAGTCCGAAGCGAAGGCGCCGGAAACGATGTTTGCGAGCACGAGCGTCCTGCCGTGCGGATTCGTAGTCACATGGCCGTATTCTCCCGGGAAAACGACCACATCGCCTTCCCCTGCCCTTATGACAACGAAATCGCCTTCCTTCTGCAGGAGGAAATGGCATTCGCCTTCAAGCACCTCGTATATCTCGGGATAGCCGCCCGGGTGGAAATGCCCGCAAGTCTTGACAAATTCCATCCCGATGAACTTCACGGGCATCACGGTAACGTCATACCTCAGGTTCATGCCCTGAAAGACGGACCTGTGCTCCGGCAGGATAACATTCCTGTACATTATATACAGGATTTCATCGTCATCCTCCGCAGAAGCGTCCAGAAAGAGGCTCTGCATGTCCTTCAGCCGCCTGAATGCCGGCTCAACAGGAGGCATACCGGAGAACTCAAGAGCGCCGTTCCTGAGGAAAATATTTCTGCCGTACACCAATTCAGATTAAAAACTACTCTTATAAGCTTTGTCTCCAAAAGATGCATAGCCCGGCTGAAAAAACTGGGAGAATAATCAAAGACAGGCATCTATTCTCTGGTTTTTCGGACGGTAGTAAAGAAGATAAGATTTGTATGAACCTCTTTTCTTCCTAAGAAAAGGGATGTATACCTACAAACAGCATTAAGCTGTTTGAGGTGTCAAAATCCAAAATAAATGGAGTTGATTTTGCACATGGCAGTATTCAAATTCGTCATAAGCGACAAGAAGCATTCGGGGCAGGTCGAGAAGGACCAGAAGGACTGCCCTATCCTTGGAAAGCGCATAGGCGACACGATACAGGGCGATTTTCTCGGCCTTGAAGGATATGAGATGAAGGTGACCGGCGGCTCGGACAGGGACGGATTTCCGATGCGCAGGGACATAGAAGGCACCGTCAGGAAAAGGTTCATGGCGTCAGAGGGCACCGGGTTCCGCCCGGAAAAGGAAGGGCTCCGCAAAAGAAGGATGTTCAGGGGCAACACGATTTCCCATGACGTGTCGCAGATAAACTGCAGCGTCGTGAAGCAGGGCTCAAAGGCGTTGGAGGAGCTGCTGCCGAGGAAGGCCAAAGAGCAGAAAGAAGAAAAGAAGGAATAAAAGTAACGAGGCAGAAAAATGTCGCACTGGACGAAGCTAGACCATTGGACGTTTTTGGTTGCTTTCATACTGGCATTGATAAACCTCTTCGTAAACAGCAGGGAAGTCGGGGTCGGAATATTTGCTTTTCTTTTAATTGCCTTCCTCTACGACCTGCACGAACAGAAGTCTTCTTGACAAAAACTCTGACATCAGAGAGAATGCCATAGGCATACTCTCATGAGAGAAAAAAGAGTAATTACATTTTTGCTAAATCACTCCCAAAATCACAAGCAGCGTGAGCATGTTGAAGAAGACTATCGGGATCAAGGCCAGTATCAGCAGGAGATGCCGGCGCAAAAAGCCTTTCTCCATTTTTTTCCTGAACTCCTCGTCCAGAAGCCTGTCTATCTCCTGCTTTTTCCTGTCGTAGTCTGGAGTCATACTATTCTAATCTATGGCTTAATCACTATAAAAATCGTCATAAGCAGTTTTTTATATTTCATTTTTCAATTTGTTGTTGCAAGAGGTGGTATTCTTCTCCAAAAAAACAGAATCCAGCGGAATGAAGCCCGAGATCAACATAGGACTCGTGGGGCATGTCGACCACGGCAAGACGTCACTGGCATATGCGCTGACGAAGAAATGGACAGACACTCACAGCGAGGAGATGAAGAGGGGCATCACGATAAGGCTGGGATATGCGGACGTGACTTTCTACTATTGCGAGAAATGCAGAAGGTACGGCAACACGCAGAAATGCGCGTCGTGCTTCGGCGACGCGAAGCCTGTCCGCACGGTGAGTTTTGTTGACGCGCCGGGGCATGAAACTCTGATGGCGACGGTGCTTTCAGGCGCGGCCCTCATGGACGGCGCCCTGCTTCTCATATCGGCTGACGAGAAATGCCCCCAGCCGCAGACAGCCGAGCACCTCAAGGCGCTTGACATTGTCGGCATAAAGAACATCATAATAGTGCAGAACAAGATAGACCTCGTGCCGCAGGAGAGGTCTCTCGAGAGCTACAGGGAGATAAAGAATTTCGTGAAAGGGACCGTTGCCGAGAGCGCTCCAGTAATCCCCGTGAGCGCCATAAACAACGTCAACATAGATCTCCTCATAGAGGAGATACAGCGCACGATGCCGACCCCCGAAAGGGACACGTCAAAGAAGCCGAAATTTTACGTGGCAAGGTCTTTTGATGTCAACAGGCCGGGCGCGCCTGTAAAGGAGCTCAAGGGCGGGGTTCTCGGGGGCTCGCTCATACAGGGGATAATCAAAGTCGGCGGCGAGATAGAGATAAAGCCCGGCGTCAAGGTAAACGACAAGTGGAGCCCGATAAAGACGAAGGTCGTGGAAATATTCCAGGCCGGGGTATCGGACGAGGCGGCGCCCGGCGGCCTTGTGGCGCTTCAGACAGAGCTCGACCCATCGCTTACGAGAGGCGACTCCATGACAGGCAGCGTCGCGGGCCTTGAGCTTCCGGAAAACATCGACCAGATAAGCATCAGGATAACGTTTTTTGACCATATAATAGGAATAGAAGGCGCGAAAAAAGTCGAGCCAATAAAGCAGGGCGACGTCCTCATGATGACAGTGGCCATAGCAAAGACCGTGGGCATAGTCACGTCCGCCGGAAAAACCGCGGTTCTGAAGCTGAAAATCCCCGTCTGCGCCGAAAAGGGCGACAAGGTCGCGATATCAAAGCAGGTTTCGGGCCGGTGGCATCTCGTGGGCTGGGGAGAGATAGTCTGACAAACAAATCAAGGCGCACAAGCCGTTTATAATAATTATATTCTTACAAAAATGTAATTAGTAAGGAAAACAAAAAATCACAATTTATTCTTCCTCGTCCCCGTCTTCTCCCCATTCTTCGTCTTCGTCGTCGCCTTCATCGTCCAATGAGCTGTCGTCGTCGCCTTCATCGTCATACTTTATTTTCACACCTTTCACCCCTTTTTTGTGTCCGCAAAAGCCCTCGCCTTCGCGTGCTAAAGTAAGTCAAAGATAAATTATTTAAAGGTGCCTTCCTGAACAATCCCACCATCTTCCCTCCTTCATGTCACTACCGAAAGATATATATCAGAATATAGTTACTATTAAGTAGTAAAGTATTTAAACCGTCCGCGACATATAGAATGACATGAAAGAGATACGGGCATGAGTATGCGGAAGTCAGTCTTGGAAGGAATGAAATTCCTTCAAGATCTCAGAGAACTCCGTTCTCTGTAGAGATAAGCAAAGAAATGCTAATATTCAGGCTGAACGGACGGGAAGATTAGTCATATTTTGGGTGTGTGTCATATGGTAATAAAGAGGTGCAAGAGCTGCAGGGACGGCCGTCTCATAAAGACGAGGCGGATGATATTCTGCGGCTTCTGCGGCAAGGAATACAACACAAAGAAGATGAAGTGGTAGTGATTGCCATGGGAATGAATGAATACGTATCCAGAGCGAAGGATGCAGTTCTTGACTGGGCTGCGGAGCATAATGATTTCCTGCAGAGATGGGGCGAAAGGACTAAATACGCAGGCGTCGGGGTCGGCGCCGCTTCATTCGCAGCCATGAAATACGCAGGAATAGAAGATCCCGGGACGCTGAGCAGGTACATGGTTACTCCAGCCGCAGTTGTATTTGCCGCTGGGGAAGGCATGAAGGTTCTGGGAGAATACTCATTAGACAGGGAAAGGGGCGAAACCGACCCTGTGAAAAATGCGGGATATGTCGCAAGAATAATGGCTCCTCTTTACGCCATACCTTACGGCGCCGACGGCGTATGGGAAGGCGGGCACGACGTGGCGGTGCCTGTAGTGGCATGGGCAGGCGGGGCCGGATTGACCAAAGCCGGCGAGAAAAGGGTACATGAAAAAAAGCTTGACGCTGCAATACGGACCTATAGAGAGTTTTACAGGCGATTTGGTGACGATGCAGACAGACATATGATTGGTAAGGCAAGACGGTACAATCCTGATGCCCTCATCGAGACAGTTGCAAGAAATGTTCCATTGAAAGACCTAAAATAATTCTTATCCCGCGCACGCCCTTACGAACTCAAGGAAAAGCGGAGCCGGGTCGTCGAGGCGTGACTTGAACTCCGGATGCGCCTGGGTGCCTATGAAAAACGGGTGATCCGGAAGTTCGGCGAATTCCATGAGGTCTGTGCCGTCGGTGCGGCGGTGGAATCCGGGGAACGAAAGCCCGGCATCCTTCAGATGCCTCACGAAAGCCGGGTTGACTTCGAACCTGTGCCTGTGGCGCTCGAGCACGAAGTCTTCATCCCCGTTTATGATGCCGAGCCTGAACGGCTCCTTCTTCCCCACGATTTCTGACATGCGTTTGTCGCTCTTCATCCTGTTTTTTGAATACGCACCAAGGACTCTGGACTTCTCAAGGACGGCGGCATACGCCCCAAGCCTCATGGTGCCGCCGTATTTGCCCTGCTCAAGAAGAGGTATCTGCGACGGCAGGATGTCTATCACAGGATATTTCGTCTTGCTGTCAATTTCAGTGGTATGCGCCCCTTCAAGGTTGCACACATTCCTTGCGTATTCCACTGTCGCAAGCTGCATGCCGTAGCAGAGGCCGAGGAAAGGCAGGCCGTTTTCCCTCGCGAAGCGGATGGCGTTTATCTTGCCCTCGACGCCGCTGGCACCGAAGCCGCCGGGTATTATTATTCCATGATACCCGTCAAGACTGAAGTTCGCAGACTCGAAATGCTTCGAATCTATCAAGTCTATGTCAATACCAGTCTCCAGATGGGCGCCTGCATGCGAAAGCGCGCTGTTTATCGAAATGTAAGAGTCGGACAAACTGAAATTGCCCGTGCTCACGTACTTGCCCACCATGGCCACTTTTATCCTCCTTGAAGGATTCTCTATATTCTCCACAAGTTTTTTCCATTCAGACCAGTTCGGCACAGCCTTTGGCATCACATCCATCGTCTTCATTATCTTCTGCCCGAGATTCTCCCTCTCGAAGTTAAGCGGCGCCCTGTAAATGGTCTTTATGTCAGGCGCCGAGATTATGTGCTCGCTGGGTATGTTGGCATACGTCTCTATCTTCTTCTTCCTCACGTCGTCAAGGGGCTCGGTGCTCCTGCATAGGACAAAGTCGGGGAATATGCCGTGCTCGTTAAGCATGCGTATGGACTGCTGGGTAGGCTTGGTCTTCATCTCGCCGATATTTGGCGGCACAGGAAGATATGAAACCAGGACATGAATCACGTTGTCCTTCCCGAGCTCTATCTCGAAGCTCTTCGCGGCGAAGAGGAACGGCGCATTCTCGTAAT
>JACPJX010000010.1 GCA_016187365.1 Candidatus Aenigmatarchaeota archaeon | reverse complement strand
CCATCAGGCAGTTTGTTTCCGTCGTCATCTGTGCCGCACCCCCTCAACTGGTTGTCGAGCGCCAGCGCGCTTGACCTGCCGTTCTTTATCTCGATGAAATACATGTTGAAATTGTACATCTCTGCGAGCAGCCTTAGGCCTCCGGGCATTCCGGCCGCACTGGCATTTTCCACCGAGCCGGTTACCGCGCTTTGGAGCGCCTGTTCGAAGAACTGCCTGTCGTCTATTTTATAGAAAGACAGCGTATGGCTCAGCGTGAAGGGCTTGGTCGCGAAGTTCACGAACTCGAGCGAGTACGCGGCAGGCGAGGCGCCCTTTATCTTTGAAATGCCGTAATACGAGACGGATATGAGCGCTATCGCCAGAACAAAGACTATCACGATAATTGTTCCCCCGATTTCTTCTGTGAGCGACGACTGTCCTTTCATCTCCTCGCCTCCAGGCAGAACACCACGGAATCAACCTCGTCCGGATTTGCCGCAAGGTTGTTCTTCGCCAGTTCGCAGTTTTGTTCTGACGTTTCTTTGGCGACTGATAAGTCATCTAGTATATTCTGAACGCCGGCCCCGGCCCTCACCGGATACGCAACGAGTTTTTTCTTCTCCCCCGCTCCATATCGCAGGTTTGAAGGGGCAATCCTTGTATCACTTAGGTATCTGCATGCAAGTTCTGACAGTTCCCCGGGCCTTGTGTCGAGGATGGCGGCTGTGCATGCATGGTCGTCGCCTGATGCGAAGTTTCTCAATGATATCATGCAGGCGTCTTTGCAGTCCGGAAGGCCGAGTTCCTGCGGCTTCGCGTATTTCTTCGCCCTTTCGGCAAGGCACGAATACCTCGTTAGCGGAGTCATATAGACATTGATACCCATCTCGGCAGGCTCTATTCTCCCGTCGCTGTGCATCACCGATGCAGGGAACGTCTCGGATGCGGTGTCGATGTTTTCAAGTGTTTCCTCCAGCGAAACCGACGCCTGGTAGCCGAACAGCCATTTCCTTTCTGTCCCAAGCTCCCGGATGGAGATGCTGTATGCGAACATGCAGTGCCTCGCGAACTCGGGCTCCACGTTTATGTACGGGCTTTCGTCCCCCAGTATGATGAGTTTGTTGAGTGATGGATTGCCGGCAAAGTTGTACGCAGACTCGAAATCGCCGGACCATTTCGCAGTGAAGTTGTCCAGCATTTCTGCAGAGAATACGCCCCTGCTTTTCGCGAGTTCCGATGCCACGATGGTTTCCTCCATTTCGTAGGCAAACCTGCTGAGCCTTTCGTCCTCAAGCGTCAGCGTGTATGAAAGTATCAGGTAGGACATGAAGAACACTATGCCTATGGCGAATATGACCCTTATGATGAACATCGAGACCCACACAGGGTCAAATATTTCCGCCATTCATCTCACCATTATCCTGCCGGATTCCTTTTTCAGGGACAGCCTTTCAGGGCATTTCCTTTCCAGGCCCTCCGGATCGATGGCATACGGCGTTTGTATGATGTCCTTTATGGCTGATACGGGATTCCTCCCGCTCTTCTCGGCGGTGTAATTTATGAAGGTCCGGTGGATGCTGAGCGTGCAGTCCCCAGAAGGAAGTTGTATGCTTGTCTGTGTGCCTTCCGGCGCGGCCGCGAGCATGTTAATCCTTGACGCAACTAGTTCCGCCTGCAGGTCCGCATCCGCGCCTATAGTGTCCCGGAGCGCCGCTTCAAGGGGCGCCGCCGATGCCGTGGCATACAGCAGAAGTATCGTGAGCGTTATGAATATGGTGAGCATGTTTAGTTATATTGCGGCAAACAAATAAAGTCTCACAAAGGAGTCATGAGCTGTATCAAATCCGACAGGATGCTCTCGTCGGACTTGTCATTGGGCCATTTCCACGATATCTCTTTCGCGATCTTTTCCTTCCAGTTCAGTTTTTCCTTGTCGAACGGCATGAGTATGGTTGCCTGACCGTCTGCTGTCTGCGCAACCGACGTATGGTCCCTCACGGGCGTGAACCCGAGGGACGATGCAATAGCGCTCATGGTTGTGTTGGTGAAAGGATTCCCGCCTGTGGCCTTGTACGGGTCTGCTGTCCAGCAGTAGCCTTCCGGCGTCTCGCTCACCCTGACGAAGAGGCATTCGCCTGTCAGTTGCTCGCCCTGAGGCGCGTCTATGTCGCTGTTAGCCTTGTCCACGCATGTGTAATGGTATCCGGTTGCGTTCCTGATGCCGCTCTGCTCGCTGTATTCGTAGAGCGGCACCTTCTGGTAAGCGCCGCACTTGTAGGCATCGTCTATACCGGCGCAATCCATTTTTTCTATCGTCATCTTCGCCTCGCACGGGCTCGCTATGCTGAAGTCCGAGGACTTGTAGGCCAGGAATGCCGAGTAAAAATAGTGCCCTGTGTTTGCTACATCTCTTGCAATCAGCACGGCTGCTAATAAGGGGTGCCTTAATATCCATGTTGCAACCCTGCCTGTATATTTGAGTACTTCTACGGAGCTTCTGAGTATGATGCTCCTCGCAACCCCGCCTACCGCGATAGTGCCGGTCGGGCTGAGCGCAGCGTTGTAAGCGTCACTTATTGACGTGCTATCGTACGCAAACACCACGTGCTCTATGCCGCCGCACTTGTCAAGTACGTACCTGTAGACATTCCTTCTCGTCTTCAGGCACAGCGCGTTGTCGCCGCACGGGATGTACTTTATCGCAGCCTTCTCCTGCGGCGAGAGGCTGTTGTAGTTGCCGAATTCGAAGTAATTGTCGCCGCCTTCAGGCACATTGGTAGCAGGATCCTTGTACCACCATTCGCCGAAGTTGAAGAATTCCGTTATCAGCCTGTCCTTTGTCGACGTCGGGTCGCTGTTAAACGGGCTTTTCTTGTAGTTTATAAAATGAGTGAAATCCTCGCCCAGCATCACGTTGCCGATTATTATCATCTCGGCGGACGTACCTTTGTTCGAAAGCTTTCCGTCAATATCCCTCCTCGATATCTCGAAAAACCCGCCTGTGCCGGTGATGTCGTCAATTGTTTTTTTGTCACCTGTCGGAACATAGCCTTCAGGAAGGTAAGTTACGGCCTTTGCATCCGTCACGTGATAATACGACTCCCATCCTATCGCGTCGCCCGGCGGGAACGCCTCGTAGTACAGGACGTAGTACGGGTCGCCGTTCTTTGTCGCAATGAAGCCCGAGGCCATGGAGAACAGTTCCACAAGGTACGGGACGCTCTGGGGCAGCGAGAAACGGACTTCTTTCTGGCCGCCGTTCTGGCATACGAAGTTCATCGTGTCCCTCAATTCTCTTGTGTTCCGGTCCGCTATGTACGCATTGGGATCCGCGGTCGCCATGATTGTGGCTATCACAACCAGCAGTATCAGGACGAAGAAGAGCCCTACCGGGAGCCATATCATCCTGTCGACGTCTGTCAATCATCTCACCTTACCGAAGATGAAGTCAATGCCCGGAACCACGCCGGAGAGTATCGAAATCATGACGAGAAGCACCACTATCATCAGGATGAACCCGACCGCGACGTATTCAAGCCTCATCTAATTACCCCTTATCAGGCCCAGTATCGTCTGCAGCGCCGAGACCGAGCCGCCCTGCGCCTGGCTCGACACGAATATGACTATGGCAAGGAGCAGCAGCGCCCCAAAGATGATTGCCGTCAGCCCTATGGTCGTCTGATTCATGTTCAGCACCTGTTGAGCGTGAATGTCGTCAGATAATAATCGGCTTTCTTGCGTATAAGAGCGTCTGTGTCGCCCATGAACACTTCATCCGTAGTTATGCCGATTGCCTTCCACACGGATATCCTGACGTATGGCGTATCTTGAATAGTTTGAGGCGGGGCCGGTATTGTGCGAAACTCAAAAGTAAAGTCGCTGCGCGAAGGGAAGATGCTGCACCTGCCGCCTGCCGCCACGCATTTTATCTTTTCCTTGCTCGATAACTGATGCCTGCTCTCAGCGGCATCCATGACATCCAGCGTCAGCACGAATTCCTCCTCCTTCACGAACTCGTTGTAGTCCACGAAGAGCGGCTCATTCTCTGTTATGCGGAGCGCGCTGTTGTCCGTTTCGAAGCATATTTTTGTATTGTCCGATACGAGAGGGTTGACCTTGAGTTTGTCCTTGTCGAACTTGCTCTGGACCTGCTCGTTGATTTCGGACGCGCTTCCCTGACCCCTCGTGGAAATGATGATAGCCAGCGCAATAACTATCACAACCAGTATTATCTGCGGCGGCGTATCCTGTATCAGTGTCATTGAATTAACGTTGTGGGGGGCAGAATAAATAATAATATGAAACGCTGAGATTGTATCCAAAATAAGTATGATGGCGGACGTAGCGGTATACGCATTAATGCGTATCTGCAGAAAGCTACGCCCTCACGTCCGCCATCGTCATACGAGAATTGGATACAATCAAACGCTGAAAATTCTATGGCTGGATGATTAGCGGTATCTCGTACACGTAGAGGCCGCTCAGCCTTTCAAGGTTGCAGTTCGCTACCATGTTCCTGTAGTCTGTCTCGCCCTCGATGCATTCGGATTTCCGCCAGAAACTTATCGATATTTCCTCGCCGAACCCCCTCTCAAGCCCGCCTTTCACGCTTATTTTCATCCGGTTCTCCCTCCTTTCGCAGTCAGGCTTGTCCATCTCGACCTCGACCATGCCGTTGCATATCGCGCGGTTGTCAGAGCACTTCGTGCCTATGCAGTCTGTTGTCTCCTGCACGCGGAGAGGCATCGTCTCGTTCATGCATCTTATCCCGAACACGGCATCGCATTTGTATGACGGCAATCCGCTTTCGGAGCTATTCCAGTCGAGATTCTGCTGGTATTCCTCGAGTTTCACGAGGAATGTGCCGCCTTCGGGGGAGATAAGGATGAACGCCTCCTTCTCCTTCACCACGCCTTCTACAGCATCCTTTGACTGTGATATCCTGGCGTCGCCTGAATCGTATTTCTTCACCGGCGGCTCGTTCGTCATGACCGTGAAATTGAACCGCCAGTCATGCCCTTCATCGTTTCTTGCCATCTTGTCCTTGTTGATTATGAACGTCTCCCCTTTCGCCCGCCCGCCCTTGAACGATATTACAGGAACCACGTTAAGGTTGCCGCTGTCAAGCATGTCGTCTTTTATCACTTCAGGATTTATGTAGGCTAGTTTTGTTTCGACTGTTATGTCGTAGCCCGTGATTTTTCCGTTTGTCTCTATAGGGCTGGGATTTGCGCTGCCGATGCTGTTCGGCACGCCGAGCCCTGTCGGGACTATCAGGAACTGGCCCTTCACCTTTTCAGCCACCTGCGGAAGGGCGTCCCGCGGGATGAGGATTATGATGATTATTACGGCGAGAACGAGAACGATGTAAACCATGTTGTCGGATATTTCCATATGCATAGTCATGCAAAGAAACATTTAAGATATTAGTTTCTTTGCTGACTATGTGTGAAACAAGTAAATCATATCTTGTTTATTCACTTGTTTCACTACATCAGCCGAATACGAAGTCAAAGAGCCCGAAGGACAGCTCGCTCGAGGTCTTGCCCGCGCCGCCGAGGAACGCTGCCGCGACCAGTATCACGATGGCGATGAAAACCACCATGATGATGATGCTTTCGGCGCTCGTAAGGACTGATGTCACCGTGCCCTTCTTTGCTGTCCTGCCCTTTAGCAGGGCGATGCCGCCCAGCACGCCGGCCGGCCCGAATATGTTGTAGTAGGCCGCGCGCTTCGCATCCGTCTCTGTAATGTTCCATATCACTAAGGCTATGACCACCCCGAGGATGGCTATTATCACCCACAGCATCAGGTTGATTCCTTGACGCATTCTATATCACTCGCATCATCATGCTGAATTGCGCATCCGGCCCCGCCGTAAGGGTTCCCCCTCTCTATCTCGGCCTCGCGCTTCGACACGAAGAGCTGGTTGCCTGTTATTGCAATCAGGATCACGAGCACGACGAGCGCCATCAGCAGGGCTGCCACGATTGCAATCTGCATTTTTGTTATTCCCTTCATATTATATCAGCGTCGTTATCAGCGGGCCGAATATCACGAGCGTCACCAGCATGAACACGACGAACATCGTGAAGCCGATGAGCAGCGAGTAGCCCGTGGTGTTCATCCGGCCTATCGGGTCGTCGCCGTTCTCCACGTTGTTTATGAACAGCGATATGATGACGCACGTTTCTATGATATATGGGCCGACCACTATTATAAATTGGAACGGAGTCACCGATATGTTCGCGAACTGGCCGAGCAGTGGCACCTGGATGCTGTTCAGCGATGTGAGCGACTGGGAGAGCGACTTCAGTATGCGTATGATTATTATCGCCAGCGTCACCACGATGCCTGATATCATCGGCGAGAGGAAATAAAGCTGGAACTTCAGAGAATTGACGGTCTCGCTCAGTTCCTCCCTGACTTCCTCCTGGGTCGAGTGGAGGCCCTTGAGGTATCTGGATACGGAAAGCATTGCATTTGACGCCACGCCTACCCCCTTCTTGCTCGATTCGACGACTGTCTTCATGATGTTCTTTATCAGCCTCGAGGGATAGTACCTTATCGCGCCGAAATCCTTGTCGAAGAACGCCTGCTGGAACGTCATGCCGAGCGTTTTTATGTTGTTCAGCGCCTTCTCGAACAGGTCCTTTATCCCCAGGTTCTTTATCCTCTCCATGGAGTTCTTTATGGATATCTCTATCGGGGCGCCCGAAGACACCTGGTTGCCCATCTGGAAAAGCGCTTCTGCAAACTCCTCCTCTATCTTCCTCGTCTTGTTCCTGACCTCGATGCGCTTCTTCGACAGCATTATGTTGTAAAGCGATATCGAGACCGCGAAGCCCGCGAGTATTATTATGGCGGAAAATATGCCCTCGGTGTCGTACTGCTTGAGCCATACGCCGAACCCGATGAAGGGCACCGCCGACAGGGCGGCTATGGGCCATGCGGAGACGATCTTCCTGCCGAATTTTATCTTGCCGTCGGGCGGCACGTCCGGGTTCTCTGATATGTCTATCTTGCTGAAGGTCGCCGGCCTCAGTTCGGACACCCTCGCTATCACGAAATAGAGTATCATGGGAAGCAGTATGTCGTATACGACGAAGAGCACCGCCGACTCCACGCCGAGAAAGACCGATATCACCGGGAACAGCACGAGCCCCATCACCGGAAGTATCACGCCGAGCGCATGGACGACCATGACCGGCAGTTTGAGGCGCTGGTTGAAGTGCTTCGCGCGCTCGCGGTTGCCGTCAAGGACTATGTTCACGGTCTCGTCGAGCAGGGTTATGCGCTTCTCGCCTGTCTGCTTCATCGACGTTATGAGGAGCTCCACCGCCTCGACAAACTCCCTGTTCTTCGCCCACTTCTCCGTGTAGTCTATCAGCGCTTCCTGCATCGAGAAATAGTTCCCGACCTCGACGTCCCACAGCATCTTCCTCAGCTCGAGGCCTATCGGGCCTGAGAGGTTCTCGGAGGCGAATTTCACCGCGCCCTCGAGATTCGGGTTGTTCCTCATGTACATCGCCATGTAAAGTATCATCGTCACTATTTCGGACGTGACCTCTGACTCGTATTTTTTCTTGAGGTAGAAAGGGTAGTTGTAGATGTATACCACGAAGAACAGCGACACGCCCATGAGGAGCATGCCGTAGCCGAAGGGCAGTATCTTTAATGTTGTGAACATTGACAGGATGAGGAGCAGTATTGTCGGCACCGAAGTGAGGAGGGCAAAAAGTATTGTCAGGGAAGTGACGCCCGCCGGGGTTATCTTCAGGTGGGAGAACTCTATGACCTCCTCCAGCTTCTTCCTCGTTTTTGCGTCAGGCTTTATGTTCACAAGCGCTGCCGAGATCCTGCACGCCTTCTCGTAAAGCGTCCTCGGCAGGGAGGATATTTCCTCCTCTTCCTTGTATATCCTGTATTCGCGCGATATTATCTTCCGTATCTTAGCCGCTCTTTCTTTGTCCATGGACTTCACTGCTTCATCTTCTTTTCAAGCCAGTTCCTCCACCTTTCATGGACTAGCTTGCTGTCGATGCTTCCGGTCTCTTCCTTCACGTCGGAACTGGCGATGTGGTACATGGAATTGGACTCTATGACCGCGTCCCATCTCCCCCTCCATTCCCTGACCCTTGACGTTATGTCGTTGAGTATCTCCGATTCTCCTGTCAGAAGGGTCTTTGACGGCTTCAGCGCGTCGCTCTTCGCCGAGTATTCAAGCAGGTTGACGAAGCCGCCCTCCTTCACCGGGTCGCTTGACCAGTGCTTCCTTATTTCAGTCAGTTCCACGGTCCTCCTGTACGAGCGCAGGCCGTCCGGAGAGCGGAGCATGCTGTTCACGGCGATTATGTCGGTGGCCTTGAAGCTTGTCGGCGGAACCCCGAGGTCGTTCACTACACGGTCGAAGACCCCGTACGCGCTCTCGCCGTGTATCGTGCCCGCGACGACGTTCGCGAGCGCCCCTATCCTCATGGCCTCGTAAAGCGCTATGGCCTCCTTGCTCCTCACCTCGCCTACTATAAGGGCCGAATCGCCGAGGCGCAGCGCGGCGCGCAGCCCTTCTTCAGCCGGAAGTTCCGTCTCCACGTTCGTGATGACGCTCCTTGATTTCAGCCTTTCGATGTTGTAGCCGAGCTCGCGCAGCTGCGGGACAGGGATCTCAAGCGTGTCCTCCAGGCTGACAATCCTGATTTTCGGCATTATCTGCACCATGCACGCCGACAGGAACGACGTCTTGCCGCTTGACCTCGTGCCCGCGATCAGCATGGTCCTCGAGCCGTCTATGAGGAACCACAGCAGGCCCGCGGAAAATGAATCTATCATCCTGTTTTTGATGAAAAGCGGGAACGTCCATGGCTTGTCCCTGTGGCGCCTGAAGGCAAAGCCGAGCCCGTCCGGCGACAGCGTCCTTGTTATGGCCGCAACCCTGGCGCGCCCTCCCGGCACCTCCAGTTCAGTGTCCAGCACTGGATTGGCCTCGTCGAAAGGCCTGCCGCTGCTGAGCCTGAACCTCGTGGCCCACGATTCCGCATCCTCCGGGCTCGGGACGATGTTGGTTTCGCATTCCTGGTAGTCGCCATGGAAGATGTATACGGGCGACGTGCCTACAGGCGAGTTCAGCGATATGTCCTGTATCCTCTCGTCCTGGAGTATCAGGTCGAGGATCCCGAGGCCTGCCGTGTATCTCGTGAGTATCTTCGCGAGGCCTGAGAGCTTTTTCTCGCTGAGCTGCATGTTGTTGTTCAGGGAAAGGTCCCTCAGCATGTCCACGCCTATCCTGTAGAGGTTTTCCCTCACGGTTTCCGGCCTCGACAGCTGGCCCTCGACAGGCTCGTGCCTCCCGAGATACCGCCTTGCGGTGTCCAGAAGCGTGTATTCGCTTTCATCGAGCCTGAACTCCGGCGGTATTACGTGGTACAGGTTCCTGAGTTTTCCCGGAATCCTGTATATCTCGACGTCGGTGTCGCCCATTCTGTATCTTTCAAGCAGCTCCGCGTTTGGCGGGGGGAGCGATATGTATCTGGTGTATATGAAGTTCGGCCTTATCGTCGGGTGGAATATCTTCCTGTACAGCGACCTGTTTTTGTTTTCCATCATGTTCGGCCTTGCTATCTGGATGAGTTCGCACCCGTCAAGCATCTGCTTTATCGGCTCGAGCGCGTTGTCTATATAGTGCTGGTAGGATATTTTCGCCGCGTAGTCCGTCTCCTTCTCCTTCTTTATCTTCGTGTGGCGGATTTCGCGCAGCAGGCTTTTGTACGCCTCCACCGGGTCGTATTTGATGCCGTTCAGCAGGTTCTGCAGGAACCTGTACCTTTCCTGTATGTGGATGTCGTCTATCCTTGTCGCTAGGTTCCTTATTGAAATTATCTTTTCCTTGACTATCCTCTCTATCGCGTAGCCTATCTCAAGAAGCAGCTTGGCCTCCTTGAAGTCGTACTCGTATTCCCTGGAGCCGGCAAGCACGACCCTTACAGCCCTGTTGACCTCGGTCAGCTTTTCTATGGTGGCTGCCATGCACAGGTCGTAATCCTCTATGCTCGTTTCCGATATCGCCCCCACGCAGTTTATCCTTATCCGCTGGGCATCCTCGTCGTATTCGTATTCAAAGACCATGCAAATAATATCCTCCCGCCGGAATTAAACGTTTCCACTTTCTGCAAAGCACCGGAAGAACGAAGTTCTTCCAGAGCTTTGAGCATTATAGTGAAACAAGTAAATAATCCGGATATGGTTTACTTGTTTCACATATAGTTCGCAAGGAAACTAATATCCTGAATGTTTCCTTGGAGAACTTCAACATTCATCTAATGGTTTTTATATACAGGAAAATGGAAATTATATCTATGGTCAGGGAAGAGTCAAAATACAACATCGTGCTCCATGAGCTCATAAGTAAGAACGGCGAGGACACCCGCCGTCTGCGGAGCATCGAGCAGCGGCTGGATATGATGGAGAACAGGATGAATTCCCTCGAGGCGGCTGGCCTGGACAGGGCGAAGAAGTTCGGCTCGAAGATTTCGGAGATGGAGTCCGCGCTGAAGTCTGTTGCTGACGAGCTCTCGAGGACGAGGAACAGCCTGGAAAAGATAAACAGGCAGATAGTGAAATTTGCGAGGAAGAGCGACATAAAGGAGATGGAAAGGATGATGGACCTCCTCAACCCGGTCGAGGACGAGCGCCGGAGGCTCGTGAAAACAGCGGAGCTATAAATCATCAAAAACTGAAGGTTTTTGATGGTGCAAATCCGCTGCTTATGCAGTGGATTTTAAAAGTTAATAAACCCCCGGCTATAATTAATATCAAGGTGAATTCATGTTCGGCAAAAAGAAAAAAGAGGAGAAGATGAAGGAACTGCCCATAGACGAGATACAGGGCATGAGCAGGAAGGGCATGACAGACCACGAGATAATAAAGACCCTCAAGTCGAAAGGCTATTCATACGAGGACATCGAAAAGGGGATGCTTCAGTCGGTCAAGAATGGGGTTGAGGAACCGGCGCCCGAAAGAAGGAGATTCGAGGAATTCTCCGCTCCGCCTGCGCCGGTTCAGCAGGATTTCCAGATGAGCGACATGCCTGAGTTCGATGTTGTCATGCCGGACGAGCAGCAGCAGTCGCCGGAGCTCATGATGGAGGAGCTCATCGAGAGCGTCATGGAGGACAAAGTCAGTAAATATGAGGCCGAGATAAAAGGCCTGAAAGAAACTATAGATTCATTGCAGAATTCCATAAAGGCGGTAGAGCAGAAGCTCAGCGAAGCGAAGTCGCAGCCTTCTGAATCCGTGAATCAGGAGTTCACGGAGCAGTTCGAGGATTTGCAGGCCCGTGTCGGCGGCCTTGAGCGCGCCTTCAAGCAGTTCCTGCCGTCCCTGACGCGCAACATAGAATCCCTCTCGAAGATGATTCACGAGATGAAGCAGAAGCACCCTGAGCCGGCCTACCAGTGATAATTTTTAAATCTTCAGTTTGATAGAAAAATCATGCAAAAAGAAAGGTTCAGGCTTGTTCCTGTATCCCACCTGGTTCTTATGAGGGATGATAAAATCCTGCTTATCAGGCGCTTCAATACCGGTTACGAGGACGGAAAATACAGCGTTGTCGCAGGCCACCTTGACGGGAACGAAACATTCACCGAGGCGATGATAAGGGAGGCAGAGGAAGAAGCCGGCATCGCAATAAAGTCGGAAGATTTGGAAGTTGTCCATGTCATGCACAGGAAGTCCGCCGACGAAAGGATAGACCTCTTCTTCATGGCGGACAGGTGGGGCGGCGAGCCGAAGAACATGGAACCCGGCAAGTGCGATGACATGCGGTGGTTTGGAGCAGACGACCTTCCTCCGAACACGATACCTTACGTAAGGCATGCCATCGAGAACATCCGGAAGAACATTTTCTACAGCGAGTTCGGCTGGTGAATCTTCTAGCTTTCACTAGATACAATTTTACCAATCCCTTCCTTAAAATCAAAAGTATCGATTTCTAATGTAACATTTTTCTCCGTTCCAGTCCTAATAGTTAATTCAACTGTGTGTTTTTCACATGTCAAACAAATAAGATTATACGTTTTAATCGGCGGCTCGTAATCCATGTGCCAATCCAAACGACATAATGGACAGTGACAATCAAGGACGATCGTAGCGCTCAGAATCATCAGCCTCTATAAAAGCTTCAATCTTTTCTCTAAAATTAGCACCAACACCCACTATAGTATGTCTCTTATTAATAACGAATAATGGAAACGCCGCTACAGGATTACTTATTCCAGCACGCAATTCTATTTTTAGTATATGTTCTTTCAATTTTTTCATATTTTCTTCTTTCTCAATATCAAAGAATTTTACTTCTGCATCATTCATCAAATTTTTTTCTGTAAGAGCTTCTCTCATAGCCTTAACAGCCTCAAAGAAATGTTTATCATATGGAGATGTGAATACATCTATCGTAACAGCAGAGCACCCAGACACAGGAATCACTAATCATAGTTTATACTCAATGGATATATAAAATTTTAACAGTGGGACCCTCATATCCAGAAGACCTAACAGCCCGCTCCTTCGCAGATTCAGCCGAAGTGGTACGACCTTTTCCCTATCACGATGAGCACTATCGCGGCTACGGTGAAGAACAATGACTTCACGAATTCGCCCTTCGGCAGCTCGAATGACGTGAAAATTATGAACGCCAGGATGAAGAACAGCAGGCCTATGACTATCAGGCCGGCGCCTTTTTTCCTCCGTTCGTCCCTTCTTTCCTCCATCAGCCATTCCCCTTCGTTATGAACATCACGGCGACGCCAAGAAGTATGAGGATGAACGCGAGGCTTATGATGCTCTCGTTTATCCTGAGGCCGTATGAGCCCAGCGATATGACAAATATCACTATTATTATGCCCCCGAGAAGGGCGATTACGGAATTCTTGTTCAGGGTCTTCCCTATGTCGGCGCCTGCAAGGCTTGCCATCAGTATTATGCCGAGGAAGCCCGCTATCACCAGCGCCAGTATGCCGAAGAATGTGGTGAAGAACTTCGCCATCGCCGGCCCGCCGAATGCTATGGTGAAGAACGCCACGACAAGGGAGATAACGCCGATTATGCGCTGGTCCTCGCCGAGGGCCTTTGTCTTCAGAAGTATGGCGAAAAGCACGGTGAACGTGAATATCCACGGCAGGAGGAAGCCGAACACGCCCAGTTGGTGCATGTTGGATATGAGGATTTCAAACGCGCCCATTCATTTCACTTTATATGATATGCCTCATCATTCTTATATAGATTCTTCAGGCAATGAAAAATAATTGGATATAGAAAGAAAAAAACGGAAGAAATGTTTATGATGGTTTTCCTGCTGTGCCGCCGCCTTCCTCTTTCTTTTCCCTTGTCACGAGGTAGATGGCGATGACGATTATGATTATCCAGAACAGGGTCACCGCTGTCTGGGAGTCGAGCCACACGCTGCCCACGAGCGTCCCGGTCGAGCCCAGGAAAAGGGCGACGCCGATGAGGATTACGGCCGCGAGAGGGACGAAGGATTTGTGCAGCCAGTTCTCCTTCTTGTCGCCCGGCCACAGCATCGACGCGAACAGCACCACGACCAGTATGCCGGCAAGGAACACCGATGCGCCGCCGAACAGGTTGGTGAAGAACGCCGCCAGCTGCGCCCCTCCGACGCCTGTGACGAAGAACGCTATCACGAATGCAAGGGCGACTGAAACCTGCCTGTTGACCTTGTCGCCGAACAAGGATGCCTTTATCAGAAG
>JACPJX010000002.1 GCA_016187365.1 Candidatus Aenigmatarchaeota archaeon | reverse complement strand
GTTATGACGGAAACGACTCCTATCGGCCTTCTCACCGTCATACATACCTTGTCTGCGAGTTCAGAAGGGGTCGTATGGCCGAAGAGCCGCCTTCCTTCGCCGGCCATGTATTCGAAGACGTCTATTGCCTCCTGAACATCAGCGCGGGCCTCCGGCAATATCTTGCCCATCTCCATGGTCTCGAGGCGCGCCAGTTCCTCTTTGCGCTCCTTCAGCATGGCGGCTATTCTTAGGAGCAACGAGCCGCGTTTGGGAGCCGGAATGCTGCTCCATTTGTCGAAAGATGAAGAAGCCGCTTCTATTGCGGCCTTTATATGTTTCTCGCCGCCTAGCTGGAAGTCCCCCAGACTCGTCTCCGTAGCCGGGTCTACGCTGGGAAATGTCCTGTCAGAAAAAACCCATTTTCCTCCTATGAACATGCCGAATTTTTTCATACTTCTCGCCTCAAGGAGACTACCTTATCAGCCTATGGAAAGCCATCTAACTTGTTAGATGGTAGTTTACACCAAACACACTTTCGGCGGATTCTTCAGGAGGATTGACAGCAGCTTTACGGCGTTGTTTATGTCCTTCATGCTGGCTACGCCGACAGTGCTGTGCAAATTCTTTATCGGCACGCCGACAACAGTCGCGGGCACGCCGCCCTTTGACAGGGAAATCGTCATGGCGTCCGTAGTGCCGAGGTCTGACACGTCAAGCTGTATGGGTATCCTGTTTTTCTTTGCGATGCCCCTCAGCGTGTCGTCAAGCGACTTGTTTGCTATCATGGCCGCGTCCTTGACGAGTATCGTGGGGCCTTTCCCCAGAAGCCTCATGTCCCTCGACTCGTAGGTGTTGCTGACGTCAACCGCTATCGCCCAGTCGGGGTTGACCTCGTACGTCGACGTCTTGGCGCCGTACATGCCCATCTCCTCCTGGACGGTGAAGACGAAGTTTATCTCGTGCGCGCTTTTTCTCATGAGCTTCGCGAGCTGGATGTTTATGTAGCAGCCTATCCTGTCGTCAAGGGCCTTGCCGTAGAACATGTCGCCGCCCACCATCCCCAGGTTCTGCTTCAATTCCACGACGGTCCCCACTTCGGCGCCGCGGGACGCGAGCTGCTTCCGGTCGAGGCCGGTGTCGATGAACATGTCCTCTATTTTCGGCAGCGTCTCTATGTAATTCCCGTCAAGCATCTCGGATGTAGTCACCATGCCGCTTACCGGGACTCTCGATAGCACGGAAACGCGCTGGCCTATGAGGGCGAGCGGCTCTATCCCTCCTATGGTCGTGAACTTTATCCTCCCGTCGCCTGAAACGCTCTTTATTATAAGCCCTATCTCGTCCATATGCGCCGCCAGCATGACTTTCGCGGCATCCTTCCTCCTGGATTTCTTCACGGCTATGAGGTTCCCCATCTTGTCGATGAAGGTCTTGTCCACGCACCTCTGCACTTCCTTCTGGACGAGGGCGCGCACCTTCTGCTCGTAGCCGCTTACCCCGTCGGTTTCTATAAGCGTCCTGAGAAGTTTGTCCATGATAATAGATTGCCGGAGCGCTATAAATATTTTCATTTACTGCCTATCCTCATGGAAGAAATAAGGAAACTCGGCGAAGGGTTAGGAACGCTCATACACGAATTGTCCCACAAGCCAATAAAAGCAGGAATAGTTTGCGAGATGGGCATGGGAGGCGCGAGCATCGTGGGCTCGTCGCTTGCGGAAGGCCTCCACAGGAACGGCAACGATGTCCATATAATTTCATATTCAAAATCCTTCAGGAAACTCCCGAAAGGGATAAGATTCCACCACGTTCCGAGCAAAAATTTCAACGTATTCCAGCACTTCCCCCTGACGCTCGTGACTGCCGGGAAGATAGAAGACGTCATAAGAAGCGAGGAGCTGGACGTCATAAATGTCCATTACGCCCTCCCGTACGCGGCATCTGCATATATTGCGAAGCAGATGGTCGCATCACATGGCATGAAGATACCTGTAATCACCACCCTTCACGGGACTGACGTGCATACCGTGGGCGTCCATGACCAGTTCAGGAGCGTCACGAAATTCATTCTCGAGAGCAGCGACGGCATCACCACGATATGCAAGTTTCTCGCGGAAAAGGCGAAGGAAAACTTTGACATAGGCGGGGAAATAAAAATAATACGCAATTTCGTGGACACCAAAAAGTTCGCGAGAAAGGAAAACCCAGCGCTCAGAAATTCGCTGGCGCAGGAAAATGAAAAGATAATAGTCCACGCCTCCAATTTCAGGCCGATAAAGAGGATAGACCATATAATAAGGGCTTTCAAGGCCGTGTCAAAATCCATCCCCGCAAAACTCCTGCTCCTGGGGGACGGTCCTGAAATGCCGAAAATCCAGAGGCTGGCCTCAAGACTCAATATAAAGGACAGGGTGATATTTGCCGGCGCAGTGAGGGGCGTGCAGAAATACTTCTCGGTATCGGACTTGTTCGTCATGGCATCGGAAAACGAGGGGATGCCGCTTTCCATAATAGAGGCCATGTCATGCAGAGTGCCTGCCGTGGCAGTGGACAGGGGCGGGATGCCGGAAATAGTCGAGGACGGAAAGACCGGCTACGTGGCAGAATACGGCAATGCCGCGGATATTGCTGAAAAATGCCTGAAAATCCTTTCCGACGGCGGCGAAATCAAGAAATTCGGGAGCAACGCCAGAAAGAGGGTCGAAGACGAGTTCGAGATGAGGAAAAACGTCGCTGAATACGAGAGGTACTACAGAAGGCTCATGATGACGCAGGGATTTTAGGCATTTTATTTTTATCATTATATTTATTCTGATGGAACTGTCGGAAAGGTACAGGCAGAAAAAACAGGAAATAGAAAGCCGCCTCCTCGACTTCAAGAACATGAAGAATGCAAGCGAGAAGGACATTTTCGCCGAACTGTGCTTCTGCCTGCTCACGCCGCAGAGCAAGGCGAAGACATGCTGGCGCGCGATAGAGAAACTGAAGGATAACGGGAAGCTTTACGACGGGAGCCAGCAGGAAGTGCTTGCGTGGCTGGCCGGCGTCCGCTTCAATGTGGGCAAGTCGTCGTACATCGTGGAAGCAAGAAAACTTTTCCACAACGGCACGGACTTCGCCGTGAGGGAGAAGCTGCCGCAGGAGCCCGCGAAAGCGAGGGAATGGCTTGCCGACAACGTGAAGGGGATGGGCATGAAGGAAGCCTCGCATTTCCTGCGGAACATCGGCTATGAGGGGCTGGCGATACTCGACAGGCACATACTCAGGCATTTGCACGGGAACGGCGTCATAGAGGAGGCGAAGCCGCCTTCAACGCGCAAGAAATACATGGAGATAGAGGGCAAATTCAGGGCGTTTTCGGAGAATGCCGGCATCCCGATGGACCACCTGGACCTGCTGTGGTGGAGCGAGGAGGCCGGGGAGATATTCAAATAGTTTTTCCACAACAATTATAGATGCCGAGACAAATAGCCACAAAAACTGACGTAGAAAGATGCGAAACAGGCGATGTTGTCGAAAAGGACGGTAGAATAGGCATTTATGCAGGCCCTCAAATGGTCAGAACATGCGGATGCTCTTCTCATAACATGGCCATGGTGCCCGTAGTGATTTATCCACGGGACGGGGGTGTGGAAAGGGAAGAAATATACTCCATGGATGCCTCCAGTAGAAGGCGTATTAACGGCATATCGATATTAGGAAATGTCGGGGAATCGGACCCGCTGATGCCCCATTACAGAAAACTTCTGCAAAATGCCGGCCTGTTGCGGGTTTAAATACTTTGCTTTCTTCATAATTTCAGTGGTTAAGTCTGATGGAAGGAAGGGTTAATTCTGTTCTTTTGGATTGAAGTTAATTCTGCTTCTTATCGCTAACCATGATAAATCTGCAAAGAACGCGGTTCTTTGAGATGTCAAAGAGCAAAGCTCTTTGCACAATAAAATAAATGCGGCAACAGCCGCGTAACGGAGGAATAAGAAATGTACGGAGACAGAAGAGGCGGAGGAAGAAGGGAAGGCGGATTCAGGGGAGACAGAGGCGGCTTCGGCGGAGGAGGACGCGGCTTCGGAGGCGGCGGATTCCAGCAGAGGGAAAAGCCCGTGAAAGTCGGCGAAGAATATGACGTGAAGATAACCGATGTCGGCGCCAAGGGAGACGGCATCACGAAGGTCAACAGCTTCATAATCTTCGTGCCCAACACGCAGAAGAACGAGGAATGCAGGATCAAGATAAAGGAAGTCGCCAACAAGTTCGCAATCGGCGAGAAAGTCGGCGAAGGCTCGGAAACTTCAGGAACTTCTGAAGAGGCCACGGAATACGGATCCGACGAGCAGAGCACGGAAGAGCAGCAGTAATCCTGCCCGCTTTCTTTTCTTTTTTATATTGACCATTTATATTTTTTCACAAACTATTCCTAATGAGAAAGATAATCCTCGACACGAACTTCCTGCTGGCGCCGCTTCAGGCGAAAGCGGATGTATACTCGATGGAAGGCGATCTTTACACGCTGGAATCGTGCGTGAACGAGCTGAAAAGGCTCTCAGGGGAGAAGACGCGGCGCGGCAGCCAGGCGAAGGCGGCGCTTGAGATCGTGAGAGGCAGGGTGAAGGTGATAAAGAACCCCATGAACGCCGACAGGATGATGGCGGAATATGCCGCGAAGGGTTATATTATAGCGACGAACGACAAGAAACTCATCACGAAGTTAAAAAAACTGGGTCATAGTGTAATTAGGCTGAAACAGAATAAAATCATAACAGAAGATTGATGGAGGTTTCAAACATGAGCCTGCTTGAAAAAATACCGGTGGGGAAGAAGGCGCCTGACGAGATAAACGTGATAATCGAGGTGCCCCTGAACTCGCCTGACAAGATAGAATACGACGAGGACATGGAGACTTTCGTGCTCGACAGGGTCCTTTACACAAGGATGACATATCCCGGAAATTACGGCATGGTACCGCAGACCGAGAGCGGCGACGGCGACCCGCTTGACTGCCTCGTGCTCGGCAGCCATCCCATACAGACAGGTCTCGTGGTTGCAGTCCGCCCGGTAGGCGTTCTCGTAACAGAGGACGAGGACGGCGAGGACTCCAAGATAGTGGCGGTCGTGAAGAAAGACCCGAGGTATGACGAGATAAAGGACGTAAAGGACGTGCCGGATCATGTGAAGAAGGAGATATCCCACTTCTTCGAGCAGTACAAGGCGCTGGAGCCCGGGAAATGGGTCAAGGTGAAGGGATGGGAAGACGCCGCGCGGGCGCGCCACATAATACGCGACGGCATCGAGAGATTCAGGCAGGAAAAATGAAATCTCGAAGCCATTTAAATCATCAAGATAATGATGATTAATCCGAATTTCTTCGAAATTCAGATTTAAAAAGACTATTTTTAATTCATTCTAGTCTATTTTAGTTATTCATATCAACAGGGGACAACAAAATGCTGAAAATTCTGACAATAAAGGACGAGGCAAGGGTGCCGCCGACGAAATTCGACATGGAGCTCAACCAGGCCGTGAAGGAGAGCCTCCAGGACCAGTTCGAGGGCAAGCTGAATCCCGACATAGGGGTCTTCCTCGTGGTGACGGAGGTCCTGAACGTCGGCGAGGGGAAGATAATACCCGAAGACGGAGCGATATATTACCCGGCCGAGTTCAGGGTCATGATTTTCAAGCCCGAGATAAACGAGGTCATGCTTGGCGAGGTCGTGGACATAACGGAATTCGGGGCCTTCACAAGGATAGGCCCCATAGACGCCCTTGTCCATGTGTCGCAGATAATGGACGACAAGATAGCGTACGACGGGAAGAACGCCGTTTTCACAGGGAAGAAGACGGGCTACAGGCTGAAGGAAGGCGACATAATAAGGACGCGCGTTGTCGGCGTCTCCCTCGGGAAAGGCCGGAACAAGATATCGCTCACCATGAGGCAGCCTTTCCTCGGCGCCCTTGACTGGGTCGAGAAGGAGAAAAAACTCTCGGATAAGAGGGAGAAAAAGAAGAAGTGATGACATGGAAACCGATTCTCCTTTTACAGCATTCGGCCAGAAAACAGTTGTTGACATGCCCCGGGCGCAGGCCGAAGAACTTTTCGTAGGTTATGGATTGAGACAAATATCAAGGATGATTTAATATGGCGAAAAAAGCGTGCAAGAACTGCAAGAGGGTCGTCGCAAAGGGCAACGTGTGCCCGGTGTGCAAGACACCTGACCTAACGTCAAGCTTCCAGGGCGTGGCCGTGATATTCGACGCCGACTCTGAGATAGCGAAAAGGCTCGGCGTGACAGCGCCCGGCAAATATGCTTTAAAAGTATAGTAAAGAGGAATATGATTCCTCTTCATTTTCTATCTTGACAGATAGAAAATATGCGCTCAAGGTGTAATGATGAAAGTCAGAATCTTAAGCGAAAAATCCAACGAGCTTCTCGAAAGGAAGGAGATTGAGGCTGAAATAGAGCATGAAGATGCGCCGACCCCGTCAAAGGCGGCGCTGCAGCAGTACGTATCAAAGGAAAGGGGCGTCGATGCCGCGCATGTAGAAATAGTAAGCATATTCTCATCGAAAGGGAACCGCACGTCGAAATCCAGCGTGTACATATGGAACGAAAAGAAGGCAGACGACCTCAGCAAGCCGAAGGAAAAAACAGAGTGATAGTTCATGGCGAAAAAAGAAGAAAAACCCGCAACCCCGCCTGCGCCGGCGAAGCCGTCTGCTCCGGTGAAAGGCGCCCCGGGTGCAAAGGGTGCTGCAAAACCCGGGACGCCGGCAGAACCCGCGGCCGAGGTCAAGAAGGAGAAGGTGAAGAAGGAGAAGCGCCCGCAGAAGGAAAGGCCGCGATCGAAGAAGAAGCACGCCAAGGTGCAGGTGTGGAAGCTGTACGAGATAAAGGACGGGAAAGCCGTGCGCAAGCGCGAAAACTGCCCGAGATGCGGCTCAGGCACGTTCCTCGCATCATACAGGAACCGCAAGTATTGCGGCAAGTGCGGCTACGGGCAAATAATGTCAGAGAAGAAATAATTATCAAGCCACCGCTATGTTGCTGAACGTATCGGGTTTTAAGAAGTTGGCTAAGCCGATTTGGGAGAGCCAGCAGGCGAACCTTAAAACCCGTGTTCAACGCCCCGTTAGGGTTCGAGCCGAAGGCGAGAAAGTCCGCCGTAGCCCGCCCTATTTGTATCCATATTTTTCTCCAATATGCTTTGTAGATTGATAAAACAGAGTATTAACAAAGAATGATGCAAGAATTATCCAATACTGAAAGTTAAATATCATCAAAGCAATCAGCAAAACAAAGCCATGCGAATTATATTCAACGAACCAATTTTGTTTAACCAACTCAAATTCACGAAGCAAACCAACTGCTACATATACAACAAACACAGATAATAAGACTAGCCAATCAATGACAAAATTGGGAATATTCCAAATAAAAACTAACAAAATAATAGACACAGCAATTCCGTGATTCAAATAATCGATCTTTCTTCTAAGTATCCAATGAATCAAAATTGCTATCCAAAAACTAGCAACAAGATTATCGCTTATAATCAACAATGCAAAGAATATCCCCCAAAGTACACCAAATAACACAGCACTTCCACGAAACCACTTCAAACCATGTTCATCAAGTAAATCGGCGATTTTAGCAAATATACCAAACAATCCAGAATATACAAGAATCATCGGAACTGAAAATAATACTTCTACCATACGCATTATTATTCAATTTCATTTAATAAATTTTCTCTTTCTGTCGCCTGAGGGCAAATTGCAACTAACATCATCATATCACGACTTTAGTTGTATTATGATGTCTTACCGGAGTGTTATCACGACTTTAAATATCTTGTTAACTATGGTTAACATATGGTAAGTCAGATGCTTGGAGTAAGGCTGAGCGAAAGAGAAGAAGACGAGATAAAGAAATTTGTGGACATGGGGCTTTATCTTTCCGCATCCGAATTTATAAGGGATTCTGTGAGAAAAAACATTACTTCCCTGAAAACAGTGAAAATTCGCAATGTTTCAAAAATTACGGCAAAAAAAGAAATTCTTGAATACATGAAAAGTCATAAGGAAGCCTATGCAAGCGACATAGTAGAAGAGCTGGGGCTTGATATAGAGCTTGTTTTTTCCATTCTGAAGGAGCTTAACAAGGAAGGTGCTGTAGAATGACAGTACTTATGGAAGCCGGCGACAAAGTCAGGGGAGAAAGAATTATATGCCTCTACAGAAAAGAAAGAGATGCGAGGCTTATGCACCTGACAGGAGGCCATAAAGGCATGATGAGGGTGATAGAAGGATTGCCTGCCGAAGCCATAATTGACAAAGTCTGGAGACTGAAGGCGCAACAGACTTAACGCACCGAAAAAGTTTATTTATATCCCCTGTCCCAATTAAATTCCATGAGCAATTTTCGCGTTGTCTGCTTCGACTTTGACAATGTCATAATCAACGACTCCGTCTCGAGATTTCTGAGCCTTGTCGGAAGCAGGATTGAAAGACTGAAGATGGAGATAGACTTCCTGCAGGACAACATGGAGCCGCGGAAGTTCTTCAGGTTCGCGAAAAAATTCGCCGAAATGGGGAAAGGCATGAACTACGAAACTGTAATAAACACGATGCTCAAGAAGGTCAGACTCAACAGGGGCGTGAGGCGCATCTTCAGGAAACTGAAGGAAGACGGCCATAAAATCGTGATAGTAAGCACCAACGACGAGCGGTTCATAAGGCGCGTTCTGGAAAAGGAAAATCTCGCCCGGTATGTCGACCACATATACGCCTCGCATCTTGTCGTGAAGGACGGCGTCCTTACCGGAGAAATAAAGGGGGACGTCGTGAAGACGGAAAAGGTGGGCGCCGTGAAGAAGATAAAGAACCTGTTCAAGGTGAAGGAAAACAGCATCGTCTACATAGGCGACGGCCTCACCGACCTGCCCATAATGAAGATCGTCGGGAGGAGCGTCCTGTTCTGCCCGAACCTCATAACAAAGGCGGAGGTCCTGAAGGACAGGCTCCTGCGGAAGATGGAGCATGACGGCAGGCTTTTCGTCGTTCACAACGGAAGTCTGATGGAAGCGATGCAGTTCGTGTGATTTCAATGAGCCAGATATCCCAGGCCCTCCACCATTTCCACCGCCGGAAGAGAATCTACCAGAGGCATGAAAGGTATCCCAGCAGGAACAAATGGAAAAGGCTCATGGACAGGGTAATCCTTCTCGTGGGCATCATGGGCCCGATAATGACCATACCGCAACTGGTGAAGATATTCGCCGAGAAAGACGCGTCAGGAATATCCGTTGTCACGTTCACCTCGTACCTGATACTTGATTTCTTCTGGCTGGCCTACGGCATAATGCACAGGGAGAAGCCGATAATCATGACATTCGTCGCGTGGATAGCACTCAATATCATCATAATAGCAGGCACGCTGATGTACGGCTGAACGTCCTGAGGCATACGCCGCTGATGGATGTCATTTCCTGAACAGCAGCCAACTATTGCCTTTGAACTTCAGCAGGACATAGTCGCCCTTCATTTTCTTTCCAGAGAGGGAGAAGACTATTTTCCCGCGCTTGCACGACACAGGCTTGTACTTGCCTGAATCCCAAATCCTGACCGTGCCCTTGCCGTAGCCTTCCTTTATAGTCCCCTCGAACTTCCTGTAGGAGAAGTCGTGGTCTTCCACCTGTATGGCCAGGCGCTTCACGCCTCTTGTGCGCGGCGGCTCCTTGGGCACAGCCCACGACCTGAGGACCTTCCTGCCGGCGCGGTTCTTCATCTCCAGCCGGAGGTCGTAATGGGGTCTTTTCGACCTATGAAAATGTATTACGAATATCATTTTTTGTCACTTTTTTATTTAGTTTATATCTTTCTCTAGCCCTTTTATTGTCCTCTAATCTCTTAGATTTTGATCTATTATCAACGAATTTATATTCATAACATTTGACAGGAGAATTTCCTATATATTTTAAAAATTTATTTGTGTCAGATTTCTTTATAATCAAATCTGCTTTTCCATTAAGTGATGGAGAGGTAACTAACCTAGATTTTATATTTAAATTTATAATTAAAAGTTTCCTAAGAAATTTTGTATGTTTTATATCAAACCCCGATACGCAAAGTCTGATTTCTCTATAGAAATTTCCATCACCCAAATAAAACTGTAAAATGCTATCAGGTGTAAATTGAAAATCTTTTGGAATGATTTTAATTCTTTCTTTATTGTACCATCTATTTCTAAATATTTCAAATGTCTTAAATCTATGAGTCTGTAAAATATTTTGTTTGTATCCTCCATTTTTGCATCTGATATCATTTACCCACATTGTCGATATCGGGCTGGAGGTAATCCCTAATAAT
>JACPJX010000001.1 GCA_016187365.1 Candidatus Aenigmatarchaeota archaeon | reverse complement strand
TTTCTCTCCGTTACCAAGGTCGCGCGCATAGAGCGAGTTCTTGCCGTTCGCGTCCTGCCGCACTGCCTGTCCCCATGCCGAAGGGTTTGAGAAATCAGTATCCTGACTGACACTTGCTGATGCGCCTTTTCCGTTACCCACTCCCGTTCCCGTACTCACGCTTGAAGCAAGTACTGTGTTCACACTATCTACATGCGCGTACATCGCCTCCAGTTCACCATAATCATGCTGGTTCGGATACTGATTCGTTTCCGGGTCGTTCGTGTAATCCATACATGTGCCGAGATTTGCGTTATCAAACGCTTCGTCCTGATGATTAAGGCCGAGCGTATGCCCCACTTCTTGACACATCACAAGGTTCCGCCATGCCGGCGTGTTGTAGGTACCCGTATTGAAATATGAATCATTTACTTTAGTGAGTCCTTTGACGATATGGTCGCCACTTATCCAGATTTGAGCAATGCCAAGCCAGCCGTTAAAACCATATTTCTCGCTACACACTTCCACGCGACCGTTCGTCGCTTTACACGTACGCGGCTTGGTCTTGCCGATCTTGACGACAGTATCAAGCACATTGGAAATGCTCCAATTACCCGCGGTTGTGGCAAGATAACCATCCCACGCGGAAGACACATTGTCCCCAAGCTCAAGCGTAAAAGGATTCGCGGTGCGAGCCCAATGATAGTTGCCCCATGCATGGAACGCGCTTGCGACCGACACGAATAATCCGAAAGAAAGAACAACCGCAACCCCTATGAGTATTTTTTTGTGTGACATAAATTTTTTCACACTTAATAACGCTATCTATGGGAGTTTATAAAAATGCTCCTTTATTGTACCACTGACCTCTCCAGCCCTTCAAGCGAAAACTCCACAAGGTCGCCGAGTTTTAGTTTATGTTTTTCAAAAAACCCCGCAGAAATTTCTAGCACATATTGCGCGAGAAAATCGTTCACAAACGCATAATCCGGATATGAATCCGGCTGAACGTTTTCTATGACATCAACAATTGTTTTGTTCTTTCCAATCCAGATGATGTCAAGCGGAAATCGCATATCCTTCATGTTGTGGGTGTAAAAATCCGGACGCGGATAGACATAAAGCATCCCCTTATCATCAGATAGCCGCCATATTCCGCCAAGGCCTTCGCCTTGTTCCTCTTCCGTTTCTGCGACACGCGCAATGATGGTCACTCCTTTTATCGTCAATGGAATACCTGCTCGCCAGTCAATAAAGACGCGGATTTCGCTCTGTGCCGCGTGAACCGCGCCCAACAAAGACGCGCGTATCCCCTCCTCGCCTTGATGAGACCCAAACTGTGTCACTCCAATCGCGAGGATAGCAACAAGAAGTATAAAAATGAGATGGCGCGTCATATATGTATCCGCAGTATATCATGAGCTCGTCACCGATAAACCAATAAAAAAGAAGCCCGCCCCGCTTATAGCGAGACGAGCTTCGTGTTTTGAGAAACGCGCTTAATGTCCGAGAATGGCCTCTTCTTGGATGCGCGTCACAAGCGCCGCCATGTGCGTAGCCGCCGCTTCACGGCTTTTGAACACCGCGTTCGTGGAAATCCTAGGCGGATTTTTTGAATTTCTGATGATGAGCCATCCATCGAATTTCCCATCGACATATTCGTGCGTCTTAATGGAAATATCGGTATGCCCTATACTCCTTGCGATGAGCTCCGTCATCTCTTTTGAGATAATCATCACCTCTCCTGTCTTATTTTCACTGTGAGAAAAACTTATCTGAAAGACAGAATACATGATACACGGTGCATTTGTCAAATTGAGCCCCCGTCCCGCTAAAAGCGGAACGGGGGCTCAATTTTTTTCATCACTTCACCTTGATAAGCGACGCGGCGTCTTGAAACGCCCTTAGGCGGTTTGCCGCGAGCGCTCCCGAGCACTCGCGCCAGAAATCAACGTCAACGGGGATGCCGCCGATTTTTGTGACAGTAACGGGGGTTGCGGTGGCTGTTGTCGCATCTACGAATGTACTGTATTCAATCTCGCGGAAACTGGTAAGGAACGTGCCGAGCGCGCTCGCGCCAACAGAAGAAAAAGAGCACACGGCATCCTGTCCCGTGAGGGCGTCAAGTAGCGCGTTTGGCTCTGCGTTATCTTTTGCAAATTGTTAAATGACCGCCCCCCGTTCCTCTTCGGGGATTTTCGCCGATTCAAAAAATGAATCCGGAAGCGCGGCGGAAGCCGAGTTTTGCGTAATGAGAACGCCGCACGACAAATCGTTTTTCGCGCCGGTGACCGCGACATCAAAAACACTACGCGCGACGACAAACGAGAGCGCCTCGTCAACACTCACCGTCCCCCGCGCGGGAGTACAGGCGGTGACTGCGCTTGCAAGACAAGACACATCACTCCCGCACGCGCGCACCACGGGTTCTGCCGCTTCCGGAGTCGGAGCGGTGGTACTTCCGCTCAAGAACATTCCGTAAAGATAAAATCCGATTCCGATGACAACAATGGTTGCAACGACACCGACGAGAGACCAAAAGAGCGGGGCTCTTGCCGATGACGATTGTATGGACGTGGGTGGTGGTGATGGCGGTGCCGGCGGCATCACCGAAGCTGCCACGGGCGGTACTGATGGCAGCGACATCACCGGCGGCTTTATCTGTGTCGTCGGTTGTGGAGGAACTGCCGGCTGTCCCATTGTGTTTTCCCTGTGCGGCGGAATGGCCACCGGCGATTCAAGCCGCGTGGTCGGCTCGGAAGGGCGAGGTGGGGTCTCTTGTGGAGGCATAATTTTTAATAAGAATTATGAATAAAGAATCGTGAAGAAGAAATAGAATTATGAATCAAGAAAAAACTTGATTTTTCCATCTTATCTTTACAATTTTCCTAATTCCTAATTCCTAATTCCTAATTCCTAAT
>JACPJX010000034.1 GCA_016187365.1 Candidatus Aenigmatarchaeota archaeon | reverse complement strand
CTTCTGGCTATGCCCATGGCCTCGCAGGGCAGGGAGAAGAATTCCCTTATCTCTTTTGCACAGGATTTTATGAGGGGCGATATCACGATGCCGTTGTCGTTCATCAGCACGAGGTTCCCGAGCGCCGAGTAGTCCGTCTTCAGGACAAGCACATTCTCAAGCATTTTCCTTATTGCCGGCAGCTCGTGGCCCTCCATTATTTCAGGCACGACGATGCCGTGCGAGTTGCCGGCGCAGAATATGCCCGCGAACTCGGTATTGAGCGCCGTGGTGCGCTTCGCCTTCACCTTCAGCGCTTCCTCTATCTTGTATACTGTTTTCTTCCGGCGGATGCCCGTGAGCGCGTATTTGTCCGTGGCGAAGCCGTAAAGGCCGAGGTTGGGGTCGCCGTCAAAATTCATCCTTGAAAAGTGCATAAGAAGATGTGAACGGAACATATTTAAATGAAGACGATTTAACTAAGTCATGAAGAGCAAAAAGCCTGGGGCCGTAAGGCTTGCGGACCAGGTAAGCTACCAGAAGGATTCCATCGTAAGCCGCCATATAATAAAGAGGGGTGCCGGCAACATCACGCTGTTCGCCTTTGACGTGGGGCAGAATCTGAGCGAGCACAAGGCGCCTTTCGATGCCGCCATTCATGTGATTGACGGCGAGGCGGAAATCAGGATTTCCGGCGAGCCTTTTATCCTGAAAGAAGGCGAAATGATTATAATGCCCGCCAACAGAGCCCATTCGGTGAAGGCGCTGAAAAAATTCAAGATGCTCCTCACGATGATAAAGGCGTAAGAAATTTCACATTAAGCGGATTTGACGCGGAGCTTCCGCGGCAGTTTTTTCAGGTGGCGGTGACCGTGATAATAGAAGTAGCCGAGGATGGCCACGACTATCAAGACAACTGCGAGTATCAGAGGGCTGTAATCCATTATGATTTTTACCACCTCGCCGCTTATCAGGGGCTCGGTCCGTTTTGCCGTTTCACCGGCAGTTGGCTGTTTTTCCGGTGCCGCTTCGCCGCTTTTCTTTTCGCCGCTTATCGCGAACATGGAGAAGCCCGGCGTGGCGGAACTGTACGAAAATGCCGCGGAAGTCTCGTTTATCCTGCTTGTCGCAAGTTTGTCCCATCTCCCGCTGTTATACCTGTTCAGGTAGACTTTGTCGGCGTCTATGTCATTTGCACCGAGCCACGACTTTTCCACGTCAAAATAGAGCGTGGCAGCAGATATAGACCCTTCTGAAATATTGTGGGATATTTCTATATACTTGTAGACGTCTCCTGTCCCGATATCTGCCACAGATGAGGGCTTTGAATCCAAACTCATCACGTTCACATAGGAGCTTCCTATTTGCGTTGAAGCCTTGAATACGAGTTTTGTGATGCCCGCATCGACATCATCAGGGATTTCTATCACCGCGCTGTTGCCCTTGGGTATGGAGGAGAACGTCGCCTTTACGGAATTCGGCGTTTCCTTCACGACGGCCGCCTTTGTCTGCGAAGAAGCCGCGCCTCCCCCGCTCCCGCCGCCTGAACTGGTGGAAGTGGTTGAGGATGTGGGAGAAGAACTGCCGGCATTTGGATTCGTGACCGTCTTCGGCACCGTTCTCTGGACCGTGACAGAAGACGCTGTTATCGAAGCGGTGACCACGATATTGCAGTTGCTGCTCCCCTGCACTACCTGCCATGAGCGCGAAACGACATCGTTGTTTGAGAGGTCGCCAAGGCTTTTTGTCTGCGCTTCGCCTGCCGCGAGGCTGCACCCGCCTGAAAGCGATGCCGCCAGCGTCGCTGACGAGGGGTCGCCGCCGACGATCATGGTTGAATCGACTGTGAACTGCTGGCCTTCAGTCGCTGATGAAGCCGAGGTGGCTGCTGTCAACGACTTCACGGCCATGACATTTATTGTCGTGTCTGAAACGAACGTGTCTGTATAATCATCAAGAAGAATTGACTGGAATTTGTTGCTCGGGCCTGGAGAAACGGCTTTTACGCCTGTGAACGTCGCTGTTGTCGAGCTGCCAGCGCTTATGGAAGTGCCGAAGCCCCCGCCCGTATATGACGTGGCATCAGCCCACACGCCGTTTACAAGGAGCTTTGCCGAATTAAGGCCCGCAGAGTTCTGGCTGTCGCCATTCTTTATTGATGCCTGGCATACCATTGTCGTGTCGGTCTCCACGACAACCGTTCCGGACTGGCCGTTGCAGGTAAAGCTTTCAACATTGAGCGCTGCAAAGCCTGCGGCAGCCACGGCAAGTACAAAGAGAATTGTTATCATTGGTTTCATGCTATCATCTCGCCGGCCCCGGGAGCACTGTCGTGAAGTTTGCGATGCCGAAGCCGCTGTCGTTGTAAAAGTCATGGATTGTGTCGTTCACCGCGGTGATATTGGTTGTTCCCCACCAGTTTCTTATGATTGTTATGCCCCCGCTCTGGTTGTTCACGAAGTTGTACAGGCTGTTGTTGTATATGTTGTTCAGGCTTATGTTTGCACTGACGCTTGACGTTATGTTGATTCCCGCAGTGTTATTGTAGATGCTGTTGTTCTGGACTGTCAGGTTGTTTCCCTGAAGCCTGAGCCCGATGCTGAAGTTAAGCACATTGCAGTATTTTATTGTCACGTTGCTGAAGCCCACGGACAGGATGCCTGTTCCGCTCCCGTTCCCTTTCAGGACAGCAAAGTTGCAGTTGAGCGTGACATTGACAGATGATATGTTTATACCGTCGGATAGATTATATGTACCGCCCGCGAATGTGACATCGCTACTTATCACCAACCCGCTTGTCGGAACTATTGTCATGTTCATGTAAACCAGCCTTTTCTCCGTCCAGTTGAGCCTTGTGTTGTTGTTCACGTAGACAATGAAGGAATAGTTGCCGTTTGTCAGGTTGTACTTGTTAACATACCATGAGCTTAATGTTATGTTCTGCATCGATTCGTTCACGCCGTTCCACTCAAGGAAGGCATTGCTGACGTTTATGTTCGTTGTGACGTTTATGGTCACATTGTTGCTGTTCACAGACGCGTTCATGGCAGGCGTCGGGCTGGCAAACGTCACATTGACCGGGGTTGAGTTGACGCTGAAATAAACTATGGATGAATTGGAGGTGCCTGCCGTGCTGTTGACATAAACCCTTACATTGTTGGAGCCTTCTGCCGCAGTGAAGGTTATATTGGTGCAGCCGAACGTTGAGTTGGCCAGCGATATGCTGGAGCCTCCGTTGAGGCTGTAATAGCACCTGTCCTTATTTGTGCCATTGGCAATATAGCTCAAACTTACGTTGGTTGTATAGTATGTGGTATTGGTGGGTGCCGTTATCGCAATCGCAAGGGGCACCGTCCTGTTTACCAGGATAACCGTGCCGTTGCCGGCCCAATTCCAGTCCTCATCGTAGCATGAGACTTTGACGGCATAATACTGGTTATCCATGTAAGATGTTGTCACAGTTGCCGTATGCGTTGTCCCTCCTGTGGAGATAGTGCCGCCAGGATATACGGAAGTATAAGGACCTGACCTGCCTGGACCATAGGACACCCATCTTGAGTAATCATATATGTAGTCAGTATAATATGTTGTTGCGTTGCTGTATGTCGTCCTGTTGCATACGGCAGCGCTCCCGTTTCCTATGCTGTCCTGGCTTCCGCAGTCCTGGGCGTAGTAGGTGCCGTAGTCTTGAATAGCAGCATTGCATCTCACGTTCTCTGACGTTGTTGCCGAAACGGTGAATGTCGTGCCCGATACCACGGTGTTCAATGCAGGGCTTGTAAGAGTGACAACAGGCACTGTCATGTCCGATATCCTGAAATACCCGTTCTTTATGGTCGCAGTGTCGCCGCCTGATGACACTGATACCCTTACATAGTAATTGCCCTTTGCCCACGCACTGCCGCTGCTGTTGATTCTTATGAAGCCGTCTTCCGTGATATTGACGCCTGAAGACGTAAAGAGTGTGTTATTATTGTGATGGCGAAGCATTACATTCCACGCGGCATCCTGATAAGTGCGGCACGTGTCGCTCCAGCAGTTTGAGTCTGACAATGCATACTGGACGTTTGTAACATTGACTGCGACGGCGACGCTATTGAGGTTTCGCAGGCTGTAAAGGTACATGGTCACATTGTCGTTCTGGGCATATCTCCATACGTAATTGGTATTTCTGTCAACGCCGTACATATTGCCAGTTACGGGCTGCCTTACTTCAAAGTATATGCCGTTCCATGTATCCATCACGACAGAAGAGTCTGTGCTGTCAACGAAATTGAAGTACATGTACCTGTAGCCTTCCTCCCACCCGCCAGACGGCGGGGTTATATTGACTATTGAGCTGCCGTTTATCATGCAGCTGGTGCTTGTCAGGGAATCGCAGCTCCCTATGACGAACCTGTACTGCGTTTTTGAAGGCCAGCCCCAGTAATAAGCAGACGAGAGATTTCCTGTCGTGCGGGCGCCTGTAATCGGGTCAGTCAGCGTTATGTTGACGGTCACGTTCGTGTTGGGCCCTATTGAAGCGGCGGATGTCCTGGAAACGCTTGACTGGAAAGGAAGCGCTTGGAATGAATACCACTGCTCCTCGGTGGAGTTTGTGTTGTTGTCCTTGACTATTATGCTGATGTACCTCCAGCCCGGCGTCCACCTTCCGTTTGCTGGCGTGATGTTGATGGATTTGTTCTGCGTGAAGTTGCCCAGCGGCACGTAGCTGTGCTGCGTTGCTGTGCGGCTGTTGTAAGACCATATCGTTTCCGTTATTCTTTCTATCGTGTAGTTTGCAAAGCGCTTTGTGTCGGCAAAATAATATGGCTCAAGTATTGAAATATTCAGCGACAGGTTTGTCCTGGTCGAGACAATGCTGCTTCCTGTGGTGCTTACCCTGAAAGGCTTTACCGAAAAATACAGCCAGCCCTTTCCTGTGGCGTTGTCCGCATCCTTCATTTTCAGGTCTCCGTAATACCATCCGGAAGGCCATGCCGTGCTTCTATTCAGCGCTATTATTGCACTGCCGTTCACGTACATCTGCGTTATGTTGAAGTCCTCCGGATAATTGTATTCAAGCGTGGTGCTTGTTGACGACTGCCATACCCTTACCACAGCGTCGTCCACTGTCGTGTTTACGAAATCAGTCGCTATATAAGACGGCTTCCAGTTCTTTGTTGTCGTCACGTTGAAATATATGGGCGCGGTGCCGGTGAAATAATAGTTGCTCGCGCCCGTGCTGTTTACCGGATTCGTATACACCTGGAAGTTCACGATATTGAACCACCCGTAGCCCGTTTCAGTGCCGTTGATGTCGATGACAACGCTATACCAGCCCGAATCCCACTGGCCCGCCTTTGAAATATTGATGACGTGATTAGGATAATTCTGGGCTGCGTTGGAGTCTGAATACCACGGGCTTGACTTGTTCACGGAAGCGACCGTGCTGTTGTAGGTGCCGGACGAGATTTCCGACGCGGGCCATTTTGAATAGTCGTTGACTGTTTTCACCCTTAATGTGACGTTGCCGATGGTAGTGCCGCCGCTGTCGGACCAGCTTCCTGCATCATAGAGCCTGACATAAAGGCTCACGTTCTCCCTGCTGTTGAATGAATTCTTGTAGACGTAATTGTTTCCTGAAATTTCCACGGGTGTCCCGTAGGCATCCCATTTCCTTACGCTGAACCACAATTCGCCGTAATCCGTTTCTCCGTTGACGGTTGCCTTCACGACAACGCCGTACTGCCCTGACTTCCATGAGCCGTCATTTGTCTTGTTCACGGGCACTGTCATGGTGCCTGTGCCGGTTGTTATGGCGGTTGCATTCAGCCCCGATGTGTTGTAAGGGTACTGGACCGGAGGCCATATCCATTCCCCGAACGAGCCGTAATTGTTTATCTTCTCAATGGTCATGGAGCCCGACAAGCCTGTTCCGCTGTTCCACCACCCGCTTCCTGCTTCGTAGAGCCTTACATTCAGCGATATGTTGGCATCGTTTTTGTTATACCAGCTGTTCGCCCATCCATAGATGTAAAAAGCCCTTGCATCGAAGAACCCTAATCCCCTGTCTGTCGTGTTCCTTAGCGGGTCGGTTGCCTTGAAAAACACGACATGGTTCCCGCCGTCCCATTTGTTGTCGTCAGCCTTCACGGTGCAAAGATAGCCGCCGCTGTTGTCGGTAGACTGGCATATGGAGGCTGTGGCATTCATCGACTCCTCCTTGTTGCCGTATGTATTGAGAACCTTTTCCACCGTAATTGTAAGGTTGTTTGCCGCCTGTTTCTTTGTCGTGTCAAACGAGCACGCTGTCCCGATGCCGTAAGTCCCGTTCACCGCGGCCGTAGTGTTAAGGATTTTTCCCGAGGGGTTCTGGGCTTCGTTGACTGTTATCTGGAAATAGATCGTGTCCGTTGTCCTGAACTGCCACCAGTAATCCACTGTGCTTGTATCCGAGGTTGCCTTTGCCTGTGAGCATATGTCGTATGGGTTTATGGCGAATTTAGTCGTCGCGTATGCGGACCTGTTGTTGGTGTACATCTCAAGCACGTATATCCCGCCCGTCTGCGGCGGGTCGAGACGGAGCAGCGATGACGAGGAGTTCCATACCCATTCAAACGTGCTGTCGCTGATGTTTGTCAAATTTCCTGAAGCCATCGAGTAGGTGATCACGGTGCCGTTTTCATATACGAGGGTGCTGAAATTGACGTCTGTTACGTTGACGGACGACGTCTTGTTCTTGGCGGAAACCTTGACGTATATGTATTCTGTCGGGCCGAACAGCTCTTTTATCAGCCCTTCAGAGTCAGCGGAAAATATGGAAGCCAGCGTGTCGGTGATCTTGACTGTCCTGTCCTGGACAATGACCACGCCGCTGTAGTTCACCACAACCGAGACTATATAGTTGTCTACTGTGACAGGCGATGTCAGGTTGAAGTCATAGCAGTCAATGGAGCCGCAGCTTGCGTTATAAGATATGCTCGTGTTTGACAGCTGTATGCCAAGCGAATTCTTTAATGCGATCGTTGTGTTGTCGCCCGTGAGATTTTTTATGAGGGTGCCGTTCTCGCGCTCTGTGGGGAAGAGCTGGAAGAACATTGTGGTGTTCGGGAAAACCGTATAGCCGTATTCAAAGCCTGAATTTGATTTTCTTTTCGCGAATGTGAACGTCCAGTCCCTCACCTCGAATGAGACCGTTTTCGTGACGGAATTGGTCCCGTCCGAGACCGATATATTCGCGGTGTACACAGAGCCTGCCGAGAACGTGTTGTCTATGGTGAAGGAGAGGGAATTCACAAAGCCGTTTGTGATGTTCAGGAGCACGGAAGTCATGTTCTGTTTCACGCCGCCGGTCAGGTTCATTATGCCGCCGGACGCATTGAAAGCGCCCGTTGGATTTGTGGAATTGTAGCTTACCCTCACCTCGACAAGGCCGGGCTCGCCTGTCCTGAAAACATTTTTGTAGTTCTTTCCCGTGCTGTCCTTGACATACAGGTCAACGTCAAAAGGGACGACGCTGAATCCCATGTATCCTATGAAATTGTTCGCCTCTATGAGGTACTTTCCGGCGGCCGCTGGCGCCGTAAGCGTTGCGTAGCACTTCCCGTCGCTGTCCGTAGTGCAGTTGAATGTCGACAGCAGGGAGCTGTCATTGTACCGCCTCATGGAGCCGTTTATCGGCACGTTAATTATGCCTATGGTATTGTCGCCGTTCGTCTGGACGGCTCTTATGGTGAGGGACATCAATTCTGAGGCGTAGAAAGACGCCTTGTTCGCCTTTATTGTAATCTCATCGACCTGCTTGCTCATCACCCGGATGGGAAGGCGCGAGGACCACGTCGTGTTTGAAGTACCGGTATAATTCACGGCAATTGTATAGTCTCCTGTTGAGCCGGGCGCGGTAATTGTTGTGGTGTTTGTGAGGTAAAGCGAGCTGTTCGAATAAAACGATCCGTTGTTGTTCGTGTACAGGGTGTAGGTGCTTAATGTATGGTTGGTGGAATTCAGCATATATACGGAAATCGTCGCATTCTGGACATAAGACGACGTGTTTGCAGTTGAATTTGAGGTTATGTTGATCAGGTACCCGTAAATAATAACCGTTTCATTTGTGTTATAGGCTGATTTCGCTGTCAGTGCCTGGATGTCGTAGATGGTCGAGGCGTATGAGAACGAAACGAATAGTGAAATCATCAGGATAAACATGACAAAATTTCTTCTCATCCAATCCCTTCACTACTTCAAATATGGAGGAGGGCACTATATAAAATTTATTTTATCCGTAAATAAAAGTTTTGCAGGGAATCACGCTGGCATTACGCGCTTTCCTGCTCTTCCGGGATGAAAACCTACCTCTTCATCAGCGTCGTGTCGCCCGAAAGGAGGTGCGGTATGTCCTGCTTCTTCCGGCGGAATCTCATCGCAAGATGCCTCCTGCGGTCGCTCTTCTTCACCTTTGCATGCTGTATGTCGATTTCCACCATGTCGCCGTCCGCAAGGCCGAGCTCGTCCTTTATGCGTTCTTTCGACAGGATTTCAAGCATGTCCTTGCCGTGGATGTCCTTAGGCTTCCTTATTATCCACGCCTTCACATGTTTGTCGCCTTTTCGCACGGTCGCGGGGCAGAGGTACGCGTCTGTCATCGTCCTGCCGTCAAGGAGGACGTGGTCTATGACCTTTGTCGCGTAATCTTCTATGTGGAACTTCCCGTCTATCTTCACGTCGAGCGTGCCCTTGTACGGCTCGAAGCCGAGCGCGTGGACAATCCTGTAATGGAAATGCTCGACAAGCCCCTCGCCGCGCATCGGCCCCGCAACAATCCTGCCGCGGAGTATCATGATAAGTATTGCATTCCTGTGTATAAATATCATCCGGCTTCAGCCGGATGTATTTACTGCTCGCACAATATTTATCTCCCTTCTAAAGCAGAGAGCGTTGTGCGAAGCAATAAAAAACAGGCGGGAAATTTTGCGAAAAACAAAAATCGCTAAAACCAGCCTTTATTATCCACGGATCCATTAAATATTTGGATGAAAAACAGGCATGCCTCGAGAAAGCAGGGATGGAAATGGGCGCTTGTCTCATTCCTCATAATCTTCCTTGTCGCATTCGGCTATGCCGTGCTCAGGTACAACGTGATGAAAGGCGTTCCGGCCGACCAGATACCGCTCTACGTCTCGAACAAGGCCTTTGCCCTGGCATCTGTGGTGCTGATAGGCATCTCCTTTATTATGGGCCCGCTTGCCAGGTTCAATCAGAGAAAATTCGCGCATGGGCTTTATCTCCGGAAGTATTTCGGCGTTCTGGGGTTCGGCGTTGCCGCCATGCACGGCGTCATCTCCCTTCTGCTGTTCAGCCCCTCGTACTACCCGAGGTTCTTCACCGAGGCAGGGAAGCTGACGTTTTCGGGCGAGCTTTCGATGCTTTTCGGCGTGCTCTCGATATTCATCTTCTCCGCCGTTGCTGTGACTTCGCTCCCTTCCGTCGAGAAAGGGGTGCACCCGAGGCAGTGGCTGTTTGTCCAGCGCCTGGGGTATATTGCGTTTGCGCTCGTCCTTCTCCATGTAACCGCGATGGGATGGAAAGGATGGCTTGATGCATCAGGCTGGCCTGCGGGAATGCTCCCGATAAGCTTGATTGCGGCCCTTGCAATAATCCTTGTTCTTGCGGCAAGGCTTCTGGTTATGGCGTTTCCTAGAAAGCGTTAATTATCACGTCTAAACTGTCACGGCCTTCTCTTCCATGCGCTCTTTCTTGTCCTCTTCGATCTGCTTCTCTATTATCGTCTTGTCCACTTTGTCATCTTCGGGTTTCTCTTTCTTTCCCTCTATCTGTTTCTCAAGTTCCTCTTTTTTCGCGGCCTTCTGGCTCATCCTTTCCATCAGTTTCTCCTTTATGTCCTTCTTCTCCTTCTTCTTCGCCGCCTTGAATTCGGTGTAATCGTGGCCCATCAGCTCGGCTTTTGCTGTTTTTTCGGAAACAATGACCTTGACGCGGACGCGCCGCGGGGGCTTCTCTATCCCTCTTCTCCACATCTCCTCGTTGAGGCGGCTGCCGAGTTTTATGGTGTCCGCTTTTGTATGAGTCTTGAGAAACTTCTCGATAAGCTTTACCGCATGCGGCGTCCTTTTCTTGTGCGCCTTCCGGTACGCGTCGCGGAGCGGTATCGTGTATATCTTCTCGCCTTCAGCCGCTTTTTCCTTTTTCGCCGCCATTTTTGAAACACCCTGCAAATCAGACCTTTATCCTGCCGCGCCTCCAGTGCTTTGTCGCGGAGCGGATGCGCCTTGCGCGCGCCTTCTTCAGGGAGAACTTCCTTATGTCGGCCCATCTCGGGGCGCTCTGCCTCCGCGCCGCGATGAGCTTCAGCTTCTTTCCCAGTGGCTTTCTCGATCCCATGATTATCACAATATGATTCAAAATACAGATATTAAAAGGCTTCATTAATATCCTTTGCTTGGGGTTTATGGCGACATTAAGCATAGAAGCTTATAGTCCAGATGGAAGATGGACAAAAATCGGCAGCATAGGGCCGGCAGATTTGCCCGGCTCTCTGTCTGACAACAGACCTGATGGCGGCAGGGATGTTTACGTGTTCAAGTGTCTAGGTCCATTGTCTGTTATATATCGTTCCGATGCAGGCATGGATATAGAAACCGGCTCGCTCAGAGAAATTGCCGCGTCAGGGTCTGAAGTTGTTAAGGAACTTAGAAGTGGCAGCGAGCCTTATGAAATGAGAGTAAAGACAGATAAAAGTCCTGAGCCCAGGCAGATACGCTTTGTCCATGTATAGAATTACTTCCCTTTCCTCTTTATCTGTATGTCGCGCTTCTCGGATACCTTCTTCAGTATCATGACGAGCTGGTCGTCGCTTATCACGCCGCGTATCTGGCCGGCCTGGTAGAGTTGCGCAAGATATATCTCAAGCTGCATGGCCATATCCGGCTTCACCAGCTTCAGGTTGGAAAGCCTTTCCTTGCCCTTCTTGTCGAGGATGCGCGACATTATAGAGGCGAGGGCATGCTGCATCTGCGCCTGCTCCTGCATGGCCGCCGCCTGGCTGCCCATCATTTCCTGCATCCTCTGCTCAAGAATTTTCTTCTTTATCTCTTCTTCGGTCGGCATGTCAATCATCGTATTTTGAGTCCATCACAGGATAGGCAAAAGCTTTGAAGCTTCTTATCGGGTGCCTTAAAAAGCCTGCCATGGTCCCTGCGTAAATTATAGGATGACTCAATACCATTTGAATATTGTCATACGCAGTTTCCGGGTCGTGGCCTTCAGTCAGGTAATCCCAGAGAAGATGGGCTCTTTCGTGCAGCCTTCTTTTTTCTTCGTCTATTGCCCTATAATCAGCCAACAATGCAATGTCTCTAACTGTTTTGTAAGCATCCATGAATCCTATTTTCTGGTGCATTGAATCACTTCAAAAGAATCAATTATCTATGCTTTTCGAAGGATATTATCGACGAATTTCTGGCCTTCAGATGTCACAATACGGCCCTTCTTCTGCTTGTCGGCCTTCTTGAGGAGGCCGGCTTTTTCCATGTCTATTAATATAGTGCGTATTATCTTCCCGCCAGCCTTTCCTGTATGGGCCGGCTTG
>JACPJX010000033.1 GCA_016187365.1 Candidatus Aenigmatarchaeota archaeon | reverse complement strand
GGATAAAGGAAGATGACGCCGTTGTGGAAGCGATAGGCGCCAGGAAGGGTGACATCCTCAGGATAACGAGGAACTCCCAGGTCGCCGGCGAATACACCTACTACAGGGTTGTCGTCTGAAATTTGAAATCATTGGATTTTAATACTTTTCGCCCATTAAGTTAAAGATTGCGCCCCTTTTCAAAATTATAATAATCTACTTGAAGGGCTGTCCGTGCCGGCAGGTGAACAAATGGAGGAGTACAAAACTTTACTGAAGTCTTTCAAGGATTCTGTCGGATTCAACGACCATCAGATAAAGTCCTTCAACGAGTTCATAGATTTTCGCGTCCAGAAGATAATAGACGAAATCGGGGAAATACAGCTTGAGACGCCCGAACTGGCCGAGTTCAAGATAAAGCTCGGCAAGGTAAGGATACCGCAGCCCAACGTGAAGGAGGCCGACGGCGCGACCCGCACGATCACGCCCTTTGAGGCGAGGGTCAGGGACCTCACTTATTCTTCGCCCATTTTTGTCGAGATGATACCGATAATAAACGGCGTCAGGCAGGAGCCGCAGGAAGTCAAATTGGGGGACCTGCCCATAATGATGAAATCGAAGATGTGCACGCTGGCCGGCATGAGCGAGCAGGACCTCATAGAAAGCGGCGAGGACCCGAACGACCCGGGAGGCTACTTCATAATAAACGGCACGGAGCGCGTCATCGTCATGGTTGAGGAGGTTCTTTCAAACAGGCCGATAATAGAGATAAAGAAGGAGGGCGAGACGGCGAGGATAAACTCCGAGGCTTCCGGATTCGTGCAGAGGCATCTCATCGAGCGGAAGGGCGGGCTGATAACGATATCGTTCGCCAACGTCAAGAAGCTCCCTGTGGTCGTACTGATGAGGGCGCTGGGCATGGAGACGGACAAGGAAGTGATAGAGTCCATAACGGGCGAGAGCGACGAGATGCAGGAGATATACTTCAACATCTACGAATCCGACGTCAAGACTGTGGACGAGGCCAAGGACTACATAAGCAAGAAGATGAAGATAGTCCAGAAGGAATACAGCGACAAGCGCGTCAACGACATACTCGACAAGTACCTGCTGCCCCACCTCGGGCAGGAAAAGAAGGCGAGGATGGACAAGGCAGTGTACCTTTCGAAGGTCGTGAAGAAGATAATAAAGGTCGGGATGAGGAAGGCGCCGGAGCAGGACATAGACCACTACGCCAACAAGAGGCTGAGGCTGGTGGGCGACTTTCTCGAGATACTTTTCAGGTCGGTGCTGCTCGGGAAGTACGGCCTCGTTTCAAGGATAGTCTATTCATACCAGAAACTCGTCAAGAGGGGCAAGATGCCGTCGATAAAATCCATAGTGGAAAGCGATTACCTCACGAAGCGCATAGTCTCCCACATGGCGACGGGCCAGTGGATAGGGGGCAGGACAGGGGTGTGCCAGCGGCTTGAGAGGACGAACTACATAAGGACGGTGGCGCACCTGAGGAACGTCATATCGCCCCTGTCGTCGTCGCAGGAGCACTTCGAGGCGAGGGCGCTCCACGGCACTCACTGGGGCAGGCTGTGCGCCGAGGAAACGCCCGAAGGGGTCAACATCGGCCTCCGCAAGTACCTTGCCATAATGGCCATGATATCCGACACCTCGACGGAGAAGAAAAAAGAGGTTATACTGGAGACGGCGAAGAAGGAATTTGCTGTCGGCGACAGGGGCGTGACAGAAGGGAGATACGTGGTTTTTCTCGACGGGAAGATATTGTGCATGACCGACCAGGCGGAAAAATTCGTGCAGAAACTGCGCGACAAGAGAAGGGCGGGGAATCTTGAGCCCGGAATAAACATATCAATCGTCCCGGAATTCGAGGAAGTACACATAAACACGGACTCCGGAAGGCTCCAGCGCCCGCTTATAATAGTCGAGAACGGGAAGATGAAGCTCGAGAGGGAGCATATCGAGAAACTGAAGAACGGCGGGATGTCATGGCACGACCTGGTGAAGAACGGCATAATCGAGTATCTGGACGCCGAGGAGGAGAACAACGCCTACGTGGCGCTGAACGCCGCCCATCTTAACAAGGAAAGAACCCACATGGAGATAAACGAGGGGATAATACTGGGATTGTCGGCGTCCCTGGTGCCTTTCCCGACCCACGACAGGGGGGACAGGGTCAACTTCGGCGCCAAGATGTTCGGGCAGGCGCTCGGGATATTTGCGACCAATTACCTCATGAGGACGGACACGAAATCGGACGTGCTGGCATACCCGCAGATACCGCTTGTGACCACGGCGGTGACCGACAGGGCCAGCCTCGAGGAGCATCCGCAGGGCCAGAACATCGTCCTCGCAATGATGAGTTACAAGGGCTACAACATGTAAGACGGGATAGTGTTCAACAAGGCGTCCATAGAAAGGGGCTTCGGCAGGTCATACTTCTTCAGGAGCTACGTTGCCGAGGAGAAGAAATACTGGGGCATAGAAAAGGACGAGATAAAGATACCGGACAAGAGCGTCAACGGATACAAGACGGAAGAGTCATACGCCAACCTCGCCCAGGACGGCGTGATAAACAGGGAGGTCGAGGTCCAGGCCGGCGACGTCATCGTCGGCAAGGTGTCGCCCCTCAGGTTCTTCGGCCCTGTTGAAAGCTTCATGTCGGAAACCGAGAACAGGCGCGAGACGTCGGAGATGATAAGATACGGCGAGGAAGGCATAGTGGACAACGTTATAGTCACCGAGACCATAAACGGAAACAAACTTATCAAGATAAACGTGAGGACCGAAAGGGTTCCCGAGCTTGGCGACAAGTTCACCAGCAGGCACGGGCAGAAGGGCGTGATATCCCTGATAGTGCCGGAAGAGGACATGCCTTTCACCGAGGACGGCATCATACCTGACATAATAGTGAACCCCCATGCCATACCGTCAAGAATGACGATAGGCCAGTTGCTGGAGATAATAGCGGCTAAGGTTTCGGCGATGGTTGGAGTGAGGCTGGACGCGTCGGCGTTCAACAGCGACGAGGCCGTGAGCGAGGAATCCCTGAGGAAGGCGCTGAAAAGCATCGGATTCAGGGACGACGCAAAGGAAGCAATGTACAACGGCGTCACCGGGGAGAAGCTTGAGGGCCGGATACTCATGGGCCCGTGCTATTACCAGAAACTGCATCACATGGTCGCCAACAAGATACAGGCGAGGGCAAGGGGCCCTGTGACGCTGCTCACGAAGCAGCCCACTGCGGGCCGCGCCAAGCAGGGCGGCCTGAGGCTGGGGGAAATGGAGAAGGACTGCCTGATAGCGCACGGCGCCTCGCTGCTGCTGAAGGAGAGGTTCGGCTCCGACAGGTACAGCATACCGGTATGCAGGCAGTGCGGGCTCGCGGCGGTGGAAGACCACGTGAAGGGCAAGAAGTACTGCCCGGTGTGCAAGAAGAGCAAGATAACCGACGTCGAGATGTCGTATGCGTTCAAGCTCATGCTTGACGAGCTGAAGTGCATGGGAATATACCCGAGGATAAACCCGGATGAATGATATAAGGTGTTTCAAAAATGACGAACATAAAATCGATCGGATTCGGCTTCCTGTCGCCGAAGGTGATAAAGGAGATGGCGGCGGTGAAGATAGACCACGCCGAACTGTACGACCCGGACGGCTATCCCATAGACAACGGGCTCGCTGACCTCCACCTGGGCGTAGTCGACCCGGGCCTCAGGTGCAGGACGTGCGGCGGCACGATAGGGCAGTGCATGGGACACTTCGGGTACCTCGAGCTTGTGAAGCCGGTTGTGCACCCGCTGTACGGCAAGAAGGTGTTCCTCATACTCATGTCAACGTGCAGGGAGTGCTCGAGGCCGCTTGCGGGCGAGGAGTCCATGAAGACGATGAGCAACCCCCTGGCACTGATATACAAGAAGAGAAAGATGACATGCCCGCACTGCAAGGCTAAGCAGAAGGAGATGGAATTCCAGAAGCCAACGTCCTTCAGGGAGGGCAAGGTGGAACTCACGAGCGAGGAAGTGAGGCAGCGCCTTGAGCGGATAAGCGACGACGATGTGAAGCTCCTGAAGATAAAGGGCGGCAGGCCGGAATGGTTCGTCCTCACGATACTTCCAATACCGCCGGTGACCGTGAGACCGTCGATAACCCTTGAAACCGGGGAGAGGAGCGAGGACGACCTGACGCACAAGCTCGTCGACATAGTCAGGATAAACGAGAGGCTCCGCAAGAATTTGGAGATAGGCGCGCCTGATTTTATCATAGCCGACATATGGGAACTCCTTCAGTACCACGTGTCGACGCTGATGAGCAACGAGATATCAACGCTGCCGCCGGCAAGGCACCGCAGCGGCCGCTCCCTGAAGACGCTGATGCAGAGGCTCAGCAAGAAGGAAGGCAGGTTCAGGAGCAACCTGTCAGGCAAGAGGGTGAACTTCTCCGCGCGAACCGTGGTCACGCCGGACTCGCAGATATCGATAAGCGAGATAGGGGTCCCCTACGAGATAGCGAAGGAACTCACCGTGTCTGAGAAAGTCAACAAGAACAACATAGAACTCCTGAGAAATCTCATACTGAACGGAAGCGGGGCATATCCCGGCGCCAATTATGTTGTCAGGACAGACGGCGTCAGGAAGAAGATAACGGACGAGAACAAGAAGGACATATCAGGCGAGATAGACACCGGATACATCGTCGAGAGGCACCTCAGGGACGGCGACGTGGTGGTGATGAACAGGCAGCCTTCCCTGCACAGGATGAGCATGATGGCCCACAGGGTGAGGGTCATGCCTTTCAGGACCCTCCGCCTGAACCTCGCAGTCACCATACCGTACAACGCCGACTTTGACGGCGACGAGATGAACATACACGTGCCCCAGACCGTTGAAGCACAGACAGAGGCCCAGATGCTCATGATAGTCGAGAAGCAGATAAGGTCGCCGAGGTACGGCCTCCCCATAATAGCGTGCAAGCACGACCACATAACCGGCATGTACCTTCTCACGAGGGACGAGGCGAAATTCACGAAAAAAGAAGCCGCCAGACTGCTGCTCTCCATAGGCATCGAGGACTTCGACGTGAAGGACGAATACACCGGCAAGGAAATATTCAGTTTGATCCTTCCGAAGGACCTCAGCGTCGAGTACAAATCGGCGTCGGGCGAGGAAGTCGTGATAAAGAACGGCGTGCTGAAGAAGGGCGTGATAGACGACAGGTCGCTGGGCGAGAAGAAGGGTAAGCTGATAGACATAATCGAGAGGAAGTACGACCACGAAACCGCGAGGAGATTCATATACAGCGTCTGCAAACTTGCGCTTGAAACCGTGACGTCAAAAGGCTTCAGCATATCAGTGAGCGACGAGGACATCTCCTCCAGGGCACAGAAGAAGATAGAGAAGATACTCGAGGAATACGAGGACTCGGTCCAGAATCTCATAAGGGACTACCACGCAGGCAGGCTGGAAAAGGTGGCCGGCATGACGCCTGACATGGTGCTTGAAAACAGAATACTCCAGCTCGGGGGCGGGGCGTCAAACCACGCGAACGAGGCGATAAAGGCGGACCTGCCGTGGAACTCCGCCGTCATAATGGCGCGCACCGGGGCAAGGGGGAGCTTCGTCAACCTGACGCAGATATGCGGCTTCGTCGGCCAGGAGACGATAAGCGGCAACAGGATAACGCGCGGCTTTGTCGACAGGACGCTCTCATCATTCAGGCCCGGGGGGCTCGGGCTCAAGGCAAGGGGCTTCGTGAGCCACGGCTACAAGAAGGGGCTCGACCCGTTCGAATTCTTCTTCGACGCCATGAACTCAAGGGAGAACCTCATGGACAAATCACTCCATACAAGGCACTCGGGCTACATGGAGCGCCGGCTGATTTCAGCACTGCAGGACCTGCGAGTCGAATACGACGGCACCGTGCGCGACAGCAAAAATCATATAATCCAGTTCGTCGCCGGAGAGGACGGCGTCGACCCGGCAAAGAGCGACGGCGGAAAGGTCAACATGGAGAGGGTTCTGGGATGATGCTTTCAAAAAAAATCATGGACGAGTTCGAGAAATACTGCAGGGAGAACAAGCTCTCCGAGAAGCAGAAAGAGGAGAAGATGGCTCTCCTGCAGAAGCTCATCTCGAAATACCAGTACGAGCCGGGCGAGGCGATAGGCATCGTCGCCGCGCAGAGCATTTCCGAGCCCGCGACGCAGATGTCGGTCGCGGGCAGCGAAAAGGTCATACTAAAGCACAATGATGAGATAAGAATTGCCGAGATAGGGAAATTCATTGATTCCATAGTAAGCGAAGGCCAGCATGTCGATGGCTGGGACGTTCTTGATGTATCGCAGCAAAACATTTCCGTCCCCAGCATAAACCAGAATGAGAAGATAGAATGGAAAAGACTGCTTGCCGTTAGCAGGCACACAGCGCCTGAAAATCTCATGAAATTGAAAACAATTTCAGGACGTTCAATAATAGCGACAGATTCTCATTCGTTCGTTATCAGAGATGATAATAAAATAAAGGCCATTTCAGGGACGCTGCTCAAAGAAGGCATGAGAATACCGTCAATAAAGCTCCTTCCAGAAAACTGCATAAGTGAAGTGATGTTGTCTTCAATAGTTGGGGGAAGGTACATAAACAGAAAAAATCTTCCCGTTTCGATGAAACTTGATGAAGAATTTGGCTTCTTCATAGGAGCATACCTTTCAGAAGGCAATGCAACTGATAATTATGTCAATATATCAAATACAGATGAAAGTTTCCTTTCTATAATAAGAAATTTTGCGGATTCTCTGGGACTTACGCATAATGAATACGATAATTACAGGGGATTCAGGAAGGGGCATGATATCCGCGTCAATTCTGCCCTTATGTCAAAGTTTGTTTCATTGAGCTGCGGAACCGGCTCAAAAAACAAGAAAGTTCCCCAGTTTGCCTTCAGCGCGGAAGAAAACTTCGTCAAAGGCCTTCTCAGAGCCTATTTTGAAGGGGATGGAAGCGTGTCAGTAGAAAGGTGTATGATAAGGGCATCTTCAGATTCCATGGAGCTTCTGGATGGGATATCACTTCTGCTTAACAGATTCGGTATATTCGCATCAAAAATTTCTGGTAGACAATACGGCCTTTCAATACCGCACAAGTATGCAAAAATTTTCCATGAAAAAATAGGGTTTGAAAGCACGAAGAAACACGAAAGACTGCAAAAACTCTGCCTTATGAACGCCAAGCAGGACTATATTGACGCCTTTGGCGGCTTCGGAATGCTGCTTCTTGATGTCTCGAAGAAGCTCAACTACCCGAGCAGATACGTCAACAGTGCCACCAAAAGGCAGAAAATAGGCCGGGAAGCCCTGTTGCGTCACATAGAAATATTCCAAGCGCTCTCCCAGAAGACAGGTATAGACATTAAAAAAGAGCTTGAAACTATGAGGAGGATGCACAATTCCGATGTTGTATGGGACGAGATAGAAAGCATAGAATACGTGAGCCCGTCATCAAAATACGTATACGATTTCACGGTCGAGGGCACTGAAACGTTTGCGACATTTGACGGCATAATAACACACAACACGATGCGTTCTTACACGATGGCGTCGCAGAGCGACAGGCTGAGCAAGGTCACCCACGGCCTTCCGCGGCTGATAGAGATATTCGACACCAGGAAGAGCTTCGAGAAGAACATGATAATATACCTCAGGCCGGAATACAACACGAAGGAGAAGGCCAGGGAAATCGCGAACATGATAAAGGAGAGCAGGATATCGGACATAATAATCTCGGATTCCATAGACCTCGCCGAGAACCTGATAGAGCTCGAGCTCGAGAACGAATCGGACAGGGATGCCGTCAAGGCCGTCATCGAGAAGCACATCAAGGGCGCGGAAATAAGCATGCGCGGAAAGAAGATGGCAGTAAAGCTTTCAAAGGAAAACATAAAGAACGTCAGGAAGATCAAATCCAAGATCCTGAGGCTTCATATAAGGGGCATACAGGGCATAGAGAATGTCGTCGTCATAAAGGACAACGAGGACTGGGTCATACAGACCACGGGCAGCAACCTGAAGAAAGTCCTCCAGATAGAGCACGTCGACATATCAAGGATGAAGACGAACGACATAAACCAGGTCTACGAGGTGCTCGGCGTGGAGGCGGCGCGGAACATGATACTCCAGGAAACGCTGAACACGCTGGGCGAGCAGGGCCTTGAAGTTGACGTCAGGCACATACTCTCAGGGACATAGGCAGGTACGGCGTCTCGGGGAAGCAGTCGTCCGTCCTTGCGAGGGCCAATTTCGAGGAAACGAAGAAGCACCTGATAAACGCCTCGTTCTCCGGCGAGACCGACAAGCTCGAGGGCATAATAGAAAACATCATAGTGGGGCAGATAGCGCCTATCGGGACGGGCATGGTGAAACTCGGCATCGACATGGAGAAGATGAAGCAGATGTACAAAAAGAAGTGATAATTGTGGAAACGATAGAAAAGCTTCCGGAAGGCGCGCCGATGATAGGGACGAGGGAGATAGTCAAAGGGATAAACAGCGGCAAGATCAGGAAAGTCGTCTTCGCGTCGAACTGCCCCGACTTCCTGCAGAAAAGCGTGAGGGACGCGACGAAGTTCAACGAGGGCAGCGTTGAAATATTCGGGTTTTCAGGCGACCAGGCGGAGCTCGGGACGAAGACAGGCAGGCCGTTCCCGGTCGCCATGGTGGGCTACACAAAGTGATAAGATGAAAATAATATGGGATACTCTGTGAAGGAATATAATTCCTTCAAGATCTCAGAGAACAAAGTTCTCTGCAGAGACTCATCGGAGATGAGGGGTATATGAAAGTAGTACTGGACACGAAGCAGATACAGTCGATGAACATGTTCCAGGGCCTCACCAATTCTTCCGTGATGGACTGCATGGAGGACGGCGGCGACATCTATTTCGTCGTGGGGGAAGGCCAGTACGGGCTTGCGGTCGGCAAGAACGGCGCGAAGGTAAAGAACGCCGAAAGGGCCTTCAAGAAGAGCATAAAACTCATAGAATACTCGCCCGACATGGAGCAGTTCATAAGGAACATGATACATGACGCCCAGCACATAAAGGCGGACGGCAACTTAGTCCACGTCAGGATAAAGCCCTCGAGCCGTTCCCGCATAATAGGGAAGAACGGGAGCAACATACGGATAATGAACCATTTCCTCAAGAGGCTCTTCGGCGCGGAAATGAAAATAAAGTGATGCGCAAGCTCTTTTAATAATTTTCTCATAAAAAGTTTCAGGATAAAAATGACAGACATAGTGAAATGCGGCGGCGGCACCCTTGATTCAATGGAAAAAATTCAAAGAATAATTGATCAGTGGGGAATATTTGACGATAATGTCGTATTCATCGCTTCTGCAAACGGCGGGACGACAAACAGGATAAAAGACGCGATCAGACATGCAGAGAACGGAGGCAGCGTAGATCCCGAAGCTGTTTTCGAAGGGTTTGAGCATATTTACCGCCTGCTGCCATCAAGAAGCAGGCCGCTCCTGGATTCGAGGAGAGATTCGATTTATAATGAATTTCGCCGCATGCCGCAAAACATGCCCCCCAGAAGCGATCGCAACAACCACAGGTCATATACTGCGTGCCGACATCTTGAAGGTGAGACCCTTTCGGCAGCCCTTTTTGACGGGATACTGCGGGAAAGCGGTCATGATTCAGAATTTGTTGATTTAAGGCAGAGCCCGCTTGCAGTGAGCGGGGACTGCCACAACGCCAGGATAGACCTCTCCGAAAGCAGAAAAAAGGCGTCTGCCATGCGGGAAAAAAACAGCCATAGGATAATTGTTCTTCCCGGATATGGCGGGGTTGACAGGGACACAGGAGCGCTGAAAACGCTCGGGAGGAACGGCTCAGACACAGCAGCATCCGGCTATCTTTATTCATTCGGGGCAGACAGGATGTGGATGATAACCAATGTAAGAGGAATACTTACCATTAATGACGAACATGTCGGGGAGACCGTCCCGCAGCTTGACACTGACGAGACGAAAGACGCCGCTGTTCTTGCCGCGAAACTTCCCGGAAGAAGGGCGGTTCACGGCATAGAAAGGTACTTCATAGAAGGCGGCATGCCAGAAATATACGTAACACGCTGGGACAACATAGGCGGGCCGAAAACCCGCATAGTCTATCAGGAAGGCCAAAAAACCCCGGTGAAACTCGTTGCCGGGAGAGACATGATACTTTATTTGATAGAGGGGGACATAAAAGGACTCCAAAACATGCTCTACGACAGCGGCATGGAATATGTAGTTTTTCTCCAGGAAGATTATGCGCTGCTTGCCGTGCCTGATGTGGATTCAGATACAGAGCCTTATGCCGACGGCGCATTGAACAATCTCTTCAGCAGCAGAAAAAGAGGTCATGTCTCGACAAGAAAGTACGCCGGCTTTTCGCTTGTTGGCGCCGTGGGAAACGGCATGAACAGCCTTGATGATCTTGAGAACGGAGGTTCAGTCGGAATACTTGACCGGGGGAGCCATGCAATAAGGAAAAGAGACATTCCGATAGCATTCGGCCATGACATGGGAAAGGTTTCGATAGGATACATACTCAAAAGACGGAGCAATGACGGCAGCAGGGATTATGGAATGGAAGCGCAGAGAGCCCTTTATGACGAGTTCCGTCCCGGCAAGAAGTGAAATGAATTTTTTGAACGCTTTTATACTTTCTCCCTCAACTCTATTGAGATTGTATCCAGAATAAGTATGATGGCGGACGTGAGGGGTATTGTGAAAACACAATACCCCTAGCTGCGGTATACGCGGGACGCGTATACCGCTACGTCCGCCATCGTCATACGGGAATTGGATACAATCCTCTATTGAGGTATATTAATGGCAGGAGAATTCGGGGCAAGGAAACTGAAAAAGGACAGGAAAAGGTTCAGATGGAGGAAGGTAAATTACAGGACGAGGGTCCTTGACATCAAGAAAAAGAAGGACCCCATGGAAGACGCGCCGCAGGCCCGCGGCATCGTCCTCGAGAAGAGGATGATAGAGCAGAAGCAGCCGCACTCCGGCCTCATCAAGTGCGTCCGAGTCCGGTTGGTGAAGAACGGAAAGCAGGTGACTGCATTTGTGCCGAAGACAGGCGCGATAAACCAGATTTCCGAGCACGACCAGGTTGTCGTGGAGGGAATGGGCGGCTCGCAGGGCGGCTCCGTAGGCTCCATGTCCGGGCTGAAATACAGGGTATCCAAGGTCAATGACCTCTCGCTCGAGATGCTGAGAACGGGGAGGAAGCAGAAGGCGACGAAATGAACAAAGACGTTAATACTCCACCAACGGAACAGAGTTCCGTTGAAGGTTTCCAACATCTTTGTCATGTCAACGGCATTGAGTTTCATCCTCTGGCTGAGGCCAATGGTTTTCAATGCCGTTGCACATAATAATCATTCTGAAACGTAAAGATGGCGAAGAGCATATGGCGGAACAAAAACCAATGCAGAAAAGAATGCCGGCAAAAAGGCCTGCAAGGAAGACTGTAAAAAAAGCCGTGCAGAGGGAAAAGACGAAGTTCACCAACATAAAGCTCTTCGGCAGGTGGGATTCCAATATCGATGTCCTCGACCCGAGCCTGAAACAGTTCATCAACCTCGAGCCGAAACTGCTGCCGAGGTCTGCCGGCGTCCACAGGAACAGGTTCCACAAGTCGAAGATGCACGTCGTCGAGAGGCTTGCGCTGCATCTCATGGTGTCGGGGCACATGGGAAAGAAGCACAAAATCACCTCAGGAAAATTCGGCGGGAGCTACATGAACGCGCTGGGCGTCGTCGAGAAGGCCCTCGAGATACTGGAGAAGAGGGAGAGCAAGAACCCGATTGAAGTCCTTGTCAGGGCGATAGAGAATTCAGCGCTGAGGGAGGAGATAATGACGTACCAGCTCGGCAGCATAGTCGCCCGCGAGGCCGTCGTCACGGCGCCGCAGAGAAGGGTTGACAAGACACTGAGATTTTTTGCGCAGTCCGCATACAGGTCGGCGTTCAACAAGAAAAAGCGCACCCACGAGGCGCTCGCCGACGAGATAGACGCCGCCTACAGGGGCCTGCAGGATTCCTACGCGATAAAGGAAAAGGAGAGGGTGGAGCGCGAGGCGAGCGGGGCGAGGTAAGTTGTCAAGCCCTGTACAATTCTTCTATATATTCATTTACTTCCGCGTCACCCATGCTTCTTGCGGCCTCTATAAAAGCGGCCTTTTTTGGTGACCGTCTGCCAGTA
>JACPJX010000024.1 GCA_016187365.1 Candidatus Aenigmatarchaeota archaeon | reverse complement strand
TCAATGCAGCAATAGGGAGGGTGCAGCTTAAGATGCTTGACGCATGGAATTCCAGAAGGGCGGCCATAGCCAGAATCTACAGGAATATTCTCCCGGCGCACTGCCTCATGAAAGAGCAGGATGGCAGCAGGCCGGCAAACCATCTTTTTGTTATAAAGACGGAGAAAAGGGATCTTCTGGCAAAGCATCTCGATGAAGGAGGGATATCCACCGGAATCCACTACCCGACGCCGATACATAAGCAGGATGCCTACATGAGGCTTGGGTTTGGCGGCAGCTTTCCGGTGGCAGAACTATTCGCCCGGAAAATAATTTCAATACCCATTTTTCCATCTATGACAAACGATGAGGCCAGATATGTCGCTGAATCCGTAAATGAAGTGGTATCATGAAAGTTGGCGTCATAGGAGTTGGTTATTGGGGCAAGAAACATGTCGCCGAATACAGAAACCTCGGAATAAACGACATAACAGCCGTTGACCTCTCGCATTATAATCTTGAATTCTGCAGGAGGAACTTCGGGGCCGCGACCTCCAATGACATTAATTTTATTGCCGAAAACACGGGTATAGAAGCTGTGAGCATATGCACGCCAAACGATACCCACCACAGCGTTTGTAAAAAGATTCTGCTTTCGGGAAAAAACGTCCTGTTGGAGAAGCCAATGACGCTGTCATCCGGCGATGCCAGCGAGCTGATCGACATCTCTGAGAAAATGGGCAAGATACTTTGCGTGGGCCATATATATCGACACAATAATGCCGTAAAATTCCTGAAGAATATGGTGGATAAAAAAGATCTTGGAAATATATATAACGTAAACATAAAATGGAACAACTTGGAGAATATATGGGAGGACAGGGATATAGTTTTTGATCTTGCTCCTCATCCGCTTGATATAATTCTTTATTTATTCAATAAAACGCCGGGCAAAGTTTCCTGCCATGGGGGCGGATTCAGGCAGAAAAACAATGAAATAGCCTTTATAAACTACAGGCTTGGTGGGGTTTTTGTAAACATAGAACTCAGTTGGATAACCCCCCTCAAAGAGAGGAAAATGACGGTCGTGGGCTCGGAGAAAACGGCATTTGTGGACTGCCTCAGCCAGACAATAAAGGTAATGGACAACTCGAGCAGGCTTTCTACAGACATGTCTGTTGTGCCTAACAATACACTGAAGGATGAACTCCTGTATTTTCTCGAATGCGTGAGGAAAGGGGTGCATCCGGATATGGATGGCAGGGTCGGAAGAGAGATAGTGAGAATAATTGAGCTTTCAAATAAATCCCTTGAGGATAATAGGGAAATATCAATCAATTCATCTGCGGGCTAAAAATACAGGGACATGAATTTTTTCAGCATGCTTGAGGACATCTTGAGGCCTGTTCTCACAGGCCGTATTTTGGATTCTTTCCTTGTGTCAGTCACATTTACCGGTATTTCAACTATGTTTAGTCCGAGCTTTCTGGAGTGTATCAGAATTTCCGTCTGGAGAAATGGATCATCGAATAATAGGTTGTCTTCGTACTTCCCTAAATCGGATTTTTTTATTGCGACAGTTCCCTGGGTGTCCCCGATGTCCAGCCCGAATAATATTCTTAGCATGATGTTATAGGTAAAAGAGAATATCCTCCTGTTGAGAGCCCTTTTGACGGAAGATCCGGCAGCAGCCCTTGATCCAAGCGCAACGTCATGCCCGTGATTTATCGCCTTTATGGAATTTTCTATGACGCGGGTGTTCCATGACATGTATATCTCACTTCACGGAGTTCTTTTGAGATGTTTTGCGCCTTTGCCGGCGTTGAATCCGTGCTAAAATCGCACACGAGAATCTCAAATTTCCTCACAGAATTGCATTTTTTCAGGTAATTGTGTATTTTCCTGAGATTTTTTTCGATTATTTTTTCCTCGTTTTTTGTGGGGACTACCACGGAAATATCGGAAATTTCATGTTTCATCGTGAACGTCCCTGATATGACTGCTTCTTTGGATAGTTATAAATGCCTGAAATTCTACCATATTCATCATTCATGGCGGGATTTTGATGGAAAGAAAAACGGCGGTTTTCCTTGTTATTTTGATAATCATCTCTTCCATCCCTTTAATGAGGTATGTTTATTCTTACATAAACACTCCCGAGGGGTCTTACTTTGTTTCTTCCGGAAGGGCCTACATGCTTAACATGGACATTATAACATCTGGCAAAATAGGCTATCAGAATCCGTGGAATGCCGAAGAAACGGAGAGCGTTTTTTCCACCTCCGGTGTCGGAAGCACATGGATCCTTGTTTTGCTCGGGGTTTTCATATCCGACTGGATTGGGTTTTTCCTGGCGATAAGCGTGTTTCTTTTCGCTGCCGGCATCTCGATATATATATTTTCCGGCAGAAACGAAACCGGCATTTACTCAACGCTTATTTACATGATTTCCGCCGGTCTTGGCGGAGCAATTCTTGCCGCTCTCGGGATATTTTATCCTGACATTCTTGGAAAGGGGATACAGGCAGGATTTGGGTACGGCGGCTTCAAGAATGACGAAGCCATATACTATTCCCTCTCGCCTTTTCTAGGAGTAGTCTCGCTTTATTTTCTCTCAAAGAAGAGGCTTCTGGCATCAAGTATTTTTCTTGGCCTCTGTATATTTGTCTATCCTAACTACGGCTTCATGTTTTTCCTTGCGCATATAATTTATGTTTTGTCCTTTGGTATCAGGAAGAGAACCGCCATAAAATTTCTTCCGGTGGTTGCGGCTTTTGCATCGCCATGGGTTTTTACTTTCCTGAGCGGCGGCGAATATATAAGAGTTTATAGGGCAAGTATCAGCACAGGCATAGGCGAATTTCTGCCTACCCTGGTCATATCCATGGCCTTTCTGTTCTTCTTTTCGTTTTATTACCTCAGGGGAAAGCTGTCGCTTCCGGGGTGGAAAATATTTGCAGTGGCCTTTCTGGCTGCTTTCGTTGTTTCCACAATAGGCCAGGCGGGCATTCATGGGGACGCAGAACTTGCCGGCATAAAGAAATCGCTGAATTTGGACATTAAAATCGAAAGGCACCTGTCTTTGGTGATGCAATCATTTTTTATCGTATATATGGCGGCATTTATTTACGCCATTTTCAGGAAAAACAGGAATTTTTTTGCGGGTAACATTGACGGGTTTCTGTTCTTGTGGGCATACGCGGTGGTTTTTATTTCGATGTTTCCGCAGGATCTTGCTGTCTGGATTGCCGGCAGGACGATAGGGGTTTCTACGATACCATTGTCAATCCTGGCGGCAAAGGGTGTGATAAGATTTTCCCGTAGCCATAACATAAAATCTGCCTGTACAGTGTTTGCCGTAATTTTGCTGTCGATGCCGACAATACTGGTCTACAATTATTATATGGTAAGCCCCGAAATTAATCATGATCTTTACATAGAGAAAGAAAAATTTGATTCCATAATGCCGCTCAGGGATATGGAAGACGGAGTTGTATTTATTGACGTTGGGCGGTCGGATCTCGTTCCATATTATATCGGTAAAAAATCTGTTCTTTCCGGGAACGGTTACGTCATAAGGGATTACTGGGAAAAGGTGGAAAACTACAAAAAACTGCCGGAAATGGGTGAAAACGACAGGCTTGGTGTGCTAAGGAAATATAACGTCAGATACCTTGTCATCGGGAATGGAGTAGAAGTTGTATGGTGATCATTTAACGAGGCATGCCTCAATATCCTGGGCTGGGAACAGCCTGGAAAGCAGCGTGGATTCATAAAATTGCATCATCCCGCGGCTGGAATTTACAATCTTCTCTACAACATGATTGTATAAAAACATCCCTTTCTGGAATGTGATTTTGGAATATTCTATCGCGCCAAAAGAGAAGCCGAAATAGTAATCCCTGCGTATTTTTGAGCCCTCGACAAAAAAATCGAACGTGCTGATCGAAAACATCTTTTTGTGCGTAGGGTCGATGAAATTGTGCTTTGAGGTGAAATGAGGGGCCGTTATGATCAGCCTCCCCCCATTTTTCATTATCCTGTGGATATCTTTCAGGACCGGGATGTAATCAACATGCTCCAGTATATTCCGGCAAAGCACCTCGTCAAACTCCCCTCTCTTGAATGGAAGGGGGAGTTTTTCTATGTCATGTACTACATCGACGCCTTTAATGGCGGCGGAATCGAGGTTTATCCAGCCTTCCTTTATATCAGTGCCGCAGCCGATGTTCAGCCTCTTCATCATGATGGTGAATATGAGCCAAATGTCTTAAATTGTTGAGACGATTAGATAATCGTTCTATGATGCATTTAAAAGATGTTTCCCTGAAATATCAGGCATGAACTATACATGCAGGATAGCCAGGGCCACAATAATAGTCTTTGTATTTTCTCTTATGGGGGCTGTCCTTGGCTATATGCTGCGGCTTTTTATAGCAAGGAACACGGCGGTGGAGGACTTCGGCCTTTTCTATTCGGTTCTGGCTTTTTTCTCTTTTTTCTGGGTGATGAAGGATTTCGGGATAGGCACGGCTCTTGTAAAATATGTGCCTGAATTTGAAGTGAATGGCAGATACAACGACATAAAGCGGGTAATAAAGGCGTCGTTTCTCGTGCAATTTGCCATAGGCGCGTTTATAGGTCTTGCGCTCTTTCTTCTGTCTGATTATATTTCTATCGGATTTTTTCACAATGAAAAGGCGTCGTTCCTCATAAAATTGTTTTCTATTGAGATAGTTCTGGGTGTGATATTTCTCAAGATGCTGCTGCAGGGGCTGCAAAAAATGGTGGTCTTTTCGCTTGTCGAGACTGTCAGAATAATAACGATATTTATATTTATTTTCCTGTTCGGCGGCGCGAATATAGAAAACATAGCGATTAGTTATTTTTTGGCTTCGTTGGCAATACAAGCCTTTATGGTAATCTATGTAGCGAGGGTGGTTGGAGGTTTTAGAAATTCTGATCCATCTTCCGGGAATATTTTAAAGCCGCTTGCAGTCTTTGGCTCTTTCATTTTCATGGGAAACGTCGCAACCTTTGTCATAGGGTACGCAGACACTATGGTATTAACGTATTTCAGGTCGCTTTATGAGGTGGGGCTTTACCAAGTATCAGTCTCAACATCCCAGATGCTTCTTATATTTTCATCATCATTCACAGCCATACTTTTTCCCGTCATATCTGAGGTCTGGTCAAAAGGCAGAAAGAGCGATATATCCGGATACATGGGGTTCATGATAAAATCGATATTCCTGTTCATGGCGTTCATAAGCCTCCTGTTCATGGCGTTCCCTGAGATAATAATCAACATATTCTTTGGCGGCAATTATCTCAGTTCAAGCCTTTCCCTCCAGATACTGAGTTTTGGGATGATATTTTTCAGCATGAATATGGTGTTCTCCGTAATTCTGAATGCTATAGGCCAGCCCAGAAAAAACACCACAGCCATAATTATTATTTCCCTGTACAATCTTGCGGCAAACATCATGATAATACCGGTTTTCGGGATTGAAGGGGCCGCTGTTTCTACGGCCTCATCCTACATAGTAGGGTTCGTGATATTATACAGGTATCTTGGGGGGCATTTCAGAATAACCATTCCATTAAAGGAAATATCTGCCATATTCGCGGCTTCTCTGCTTTCTATGCTCATAATTTATATGACAAAGAATGTCCTTAACATGAATATATTCACAGAAGCCGTGATATCCGTAACTTTTGCAGCAGCTTTCTACCTTTCCTTCTTTCTTAAAGTCAGGCTCTTCAACAGCTCTGATATGCGTATAGTAAAGAGCTCCGGCATTATGCCTGAAAGAATCTTAAGATTATTGGAGAGGTATTCCAGATGATGAACGTCACAATCGCGGCAAATGACATGAGCGGCAAATATAACTGGGGGATAAAAAACTATGCGTTAAATCTGGTAAAAAACATGGACAAGGACGTGAAAATTGTCATCGTGGAAAAAAAAATGTCAGGTATTATGGATTATATACGATATCCGAAGTTTGTAAAGAAAAGCCTGCCGCCTGGCGGGATACTCCATCTCGCTTCCCAGACTTTCGGGTATTTCAGCAGATTCGGGATGAAAAATCGCACCATTGCAACATGCCACGACCTTATGGCATTTTCCAACCCTGAATTCTTTGAAAACAGAAAGTATGCTGCATTCTCAAGGCTCATGATAAGGGGTGTGGAGAAGTGTGAAAAAATTATAGCTGTTTCAGAATTCACCAAGCATCAACTGGTAAAATATCTTGGTGTTGACGGTGGGAAAATATACGTGATTCATTCCGGAATATCGGAGGATTTCTGGCCGAGAAAGAAAAAGAATGACACTGACTACATAGTATATTTTGGCTCGGAGGAGAAGAGGAAAAATGTCGCGGCGTTTATAGAGGCATTTTGCATGCTAAAGAAGGAATACCCTGAAATCAAACTTGTGAAGAACTACAATAATCCTTTCATTTGGAAAAAGATACTTTCAATGGGGCTTGAAAGAGATGTGATAGTCACTGGAAACCTTACGCAGAAACAGATGGCAGAATATTATTCCAGTGCAAAGGCATTCGTATACCCGTCTCTTTTTGAAGGGTTCGGGTTCGCACCTCTCGAAGCGATGGCATGCGGCTGTCCTGTGGCGGCAAGCGATGCCGCCGCTGTGCCTGAGATACTGGGGGATGCGCCACTGTATTTCAACCCCCTTGACGCGTCCGAGATATGCAATAAGGTGTCGATGATACTGGAAAGCAGGAAACTTTCCAGAAAGATGTCAGCGAAATCCGTAAAACATGCAAAAAAATTTACATGGAAAAAAACCTCGAAAAAGACGAAGAAAGTTTATGAGGAAGTGGCTGTATGATTGATATCGTTACTTCCCGTAGGGATGATATGGTTTTTTCCTGAAGTAGTCACGCCAGTACTCGTTCTGGCCCAGAAGGTTGTTTATGCTCTCCTTCATGGGCACGCCTGAAAGGTCGGCATTGCTTGTGAAGCCGCCGTTTGACAGGTGAGAGAAATGATACGACCATGCATCATACTGGTTGAGGTCGTAAGGAGTCCCGAAGCATATGAATTTTTTCACCTCAAATGCAAGAACCCTGAGCCCGTCTCTTATCATGAGGTTGAAAGGCAGGCTGGCATAAAACTCGCCATTTATCGAGAGGCCTTCGGCAACGGCACGTGAAAAGTATTTCTTCATTAATGCCCCCGTACGGAAGTAATGGGTACCTGTGGCAGCAAAATCCTGCATCTTGTCATCGGAGAAACACTCCTTTTCCATTATTTCAGAAACGTGAAGTGAGACGTCTGTCTTCAGGTACGCATATTTTGTGTTTCCGAGAGAGGCCGGATGAAACCCCCGGAACGACGGGATGCCGCCGTCGGCATTGTTGGAACGCATGAATTCCATGAATTTTTTGTAATCCCATTCAATCGTGAAATCGCAGTAATTGACTATGACCTCCTCGCCGTCATCAACGGCGTCCTTTGCAAGCAGTACTGAATGCACGGGACCGAGTTTATGCTGCTCTATGGCCACTATGGAGGCGTTTTTTGCTATGCCCGAAAGGACGCTTTTCATCTCGGTGTTTTCAACGTGTTCTTTGTTGCATATGAAAAGGAACTCGTCATCATGGGAGAAGGCATCACATACATGCTCTATCATCGGCCTGCCGTCTATCTTTATGAGGGGTTTTGGTATTTGATAACCCTGCTGAAGGAAGCGGTTACCAATGCCAGCCATAGGAATGACAATCTTCATTCAAAAAAGAGTGGATTTTATGCATTTAAACCTTAATCTGGCACATACGGCCTCCAGAAATCCACAGAAGCCTTTAAATCGTTCAATATTGTGCTTTCAAACGGCTCCCTTTCCCTGAATGAGAGCTCGAGGAGGAGGGTTGTCTCCTTCACTCCGGCATCCTCAAGGGCCTGTAAAATTTTTTCCGGTATGATTTTTCCGTCCTTGTTCTTCTCATGTATGAAAGGCCAGTGGCCGCCCTTGTCTTTCAGGCTTTGTTTTATATGAATGATAGGGGCTTCTTTCGCAAATTCCATTAACCATTCATAGGGGTCCGTGTCTCTGGGGTTCTTTGATGATACGTCGCCGTGATCGACATCGAGGCATAGTTTCATCGGGATGGCGGTATGTCTGTTTACAATGGAATGTATCTTCCTTGTTTCCTCTATGCTCTCGCCATATTCGCGCGGTATGGACATGGGTTCCCATGTGAGATACTTGAGCCCTGTGGCTTTTGCATGTACTGATATCTCCTTCCAGCCGTCAATATTCCTCTGCAGCATCTCATCTTTCCTTTCCTTCAGGTCGCGAACGCTCATGATACCGAAATGACTTCCCATGCTTTCCGCCCCGAGGCGTCTTGAAATTTCTGCATACCTCTTAAACCACGATATCCAGTATTTGCGTAGGGATTCATCGGGATGGGAGAGATGGTTGACCCGTGTGAAAGCTCCGGTGAATGTTGTTTCTATTGCGAAGCCGTTTGCCCTTGAACATTCGTTTATTCTTGATATGTGGTCGTTTACTATTTCATCAGGGAGGGCGGCATTCAGCATATCGGCGGTGAACTGCACGTGCCTGAGACCCAGATCGCCTACGATCCTTGACCATTCTTCCGGTTCCGGGAATCTGTTGACTGCGAATCCTGTGTTTATCCCTAGCTTCAGTTTCATACATATCTTCTCATGGAATTAGCATAACTTTCAGGCCTTTGGCGTTCTGCACGGCTTCCATTGCCATTTCTATTTCATCCAAGGCAAACCTGTGGGTGATTATTTTTTTCGTTTTTATCATACCGCTTGCAAGATATTTAAGGGCTTTTCCGTGGTGATCTTTCGTCTGGGAAAACGAGCCGCCTATCGCCGACTGCCTGTAATGGATGAAGTTGCTCGGAAAAGAGACTGTGTCAGGAAGCCCTTTCGCGACGCCCCCGAACAGGTTTACAAACCCGCCTTTTGCAGACGCCATTATGGCGTTTTGGTGCGCTGAAATGTCGCTGCATGCCGACATCACGACGTCATATCCCTTTCCGTTCGTGACGCCTATGGCTTCGCTAATGTACTCATTTTCCGCATAAATATAATGGTCTGCGCCGAATGCGCGTGCCATGTCCAGCCGCATAGGGTTTTTGTCCGCTGCCGTTATCTTCGACGCGCCGAGAATTCTTGCAAGGCTTATTGCCATGCATCCTATGGGTCCGGTGCCTATGACAAGAACGTCCTTGCCTTCTTCCATATTTGCAAATTCAAGCCCGTTGACGACGCAGCCAAGAGGCTCCGCCAGTGCCCCTTCCTCGAACGAGATATTGTCTGGCATCCTGTTGACAGGTCCCTGTCTTACAAGGTCCTCATTCATGAGCATATATTCTGCAAAGCCGCCATTTACAGAAACGCCAACGACCCCCAATATATTGTCGCATACGCTCTCGAATCCCCGCCTGCAGGAAGGGCATGATTTGCATGGTATCTCATTCGCGACGGCAAGCCTGTCTCCGACACTGAATTTTCCGGCGCCTTTTCCGACTTCCACAACCTCTCCGGCGACTTCATGGCCGAGTATGTGTGGAAACTTTTTTACGCGGTCTCCATAATTGTAAAACTTCATGTCAGAACCGCAGATGCCGCAGGCCTTCACCCTCAGGAGAACTGTATTATCCGTTACCGTCGGCATAGGCACTTCTTTGGCGCTGATTTTTTTCGGTGCATCAAGGACGGCCGCTTTCATCGCTTATATAACAAAAATAACTTTTATATATGGATAAGATTTCTGGTGCAGGTCCTCAAAAACCTGCTTTATTTCAGAGAGATTTTTGCGGTGTGTAATGATGTCAGCGCACCTTATCTTCCCGTTTTTCATCGCATCTATGGATTTTGTCCAGTCATCTTTTATTGTCGAGTTCCAGCTCCCGTATATGGAAAGTTCCTTTCTCAGTATCTGCGGGACGTTTTCTTTCCTTACCCTGAAGTCGCTTTCTGAATTCCCAAGCATGACAATCCTGCCGCCTTTTTTCGATACTATGACGCATTTTTCCTGTGTGGAGGCCGAGCCGGCGCACTCGAAAGCACAGTCTGCTCCTCTGTTTCCTGTCAAATCCTTTATTATTTCCGCTGAATTCTCGTCTGAGCTGATGCAATAATCTACGCCTAGGCTTTTTGCTGTAAGATGCTTATACGAATTCCTGTCTACTCCGATTATAAGCCCTGCACCCATCAGTCTGGCCCACTGAGCAACCAGCATTCCTATGGTTCCAAGGCCGTATACAACCACGGTATCGCCTTCCTTTATTCCGGCTTTTGACACGCCATGAAAGCTGACAGAAGCGGGTTCTGTGAATGCCGCATTCTCAAGAGAGATGTTTTCAGGAAGTGGAATGATATTTTCAGACGGGCATTTTACAAATTCCGCAAACCCCCCGTCGCATCTTGATCCGAGATAATTGTAATTGTCACACAAATGATAAGATCCGCTGTCGCATGAGTGGCATTTCTTGCACGGTATCAGCGGATAGACTGTCACTTTCTGTCCTGTATGGAATTTGCTGTCTCCTGCATCTTCTATGACGCCGGAAAATTCATGGCCTGGAACTAGCGGATGATGATAGGCGCCTTTTACCATCACGCGCTGTATGTCGGAGCCGCATATTCCTGCATACTTCACCCCCACAATAACTTCATTTCCAGATATCTCGGGGTAATCGACCTCTTGGTATTCTATTTTTCCCGGGCCGTGCAAAACTCCTGCATACATCATTTACCAGCTTTTTTCATTTCCTCAATACATTGACGATAAGTCTTGTTCTTTCCGAAAAGACCTGATGTCCCGCCTACAAATATTGTCGCCCCGGCTTTCGAGAGCAGGGGGATTGTTTCTGCGGACGCTGCGCCGTCAACCATAATTTCAGCCCTATAGCTGTTTTCCTTTATGAACGAATATAAGTTTGAAATCTTTTTCATTATTATCTGATTAAATTTCTGGCCTGGAAACCCGGGGCTATTCATCATAAACATCACGATGTCGCAGTCCTCCAGATAAGGCTTTACAGAATCGACCGAAGTTTCCGGGTTTATCGCTATGCCGACAGACTTTCCGTAGCTTTTTATTTCGTTTATGACTCCCTGGACGTTTTTTGCCGCTTCTATATGAAAAATTATTATGTCGGCCCCGAGATATGAAATCTTTTTTATATGCCTTTCGGGGCTCACGGACATGAGGTGTATATCTATGGGAAGGCTCGTGGCCTTTCTTATGGCGCTTATCTGCCATATTCCCATGGCAAAGTTCGGGACGAAAGAACCGTCCATCAGATCTATATGAAACCAGTCGGTCCCGGCTTCCTCAAGCATCTTTATTTCCTTTCCAAGCTCGAGCTGATCTGCGCACATAAGCGATGACGTTATCTTTATCATTTCAAATACTCTTTTGCAAATCTTTTTAATCCGTAGAAATCTTACTTTTTGAAAACCTGAGGCGCAGAAGGTATGATGTCGCAGACACCATAAATTTCAGCCTTGGGAGAATCCCCTTGTTCCACCATGACTTCCCATGAAGCCTTTTCCTGAATTTCACGGGGAAATCGACTACTTGCATGCCGCTCCTGAGCGCCGCGTACTGGACATAGAAATCCAGTGAAGCATCGTATGGTGGGTTATGGAATTTCTTCAGAAAGCTTCTGTGAAAAATCTTCGGCTGGCCGTTTATGTCGCTGAATCTCCTGAAAAACAACATAAAAGAGAGAAAATGGAAGCATGATGTGAGGAAAACCTTCCTGCCCTTCCTGTTTCCCTTGACCATGACATCCCTTCTTCCGGAAAGCATTTTCCATCCCCTTAATATATCCTCAGGGTCGCACTGCATGTCTGCATGCGAATATGAAAGAAATTCGCATTTGGCCGCCTTCAGGCCCGCCAGAACGCCAAATCCGTATCCGATATTTTTTTTCACCTTTACGCTCCGGGCGAACTTGTACTTGGGCAGTATATTTTTTAGAACGCTTTCAGTATCATCCAGAGAGCCATTGTTAACCAGTACAAGTTCTATAGGAATCCTTTTCGCCACATCTCTGTATCTTTCCAGAAGAAGAGATATATTTTTTGCTTCGTTATAGCAGGGAAGTATAACGGAAAGTTCTTCTCTCATATCTAAAGAACATGAACCTATATTTTATAAATGCATGAAAATTTCAGGGCATCAGGGTTTTTATAAAGCTTTTGAAATCTATTTCCCCGTTGACATGATTTATGAGTGCTATAATTTGGATTGCAAAGAGCATGACAAATATAAATGATACTATAAATCTGCTTTTTCTGGAGATTTCGGAAATCTTTGCAATTGACATGAAAATGGGGAACATGACAAGCTCAAACCTGACGACAGAAGCCAGTATGCCTGAAGAAAGTATCATAATGAAGCTGAATAACACATATAAATTATATTCCAGCGGCGTCTTTTTCCAGTATAAAACCATGATTGAGAGAAATGCCAGTGTCATTATTACGTTGAAATAGTTATAAAAAACTACAAAGACGCTGCCTGTCGTGAATATCTCGCTGAATGTGTTAACAAAAGACATATGCGGCAGACCTATCGTCCTGCTGAAATTGCCTTGGGTGTAAAATTGCAGGAATGGGTTTCCCAGCGCTGCATAATGATACAGCATAAACGTGATGAAAGCCATGGGCAGCAGAAAAACGAAAAATATGTTTCTGTCCAGAGACGTCAACCTGAATTTTTTCGAGCGGAGATACATGTAAAGAACCGGTATAAACATGGCAAGACCTATAAACCTTGTTAATACTGCAAAATATCCAACTATGCCTGCATATGCCCATTTTTCCTTGGATGCAAAATAAAATGTCATGCACGAAAAGAAAAGAAATATGGATTCTGTATACATTGCCGAGAGAAAATATGCAGTCGGAAAAAGCATTGTATAGAATACTGTCTTTTTCGTCAGGCTGGTGCCTATCTGGTTCTTCAGAAGTATGTAAAGCGATATCACCGCCAGAAATGAAAATATCTGAGGTATCAGGTACGCTGCGATATCGTATCCTATAGCCCCGAACATTCTGATAAGAAGGGGGTAGAGAGGATACCATCCGAAATTCGTCGTGGTCACTCCATATTCATAATTATAGCCTTTTGATGCTATGTTAAGGTAGGCTATCGTGTCGAACTGGTGCCATGGCCTTGTGAGGGGATTTTCAAGCTCGGTGTTTTTATGCGAAAATTCCTCCGGAACCGTGTAATACGTTATCGTGCCGAGCGATAGTATGAATATTTTGTATACGAGGAGTATTATCAGCAGATTTTTCAGGTTCTCGTCTTTAAACATATCTAGCATTAAGTTGGATTGGGAATTAAACTTAAAAATCCTCTATAGATGATTAAATCATACGTGATTTGATTGAAAAACGACATGACTGGATTCCACAAGCTCAGCCGGGATGAGAAGATCAAGAAGATAAAAGCCCTTTCTGGTCTCGATGAAAGCGACATGAAATCCCTGGAAGGCCCTCTGGATGCGTCCGTTGCTGAAATGATGTCGGAGAACGTCATAGGGACGGTGAAACTGCCTTTCGGTATAGCCGTGAATTTCGTGATTAACGGCAGGAAATATCTCATCCCGATGTGCATTGAGGAGCCGTCTGTTGTGGCGGCGGCCTCGAACGCGGCAAAACTCGCGCTCCCCTGTGGTTTCCGTGCAGAATGCAGCCAGCCTGTGATGATAGGGCAGGTGCAGCTCGTCGGCATAAGCGACACAAACAAGGCAAGGGAGTCCATATTGTCCGGTATCAGCACCATAAAAAAACTTGCGAACGGCAGGGATTCCGTCATGGTAAAACTTGGCGGCGGCCTCGAGGATGTTGAAGTAAGACTCATCGGTTCTTCCCGCGGCCCCATGGTCGTCGTGCACCTCATAGTCAATGTCGTGGACGCCATGGGCGCCAACTGCGTGAACAGCATGTGCGAGGCCGTGGCGCCGTATCTTGAAGAAGTTACAGGAGGAAGGGCTGTGCTGAAGATAATTTCGAATCTTGCCGACAGGAGGCTCGCCGCCGCGGCCGCCGTATGGAAAAAAGACGTGATAGGCGAAGACGTTATCGAGGGAATCCTCGATGCGTATGAACTTGCCAGGGTTGACGCTTACAGGTGTGCCACGAACAACAAGGGTATAATGAACGGCGTGGATGCAGTTGCAATAGCGACCGGAAACGACTTCCGCGCGCTTGAAGCGGGGGCTCATGCCTACGCGGCAATTGGCCGCTACAGGCCTCTTGCAGAATACGAAAAAAACTCGGAAGGCGACCTTGTAGGCAGACTGAAAATGCCTCTGGCGGTCGGGATCGTCGGCGGCGCGACAAAGACGAATCCTGTCGCAAGAACTTCGCTGAAAATTCTGGGCGTGAAAAGCGCCTCCGAGCTGGCGTGCGTCATGGCGTGCGTCGGGCTCGCGAACAACTTTGCCGCCCTGCGTGCCATAGTCTCGGAAGGCATCCAGCGCGGCCACATGAAACTCCACGCAAAAAACATTGCCATGTCGGCCGGGGCGTCTCATGAGGAGGCCGTCTCTGTCTCAACTAAGATGATTGAAGACAAGAAGATATCCGTGTCTCACGCGAAGAAAATACTGGAAGAAATGCGGAAGTGATTCATTCTCATTGTGTTAGAATACCGCTTCTACGTAGGCGGCGCCGAGTATCATTATCTCTGCTATGGCGAGGAATACCACGGCGTCCTTGAAGACTATCTTGAACTCCCTGCTGCCGAAGTTCTCGCGTATGATGCCGACTGAAAGTATGCCGCCTGCAATCCCCGCGATGAAATATGCAAGTATCTCAGGGATGCCGTGCAAAGCGATGGAGCCGAGGCTCGCCGGCACGCCGTAGGCAAAGGCGTAGTGGGCCGGAATCCCTGCCCCGGCAAGTTTCTGCACGGCAAATCCGGAGAACACTGAAATTATCGACGCGTTCCACGCGAGCACAAATATCGCGCCGGCGCCGAACATCGCCGACATGATGAAGACCAGAAGCATAACCTGCGTGTTGTTGAAAAAGAAGTTCCAGAAGCTCGCCTCCGTATTGTATGCCGCCCCGGCCGCCGCGCCGGGATTGAGTTGCCTGACGACATCCGCCTGGAGCGAGAAGACGCTGCCGAATTCCGGGAAAAAGACGTATATGAACGTCATTGATATTGCCGTCCCCAGAAAGAACGCCGAGAACACCGATATGGTCTGCCTGTGCCTGCTGAACATGTTGCCCCTGGTGCGCCTGCGCGCCGCATCCTCATCCTTCTCTTCCTCCAGTTCGAACAGTTTCTGGAAGAACGGGACGAAAAGTATTGTTATAAGCGCTACTGAAAGTATTGACGCCTGGGCGGGGAACATCTTGTGCGCGAAGAACACGGCAACAAGCGTGTAGAAGAACGCTATGATGAAGACGTGCCACGGCTTGTCCTCAGCGTTCTTGGGGTTGAGAATCGATTCCAGGACCATAATCTATTCTGCCTTTTTCCGGATATAAGCATGAAGTCCATAAAAGTATGCATGAAAGAACTCGTAAATGTGCAAAAGCCGGAGGCTTCTGACATCTCAAAGAACTTTCAGTTCTTTGCAGATTTCATCCACGAACTCGGCATGCTTAAGAGGGTGAAGCATGAGGGCTGGAGGCTCGCCGGCGTGGAATTCCCGGACAGCGTTGCAGACCATTGCCTGCGCGCTGCGCAGATAGGCTACATACTGGCGCGCCTCGAAAAATATGGCAAGCCGGAGGAAGTGTGCGTCATCGTTCTTTTTCACGACATCGAGGAGTGCAGGACGGGCGATATCCACAAGGTGGCCAGAAGATATGTTTCAAAAGAAGGTGAGAAGGCCGTCAAAGACCAGACCGAAAAACTCGGCGACATCGGAAGCGGCATATTCGGGATGTGGGAAGCCGCGGAGATGAGGAATACGAGAGCCGGCATCATCGCAAAGGACGCCGACCTCCTCGAGCAGGCATTCACGGCAAGGGAATATATGGAAAATGGCCATGCATCTGCACAGGACTGGATAAACAACGTCTCAAAGGCCCTTCAGACGAAATCCGCAAAAACCCTCCTTGCCGTCCTGGAGAACTCCAAATCAACAGACTGGTGGCGCGGGTTGAAAAAGTTATCATAAGTATTTCACATATAAACTTTTCCTCAATCATTTCATCATGGAGATAGGCATTTCCGGGTATGGCGCATACATACCCAGGCTACGGATAAGGGTTGAGGACATCGCCGGTGTGTGGGGACAGGATGCCGGCGCAATCAAAAAAGGGCTTCTCATAGAGGAAAAAAGCGTGCCTGAAATGGACGAGGACACGATAACGATAAGCGCCGAGGCCGGAAGAAACGCGCTTCTGCGCGCCGGAATAGATGGGGAGGCGGTAGGCGCGCTTTTCATCGGGAGCGAGAGCCATCCGTATGCCGTGAAGCCGTCGGGCACCGTGGTGGCTGATGCGCTCGGGATGACCCCGAATGTTCTTGTCGCTGACTACGAATTTGCCTGCAAGGCCGGAACTGCCGGCATGCAGACGTGCTACGGCCTGGCAAAGGCCGGCGAGATTGAATACGGCATGGCAATAGGGGCCGACACCGCGCAGGGGCGGCCGGGGGACGCGCTTGAATATACGGCCGCAGCAGGCGGGGCGGCGTTTGTCATAGGCAGGAAACCTGTTGCAGTGATTGAAGGGATGTTCTCTTACACCACGGACACGCCGGATTTCTGGAGGCGCGAGGGCCAGCACTATCCGAAGCATGGGGGCAGATTTACGGGGGAGCCGGCATATTTTCATCATCTTGTCTCATGCACCAAAGGCATGATGGAAAAAATAGGGGCGAAGCCCTCCGACTATTCTTATGTGGCATTTCATACGCCAAACGGAAAGTTCCCCATGAGGGCCGGCAAGATCCTTGGATTCTCCCATGAACAGTTGAAATTCAACCTTCTCGTGCAGAAAATCGGAAACACGTATTCCGGCGCTTCGATGCTTGTTCTTGCAGACATTCTCGACAACGCGGGTCCTGGCGACAGAATACTCATGACGTCTTACGGTTCCGGCGCCGGCGCCGATTCATTTTCGGTGCGCGTCACGGACAGGATAGAAGAAGTCAGGGACAGGGCGCCGAGGACTGAATTCTACGTCGGCAGGAAGTCTTATGTCAGTTACGGGAATTATGCAAAACTGAGGGGCAAGATAAAATTATGACAGAAGTTTACATCGCCGGTGTCGGCCAGACAAAATTCGGGGAACTCTGGGACAGATCGCTCCGCGACCTGATGGCTGAATCCGGAATATCCGCGCTCGGTGACGCCGGCATGGAAAAAGATTCCATAGGCGGCATTTTTGTAGGCAACATGTCGGCAGGAAGATATGTGGGCCAGGAGCACTTGGGCGCCCTGGCGGCAGACAGCCTCGGCATACATGCCGAAGCGAGCCGATATGAGGGTGCGTGCGCTTCCGGCAGCATAGCATTCAGGAACGCCATTCACGCCATAAAATCCGGCCATATGGATGCGGCGCTCGTGATAGGGGTGGAGAAGATGACAGACGTCAGGACCCCGGAAGCTGTCATGACCTTGGCCGCTGCAGGCGACCAGGAATGGGAATCTTCAATCGGCCTGACTTTTGCAAGCCTTTACGCCCTCATCGCCAGGCGCCACATGCACGAATACGGGACGACGCGCGAGCAGATGGCCATGGTAAGCGTCATCAATCATGGGAATGCGGTTGGCAACAAGTATGCGCAGTTCCAGAACCCCATAACGGTGGGCGATGTCATGAATTCCTCTGTGATTTCTTCGCCTCTTAATGTTCTCGACTGCTCGCCTATAACTGACGGCGCCGCTGCTCTCGTAGTGGTTTCGGAAAAAATGAAAAATAAGATTGAAAGGCCTGTAAAGGTGCTTGGCAGCGGCCAGGCGTCGGATACGCTGGCTTTGCACGACAGGCAGTCCCTGACTGAGATACAGGCGACAAAACTCGCCGCAAGGAAGGCCCTGGACCAGGCAGGCCTGAAGATAACGGACATAAATTTTGCCGAGGTCCATGACTGCTTCTCGATAAACGAGATAATAGCGATAGAAGATCTCAACTTCTGCAGGAAGGGTGAGGGCGGAAAATTCGTGGAGCGCGGGGGGGTTTCACTCAACGGTTCCGTTCCGGTAAACACTACAGGAGGCCTGAAAGCAATAGGGCACCCTGTAGGCGCCACTGGCGTGCGCCAGATTGCCGACATAACGAGGCAGCTGCGCGGCGATTCGCACAACCAGTTGAAAGGTGTGAAATACGGCATGAACCTTAACATAGGCGGCTCCGGGGCCACGGCAGTCGTGAACATACTTGGTGTTGATGAATGAACAACAAATACTGTATCAAAAATGGTGGTTATCATGCCGCATAACACTTCGGTCTCGATGCCGTGGAGGGCGAAGAAAGGCAGGTACAACTTCATGGGCACCGAGTGCGCTGAATGCAGGAAGATATTCTACCCGGGCAGGCCGTACTGCCAGGATTGCCACAAAAAAACCGCCGACAAAAAGCTTTCCGGCAGGGGGGTCATCTTAACCTACACGGAAAACCATACGGCGCCTGTGGGGTTCGAGAAGTACGTCCCTTATATGATTGCTATAGTCGAACTTGAGGAGGGGCCGATGGTGGCAGGACAGGTTGTAGGCGACACTTCAAAAATCAGTATAGGAAAAAAGGTCCATACGGTCTTCAGGAAGCTCTTTGAAGACGGCGATTCCGGTCTTATACACTACGGGATGAAGTTCGAGTTGGATGAATAGCCGAGCGGTTTATTGTTTCTTCCTTTTTTTCTTCGATATTTCGATACCGGCGTCTAATTCCGCTCTTTCCAAAACACCTTCGTACAACGAGTTATAGGCGTCCACCACGAGCTGGCAATATTTTTCCGGTTCTATAAAAACTCTTATCCTAGGCCGTATCAGACTTTTTACAATATCCCATACAACAGCCTGGCTGTCAGCATGGAACAAATCCCTATAATTTATACGTCTTCTAGAATTTATTAACTGGTCTGAAACCGAATATCCTACGTAATGCTCTGCATCCCGGGTTAAATCGAGTATAGGATTTAAAACGTCGGGGCCGGTATAATCAAAGTAATCAAAGGTTATACCGTTATTTTCTCTTTCTACACTTCTTAATCCGAGAAACCCCATGAATTCCGTTGTTGTACCAGAAAACCTTTCCGTATAGCGGCTGACGGCGCCGAGATTTCTGATGTGTGTTGTCATATGTTCTCCATGAGTCATTTCTTCACCCAAACGCACAGCGGTGGCTTCTGTAGCGTCATTCACGAATACGATATAATCTGTATCCAGATCCATATCTCCAGTATAAGAACAATACATAGAATCTGCGTCCATTCTTGCTATATCTCTTCTTGCCCGGGCCGTGTCTCCGCGGTGGCGCCCGATTCTTCTGTACAGTCTTTGGCTGTCTTTCCATCTTAAATCGAGAATACGCCATCTGCTTTGCCCTTCTATACCGAACAATTCATCAGCTAAATAATTCCTTACTCGCTTTGCAGTAGGCCTTAGGTATCTTTCAGAATATGGCATATTTGCCCGATATGATGAAAGCGTATTTAAATCAATCCGACCGACAACGAATTTATTGCAACACAGACACCCTATAATTTCCCATGGAGGCCGTGTAGATTGTGGCTGGGAGATTTTGTATAGATAATTTTTTCCGTTCCCATAAATAGAATAAATATTCTCTTTTCTTCTATTGACATGCCTGATATATAAACTTTCATGATAATTATAATAGAAATTTTATAATATATTATTTCATTTATATTTCATAAAATATTTTTAGGGTGGTTGTTATGGCAAACTGAAAATTTTTGTAGGTTAAAAACATTTATTGGGTATTTCATGACCTTCCCGGAACAATTTTCTGGTTTTGGGAGGAATTATTTTACATATTCCATAGAACTTTCAATCGGTTACAGTTCCACATGAAACAATGGGGTCTTTCCACCACCCAATGCTATATTTTGAAAAGAAGTTCTTCAAGACAAAGAATGTTTAAATACCGGCCGGAAGAAATAGTGCTACCCTGAAAATTATTCCAGAAGAAACGGAGGATATTTCCACAGGAAAGATGGGTAAGTTCCATTTGAAATCGGGGTAAATCTGCAAAAAGATGCGCTTTATACAAAGGAACCAGTTCCTCTGCAGATTTTGAAGGTTATAAAATGCCGGGTAACGTCTGGCCGGTAGGTGGGGTGTTGGTATGAATGAGCAGAACATATTTTCACAATACATCCAAAAACACAGCGTGTTTCGCGATAAAAGAACGCTTTCTTCAAACTTTGTGCCGGAAAGGATACAGCACCGCGGCGAGGAAATACAGATCCTGGGTTCTATAATAGCACCTGTCCTCAAGGGGTTCCATTCAAACAACATCTTCGTCTACGGGACATGCGGAACAGGCAAGACGATATGCACAAAATACGTCCTGGGCCAGCTTGTGGAAATACTGGGAACCCACGGAAGGGACATAAAGCCGATCTACATCAACTGCAAGATGAAAAAGATTGCCGACACCGAATACAGGCTTTTTGCCCAGTTGCTCAGGGAGTTTGGCGAGACTGTCCCAGACACCGGCCTGCCGACGGACGTCCTTTACAGGAAATTCTTCGAGAAAATAGACTCGGGAAAGAACGAGGTCATTATAGTTCTTGATGAAATCGACGCCCTGTTCAGGAAAATAGGCGACGACTTCCTTTACAACCTCACGAGGATAAATTCCGAACTGAAGCAGTCGCATATTATGATAATAGGCATAACCAACGACCTCTCGTTCAGGGAAGCCCTCGACCTCAGGGTCAAATCATCGCTGTCCGAAGAAGAGATAATATTCAAGCCTTACAATGCCGCGCAGCTGAAGGACATACTGGAGGAGCGCGCATCTGCAGGGTTTGCCACCGGCAGCGTCGGCGACTCCGTACTTGGAAAGTGCGCTGCGCTCGCCGCGCAGGAGCACGGTGACGCGAGGAGGGCGCTCGACCTTCTGAGGGTTGCCGGCGAGATGGCAGACAGGCTCGGTGACGGCATTGTGGAAGAGAGGCATGTCGACATGGCGGAATACAAGATAGACATGGACAGGATAGTGGAGACCGTGAAGTCGCAGCCAAGGCAGTCGCAGGCGGTCCTCCATTCCATAATAAAGATCAGCCAGAAAACGGCCCTGCAGAAGCAGTGGTCCGACAGGAGGATGCTGACCGGCGACGTGTTCGACGCCTATGCCGGCATATGCGCCTCTGTCGGGATGAAGCCGCTGACCCAGAGGAGGATAAGTGATCTCATAGCAGAGCTCGACATGCTGGGGATAATAACCGCAAAGGTGGTATCCAACGGGCGGTACGGAAGGACGAGGGAGATACGCCTCGCGATAAACGACAACGCAGCCCAGAAGGTTGACGCAATACTTGCGGAAAGGTTCTCCGCCTGAGTTTGCAAAAGCCGGAGGCTTTCTGCAAAAGAGCGATGCTCTTTTGAGATTTCATTATAAATTCTTTCGGTAACACTATAGTGAAACAAGTAAATAATTCATCATATTATGACTTGTTTCACATATGTGCAAAGAGTTTACTCTTTGACATCTCAAAAGACTTTGTCTTTTGCAGATAGTTCGCAAGGTATAATACCCTTTTATTTCCTTGCGGAACTATAGATACACCGGGTGTGGCAAATGCAGGAAACCGTGAACGACTATTTTCGCAGGGGATTTCTCCTCACGCCAGATGCTCTGGAATTTCTTTCAAAAACAAGCGACGATTTTGACGTGGTTTCGGGGGATTTTGTCATCGACGCCCGCAATTTTGTGCTGAAGGACAGGATAAAGGTGATAAAAAATTTTCAGTCCAGAAAAAGCGAAATCACGACGGAGGATTTCGTGAAATTTTACACGTCGAAGTACGAGAAAATGAAGGGTGTAATACTTGCAAGGATCCAGAAGGATTTCATATCCCTGAACAAGATTGATTCGATGCGCAATGACGCGTGCATCATAGGAATAGTGCGCGAAATAAAGGAAGACGAAGGGAGGAAAATACTCGATGTCGAGGACATGACGACAAATGTCCCCGTGATATTCGAGCCAAAGGATGCCGAAGGAGTAGAAATAGATGACGTGGTCGCAATGCGCGTGGTAACAGGAGGGAAGGTTCTTTTCGGCAAGGAAGTCCTGTTTCCGGACATACCGATAAGAACGCCGGCCAAAGGCCGCGGAAAAGCATGCTTCGTCTCTGACCTGCATCTAGACGAGGCGCCCGAAAGCGATGCCGACAGGTTCTTCTCATGGTTTGAAAGAAGCGACATAAAAAATCTTTTTGTCGCCGGCGACATAGGGGCCCCAGCGGAACTGGAGAAATTCGCAAAAAGGATGCCATCGAAGAATTTTTACGCGTGTCCCGGGGAAAGGGACTCGGAAGGATGCCCCCAGATGCCCCTGGATTTCAGGGAAAAAAACATAGTTTCAGTGAGCAATCCGGCCATGATAGAAATAAACGGGATAAAGGTGCTGATGATGCACAAGGCGCCGCACGATATGCTGAAAAAAAGGCATATGGGAAGGCCCTCCGCAATAATACCGGAAGATTTCATGGTCATCGAAGAGGTCCCGGACATCGTCCATATAGGCCACAGCCACGTGCCCGGCATAACGAATTACAAGTCCGTGACAATCGTCAACTCCGGCTCTATTATGTCGGATTTCAGGCCCGTCGTAGTGGATTTCTCAAGCCGGGTTGCTGAATTTGCGAAGGTGGAATGATGCAGGCCCAGATACTTGACGTTGATTACTTCATGAACAGCGGCAAGCCGGTCATAAGGATATTTGCAAAAACAGAGAGCGGCGGCACCGTGTGCATTTTTCATGACAAATTCATGCCGTATTTTTACATAGTGCCCAGTGAAGGCACTGAAAGCAGGGTGAAGGGCATGAAGGAAATAAGGCGGATAGAGGAAGACGAGAAATTCGAGCCTCTGGGGTACAGGGATAGCAAGACAAAAATGCTGAAAGTGACGCTCAGCAACCCACAGGACGTCCCGGCTGTGAGAGAGTCCCTGTTGCAGCATTCAAAAGGCGTATACGAGGCTGACATACTGTTCAAGTACAGGTTCATGGTGGACAGGGGGCTGTACGGAATGAGGTGGGTGGAATTCAGCGGCGAGAAAGTCAGGACCAGTACCGTGAAAGTCCAGTCTTTCAGCGCAGACGACATAAAGGCGGTGGAAAGGCAGGACAATGCCCCGCTGAGATACATGTCGATAGACATCGAATGCCTGCCGTCTGACCCGACAAAATCGCTTGACTCAAAGAACGACCCGGTGATAATAATATCAATGTCTTTCAGGCCGGAATTCAGGGGGAAAAAGACTATGGTGTTTCTGGCCAAGAACTTTCATCACCAGGACGCCAGGGGATTTTCCTCGGAAAAGGAGATGCTTGAAGAGTTCGCAAGGACGATAGAAGAATACGATCCCGATGTGATGACGGGGTACAATATAAACGCCTTCGATTTTCCGTATCTCCTCGAAAGGTTCAGGGCCAACAAGATACCGGCGAATTTCGGCAGGTCCGACAAACAGTCGTTCGGGAAAACGTTTGGCACGATGCAGGAATTTATAGTGCCCGGAAGGGTTGTTGTCGATCCGTACCAGATATTGAAGAGGGACCCATGGCTCAAGTTTCCCAGATACGACCTGAATACAGTTGCAAAGGCTTTGCTTGGCGACGAAAAGCGTGATGTCGAGTATGGCCAGATGGCGGGGATGTGGAACGGGAGCAAAGAACAGATTATGGAATTCCTTGAATACGCAAGGAAAGACGCCGACCTGTCGCTCAGGCTCGTCGTTGAGAAAGGCATGCTGGACAAATTCATGGAGCTCGCGAAGATTTCAGGCCTTCTCCTGCAGGACCTTTTCGGCGGCCAGTCGAAGCGCGTGGAGACGATGGTCCTTCATGAATTCAGGAAAAGGGGATACGTGATGCCGCCCGCCCCGTCAAAAGGCGAGATCGCAAGGAGGGCGAGGGAAAGGGAGGAGCACGGCCTCAAGGGCGCCACCGTCATGGAGCCGGAGAAAGGGTTGCATGCCGACGGCTGCATCCTTGTCCTCGATTTCAAGAGTTTGTACCCTAGCATAATGAGGACTTTCAACATATCGCCGGAAACCGTCCTCAGGGAGCCGCTCATGGAATGTTATTCGTCGCCTAGTGGTGCGCACTTCGTGAAGCCCTCTGTCAGGTCAGGAATTCTTTCAGACATACTGTCAACGCTCATGGACGCCAGATCCGCTGTCAGAAAGCAGATGAAAGGCGCGGCAGGGGACATGAAAAGGATACTGAATGCCAAGCAGCTTGCAATAAAGGACATGTCGAACAGTGTGCACGCAGATACGGATATTGTTGTCAAAAGACCCGACGGCAAATTGCAGATTTATGAGATAGAGGAACTTTTTGAAGATATGTCAAAAAAACACGAGATTATAGATTTAGGCGATACAGAGGTGATAGAGCTTTCCGGATGGGAAACACTCTCAGTGAAACACAACAAATCGTGTTTTAAGCCGATGTACGCGATATCACGCCATAAAAGCAAGGGTGATTTGACCAGAATAAAAACCCCGATGGCTGAGGCGATGATAACGGACGACCATAGCGTTATGGTGATGAAAGGCATATCTTCAAACCGGAAGCAAAAAAGCACGTTTCACAAACTGGCCGAAAGGGGTGGCAGAGATATTTCTGAAAATGATATTATTGCGCAGGTAAGCAGGGTTTCGCTGCCTGAACAGAAAATAGAATTTGACTGGATAGAATTTTTGAAGTCGCTTCCAGAAGAGGAGACATCGGATGTTCGTTTATACGTTCCAAAGAGCCTGAATCTCAACAAGAAAAACTGGCTAAAAAACAGGGCAAAAATGATTTCTTCCGTAAAATGGCCCGCCGATTCTGCCAGCCTCCAGAAATATGTCGAGAGGCGCATCATAAGAAGCTCGGAAGGACATCTGATAAACAGGAGCGGCTTAACAACCGTCGGGAACTGTGGCATGGTTCCGGTATATGATATAACAGAGGATGGCGAGGACTTGCCTCAATTTTACGAAAGATTTTCAGCTGCCGGCGAAGAGCCTGATTATTACACACTCCCCATAACAGAAGTCGGAAGAATACCTGAATTTATCAGGAAACGCGCCTTTATTGCAGTCGGGGGAGCGCATCAGGGTCGCAGAAAAATACCTGCGGCCGCAAAGCCCGTTGATGAGGAGCTTGCAGAATTGTTGGGATGGTTCGTGGCCGAAGGCAGCACCCACAAAAGAAAAGGCTCATTCAAAGCAGCAATAGCAAACAAGGACAAGGAAAATGTGCAGCGAATAAAGCATCTGATTAAAAAATGCTTTGGCTATGACGCCAGTGTATTCAATAAGGATATAACAATGGGCATGAAATTGCTGTACCTGTTTTTCAGGTATAACTGCGGCGAGTCTTCCTATGCCAAGAAAGTGCCTGATTTTATTTTGAATTCAAACAGCTCGGTGCGCAAAGCCTTTCTTGAAGGATATTACAGAGGCGACGGCAATAAGAATGTGCACCGTATGAACACCACAAGCAAAAGACTCGCAGCCCAGTTAAATGTAATGATAAAAGACTTTGGAGGAGTCCAGAACAATTCCTTTGACGGCCTGTACCGCATATCAAAAAGAAAAACTTCCCATGGCAAGAAAATAGCATCAGGAGACTTATTTGGTCAGCAGCCCAGCATATCCAAGGCCAAGCCTTCTGAATATGTCTATGATTTGTCTGTAAGGGACACCGAGATGTTCGTAACAGCACAGGGCATGGTTTTGCATAATTCGTTCTACGGATACACAGGCTATATACGCGCGAGGCTTTACATGGTCGACGTCGCAGGAAGCATAACCGCATACGGCAGGGAGAATATAATAAAAACAAGGGACCTTGTGGAGCAGAACTTCCAGGCGAAGACCGTCTACGGCGACACCGATTCGATATTCGTGAAGACGGACACGAACAACCTTGACGACGCCAGGAAGCTCGGCGAGGAGATAGCGGCATTCGTCACCTCAAAACTAGAAGGGCATCTGGAACTCCAGTTCGAGAAGATATACAAGACGTTCCTCATACTCACGAAGAAAAGGTACGCCGGATGGAAGTTTGAGCACACCGGGGAGGCATGGAAGGACAGCATAGAAATGAAGGGCATAGAAACAGTCCGCCGCGACTGGTGCCCCCTCGTAAGCGAGGTAATGATGAAGGTCATAAACATAATGCTCAAGGAGGGTGACATCCAGATGGCCATGAATGAGGTCAAGAATACGCTGGAGCATCTCAGGCGCGGCGACATGCCGCTGGAGAAGCTGACAGTGATTAAGGGGCTCACGAAGAGCCCGGAAAGCTACGGCGGCATCCTGCCGCACATAGAAGTCGCGAAGAAGCTCGCAATGAGGAACCCGTACGACGCGCCGAAGATAGGCGACAGGATAGGATTCGTCATAATAAAGGGCAACAACCACCTGCTTTCCAAGCGCGCGGAGGACCCGAAATATGCGAGGGAGAAAGGGATGCAGATCGACTCGGATTATTACATATCCAGCCAGCTCCTCCCGCCGGTGGAAAGGATACTGAACGCCGTCGGCGTCGAGAGGAGCGAACTTCTTGGCGGGGGCAGGCAGTCAAGCATCAGCGACATACTCACAGGGGCAAAGCGCAAAATGAAGCACGAGATAACCGTCGACTACAAAAAAGAGCAGCCGCTGAGCAACTGGGAGGAAATCTTGTGCTCGAAATGCAGCAAGTCATACCAGAGGATGCCGTTGCGCGGCTTATGCGAGTGCGGCGGCGAACTCCTGTTCGGATATCATGGCAGCACCGGAAAAAAGCTCATAATTAAGTAATTTATACTGCCGTGCCAGAATAATTCTATGAACAGGCACGTCAAGACTATAAACGGAAGGAAATACTACTATAAGTCGATAAGGAGAGGCGGAAAGGTCACATCGGAATACTTAGGCCCCGTTGAAAGGATAAGGCGGAAAAAGGCAAAGGCAGTCAAAGATGAAGTAGTTGAAGAAGAAACAACGGAAGAAAACGAAAAAGATGACGGCAAAGAAGAGGATTACATAGGGTGAACATCTTCTGGCTAAAACCAGAGGCATTTCCACAGGAATTCGGTATAGCATGAACGACCTGAAGGTCTAGTATTAAACTGAATTCCTGTGATAAACAAAAACAAATTTCAGATGTCCCTGGCCTTTATCGTGCTCCTTCTGTTCGCTTTCGCGCGCTCGGCAGCCTTGTCAACGAGCTTTGCGACTTCCCTGCTCAGCGCCTCCGCAGCGTCAGCGCCCATGTTCATCTTCTTCTTTTTCACAAGGCCCTTCACCTTGCTCCTCACGACGAGAATCTCCGCCATTCAATCACCTGAAAAATAAATGATTTTGAGGTTATAAATAGCTTTTATACAGCCTTCAGGAGATTTTCAGCGCCAAACTCGTCTATCCACGACATTACGCGCCCCTTTTCGTATCCGATGCAAATGACGAAGCCGTTCAGGTTTCTGACATCATGCCTGTTATAAGTGAATTGATTGCCGTAAAGGTCCGATATGAAGCCGCCTGCCCGTGCTATCATGTTCTCGAAAGGCGATGTGTCCCATTCTTTCGTGTAAGGGCGCGGGCATATGTAGAGATTTGGATAAGGACTCCCCAGAAGCATTTGTGCAACACTGGCGCACGCGCCACCTATATTCATAGAATTTACTTCGTACCCTTTCTTTCTCATGAACTTATAGAATTCGTCAAGCTCCTTGCTTATGTCAATTTCGCGCTGGAAACCTGTGATATTACGGCTTATGGGAACTTTTATTTCCCTGATGACATGCCCATCATCAACAAAAGGGCCTTCTGATTGCGTTGCGTAAACAAACGTTTTTCGGACAGGCAGGTAAAGAAACCCCGCCGCAGGGAAATAACCCCCGTTTTTTCTTTCAAGAAGCGCCGCCTGTATGCCAAAACCTTCCCTACCGCGCCTGAACTCGTCTGTGCCGTCAAGCGGGTCTATAGACCACAAGGTATCATGTTCAAACCTTCTGTCGTCCATGTCTTCTTCAGTGAAGGAGCCCGGAAAGCGCTCCCTGCAAGAGTCCAGAAGGAAGGAGCTGGTTTCCATGTCTGCCGCGGTCACGGTTTTGTCGAAATCGCCTTTGTTCAGGACATCCCCGTCTTCCAGGTTCCTGAACCTTGGCAGGATGAACCTGTCTGCGGCCTCTACCACAGCCGGTTTGAGATGCTCGACTTCATTGAGATAATCCATGATTAGCATAAAGTGAAAAAGATTATAAAGATGACAGGCATAGAGTACAAAATGCCGCCGTACCCGCTTGGCTTTGCGCTCATACCGGAAAAAAGAGCATTGAAGTACATCTGCGGACTGAACAGGAGGATCAATGAAGCATATCCCTCTGAATTCGTCCTAAAGGAAAACGGCAATCTGCTTCCTCATGTGTCCCTGTTTCATGGCGTATACGCACAGGACTCCATGGAAAACGCCGTAGAAACATTCGAAAGGATATGTGAAAAACAGCGGGGCAGAACAACCATGGCTTCAAAAGGGATTAACGTATGGGCAACCAGGATATTTTTCCTTGATGTTGAAAAGGAAAGCCTTAGAGAACTCCATGAAGAAATGTTCCACGCACTTTATCCATTGAGGGACATGAGTGCAGGCTCCACAGACCCGCAGGCGTTTGCCGGCCTGTCAAAAGACGAAGAAGAATCGCTAAGATTGTATAAAACGCCGCTCGTGCTCAAGTCTTTCAGGCCGCATTTCACCATAGGCAGGTCCGAAAGTCTTGACGGCGGCGAATACGAATTCGCAAAGCAGATTGAAAAGGAGATGCCGCCGCCGGAAGAAATTGTTTTTGACAGATTTGTTGTATTCGATGTCGGCAAATACGGAAGGCTGGAAAGTTTAAGGTGCGAATTCCCGCTCCTCTAAAATCCCGCGAAGAACACCACCGTCGGGACTATAAGGGCGGCCATCATGAGGCCGCGCTTCACGCCCGAGAGTATCGCGTAGATGCCGAGCGCGGCGCACGAAACCAGTACGACAAGTCCGTAGAGCCCGGAGAACACGAATGTCATGGATGCGATAAGGGCGATGACGGCGCAGCTTATCCTGGAATAGTTCATTTTCTGCATCCTGGTGGCGAAGGATTTTGATGCCTTGAGCACGAAAAGCGCCGACACGCCGAGCGAAAGCATGGACGCAAAAACCACCATGAGGACGTCGCCTGAAGAAAGCCGGTACACGTTGTCAACAGCGACCGCGATGCCGCTCCTCGTCTTCCCTATGAGCCACACAGCGAAGAGGGACATAACGAAGTTCGACGCACCTATGGCGCCTATAGTTACAAGGAATGACTTCTCGTCTTTCTTCATCGAGAATATCGCCGCGATTTCGCTCGAGCCGACTCCGGGGAGGAAGCCGGAGAAGATGCCGCCAAGACATCCGGCGAAGGATGATTTTGCATAGGATTTTCTGTCCATGCCCAGATGCCCGCCAGACTGCAGAACGACGGAGGAGCGGCTCCTTATCTGCAGGATCATGGATGAGACGCCGAAGAATCCGGCAAGCACCGGGAACAGGACGAACGCAGGATTGACAGGCATGCCACCCGACACCAGGCCGATTGCGCCGGCTACGGAAAACACGACAAGCGCCGGCGCGATGCGCCTCTCTGAAAGCACCATCAGGCACGAGATGAATATGAGAACGGCGAATATGAAATGCCTCGACATCTCGAATGCCGCCGGCACAATGAAGTGAAGCAGCGGCGCAAAAGAAATGAAAAGCAGGAACGACGATACGAAGCCTATCACCATGAACCTTATGGCGCTGTAGCCGTGTCCCTGCGACATGAGGCGCTGCGCAGGCAGGACCGACAGTTCGTTCCCGGCGTCCGGGGCGCTGAGCATTACCGACGGGATGAAATCAGCCATTATGTTCGAGGCGCCCATGCTTATCAGAAAAACCGCCGCCCCCGCCGGCTCCAGCGGGGCGAGCAGCGGCGTGAAGGCGACCATGGTATTCGGGTGAAGACCGGGCACGAGCCCAAACACAACCCCGGCGAGGATTCCGGCGAGAGCGAAAAGAAGAAGCTCCAGCATGAAATATCATGGCTGCTATGCTTTAAAATCACGCCAATACAATTTAATCCTATGTTCGGGAACCAGAAAAACATAGAGAAAATGATGAAGAAACTCAACCTCAACGTCAGGCAGGTCGACGCCGACGAGGTCGTGATAAAAGGAAAGAACAAAAAAATACTGATAAGGAAGCCCGAGATAATGATTGCCGACATGATGGGGCGCGAGGTCTACCAGATAACAGGCGAGGTCGAGGAAAGCGTCGCCATGAACGAGGAGGACATCCAGATGGTCATGGAGAAGACAGGAAAGGACAGGAAGACCGTCGTCGACAAACTGGAGGAGCTGGACAATGACCTCGCCCGCGCGATAATGGAGCTGAAGGGGAAGTAAGCGCATTCTACTATAATCAATCCTTCACAATCCTTTCCACTATGGCGCCGAACGCCGGCCTCGTGATGAGGATGCCGACGAAGACGCCTATCATTGTGGTGATGGCGAAGCCGCGGAGCGCGCCGAACCCTATTATCATCAGCGGAAGCATTGCGGCTATCACCGTGCCTGCGGCGCCGAAGATTATGAAGAACGCATCGCGTAGTTTCTCCCGGAGCGTCTCTATCTTCTCTTTGCGCAGAGTCTGGTCTATAATAATAATTTGCGAGTCGATTCCGGTGCCGACAGCGGCTATGATTCCGGCGACCGCCGCGACGTCAATTGTCCAGCCTATCGCCACCGAAACGCCGAGTATTATGAGCACCTCGGATATCGCGGTGACGATCATCGGGAGCACTATCTTGAACTTCCTGTAGCGCACCACAACGACAGCCAGTATGCCGAGCATGGCCGCGGCCGCCGCGAGCATGGCGCTTCTCAGGAAGCCTTCGCCGAGCGTCGGGGATATGGAATCCATCTGGACTATTTCAATGCTCACCGGAAGCGCCCCGGATCTCAGTATGGACTGCAGCCGGGAGCGCTCCTTTGCGGATTCGTCAATGGATGCGGCGGAGCCTGTTATCGATATTTCAGTCTCTTCCCTGCCTTTGAGCGTTGAGACGATGTTCAGCGAGTCCAGGACTTCATCATCAAGGTAAAAATATATCTGCGAGCTGAGGTAGGATTCCTGCGGCCCGGGCACCACGTCAAGGTTCTTCGTCACCTTTGCGAACCTCCCCGCGCCTTCCGGGCTCAGCTGGACCGCGAACGACCATACGTAGCCTCCCTGGACAGGCTGGACCCTCGAGCGCTGCGGGTCGTAGAAGACGGCTTTTATGTCGTCGCCGGTGAACACCGTCGACGTGAGGTTGATGGATTTCTGCGATATGCCGGAAAAACTGAAATTTACGCCTTCGATGGCGAATGAATCGCCCTTCGCATACGTTTTGCCGTCAATTGCAGCCGAGTCAGGCAGAACCGATATGTTGTACGCCTTCCCGAGCTTTAGCGTGGATGCGTTGTTCTTTACCTGAAGCAGTACCGGTATCTTGGCCTCGAACCTGCCCTGCTGCTCCAGCAGGGACCCGAGTTCCTGCGGGTTCCCTCCGGCCATGCTTATTTCTATGTAACTTTTGTCGACCTGCCTGAATGACGCTTCCTTCAGGCCGAAGAAGTTTATGCGGTTGCCCAGTGTCTCGAGAACGTGCTTCACCGTTTCCGGCTCGGTCGAGTTGACACTGACAAAGGCGCGCGTCCCGCCTTTTATGTCAAGGCCGAATTTTATGTTTGTCTGGCCGGCATTCTCGGCCTCTACAGGAAGGCGGCCCTCTACCGAGGCGAACTTCACGCCTTTGTTCGTCTCGAATTTCACGATGCCTGAATACACACCATTGATTCTGTCTTCTGCCTTTGCGTCGTTTATTTTGTATAAAATCTCGCCGGCCTGGAGTTTCGATGAAAGGTTCTCGCCGACATAACTTATCTTCATTCCGGAAGGAAACGGGTTCGGGGATATCGCAACTATTGATATCGCGATGGCAACTATGAGTACTAATATCCTGAAGTTAGGCATGCGCATGTTTCTTCTCCATCCAGTACCTTAATATCCCGGCGTTCGTGAGCCACGTGGCAAACACGTCTATTACAAGCCCTATTATGATCACGGCAGATATCTGCTCTATAACGAAGGAGCCTGTCACGAAGTAGAGGGCGATGAACGCGACAAGCATAGTCGCTGTCAGCGTAAGGCCAGTCTTCATCGCGTTCCTTATCCTGTGCTTGATCTCGCCCTTCCCGCGCAGCATGTTGGCAGTCAGGAGGATGTCGGTGTCCACAGAATACCCTATGAGCGTCAGGAGCGCGGCCAGGACCGGAAGCGAAAGCTTCATGCCTATGGCGCTCATGACAGCCATGGTTGCTATTATATCGGTGGCCGCGGCCAGGACGACTATGGACGACGGCACAGGCGACCTGAATATGATAAAAACCGCTATGGACATCAGGACGAACGCCGCAACGAGCGCAATCTGCGCCTGCTGGAAGAACAGGTCGCCTATCGCAGGGCCCACAGTCCTGTACGTGGGTTCCCCCACGACGTCCGCCTCCGCCTTTATCGACTCGAACGCCGCCTTTTCATCCGCATCGACCGGAATCTCGACAATCACGACATTCGCGACGCCTCTCGTCATCCTAACAACCGAATTGGGCACCGAATTCTTTATCCCCTCTATGTCGGCATTTACAACCTCGACATTTATGGTCTTCCCGCCGACAAGCTCCACATCCCTTTCCAGAACCGAGCCGTATTTTGACATGTTTGATGCGAGAATTGCGGCGGAAATTACCAGCAGCGCCAAAGGCAGGAAAACAAGTTTCTTGTAATGCCGGTCAAAAATATCAAGCACAGCCATAAAATCGCTACCATTCCAGTGGATTTTTTAATTTTTCCGTCCTTATCCTTCTCATGTACGATGCTATAATTGTCGGCGCCGGCGTCGCGGGAAGCGCCATCGCCCGCAGCCTTGAAGGCTTTAACGTATTGATTTTGGAAAAGAATAAAAAGGCCGTCCCGAAAGACTCAGGCATCGTGTCTTCAAGGTTCATGGAATACTACGGCAGGCGGTTCGTGAAGCATGACATAGCGGAAATGGAGCTCATATCCAGGAGCAGGAATTTTTTTCTTCGCGGCGAAAAGCCGTTCGCCCACATACTTCACAGGGAAAAATTCGCGGAATACCTTCTCGGGGAATCAAAAAAAACTGCCGAATTGAGGAATGAGACCCTTGTTTCCGTGAGAGTTGACAGTGAGAAAGTGACCGCCGTCACAGGCAACAGCTCTTACGAAGGAAAGATTGTCATAGGATGCGACGGCGCCTCATCGGTGGTGAGGAAGTGCGCAGGCATCGCGCCCCCGAAACTGTCCGTCGGCGTCATGGTCAGGGGGAGCGGCGTGAAAGAAGGCCATATAAGGACGTTTTTCAACAAGGACTATTCGCCGGATTTCTTCTCGTGGATAATTCCCCAAAGCGATGAATACGGCCTCATGGCGGGTGCCGGAAGCGGCGAATGTCTCACGAGGTTCAGCTCTGAGCAGGGCCTTGGAAACGGGAAAACATACGCCTACATGGTACCGACCGGCATGACAAGAAGCTATTCTGAACGATGCCTGCTGGTAGGGGACGCATGCGGCCAGAACAAGCCTTTGACAGGCGGAGGCATTATATTTTCCCTCATAGGCGCGAAGCACGCAACAGCAGCGATAAGGGCATGCCTGGGAAAAAACAGGTTTGGCATGAAGATGCTTTCTTCGTACGAGAAATCGTGGAAGGCGGAGATTTCATGGGAAATAAGGAAGCAGCTTTTTGTGAGGCGCGCCTATTCTAGAATGGACAACGACGGTATTGACAGGATATTTTCTGATTTCGGCTCTCACATGGAGAAGCTCAGGAATTTTGATTACGACAAATTCAGCAGGGCATGGACGCATCTCCCGAAGGCAAAGCTGGCGAAGTTTGCTCTGTCAAACATGCATCTTTTATTCTGAATTCCTTCAAAATAACTTGAATTCCTTCATGTCTATCTTTCTGCTGAGGTAGACGAACGACAGGCCGCCAACCAGGGCCGCAAACCAGAATGCGATTATCCTGTATATGAAAACAGATGTCACTGCCGCCGCACCCCCAACTCCGTTCAGTCCCAGAAGGAATATCATCACGAACTCTGATGAGCCTATGCCTCCAGGAAGGGAGGAAACTATTCCTATAATCACTGCCAGGGAAACTATGCCTGCAAGGAGAATGAAATTTATTTCTATTCCCATGGAAAGCAGAACTATGTGGAATATAAGACCTTCCAGAACCCACGCCAGAAACGTCACGAGAAAGCTTTTCAGCACTTTCCTCTTTTTTGTTTTTATTGAATAGAAGTTTTCTATGAAGCTTTCTGAAATCCCGCCGGTCCCCGGGAGTTTTTTTATGACGGAAAAAACCCTCTTCCCGAAACTCATGCTATGCATGGCAAAAACAAGCAGAATTATGAGAACTGAAAATGCCGACATGCTGAAAATGCTCAGAAAAAGCAGGTCTGATTTTATGCTTATGGCCTGCATCGCCACGAAGGCCAGGATGATTGTTGATACTATGTCATTTATTCTTTCCCATATGACAGTCGGAAGCGACACGGACACGGGTATGCCTTTTTTTATCCGGAGAATGACACTTTTTACAGGCTCGGCTATTTTTCCAGGTGTGAGACTGCTTAGCGTCATACCGAATGTCTGGATAGGAAAAAGCTCAAAGTAACCCACACCATCCAGAATAACCTTCCACTTGAGGACTCTCAGCGATATGTTCAGAACAGCAATGCCGAGAGCGGCGGCTATGTACAACTTGTTGATTTTTATTACGGCGTCGTATATCTGGTAGGGATTTGAAAAATAGATTATCACGATTATCAGCAGTATGCTTACTGCGAACGGGATTGCCTTGAGTTTTGTCAGCGGAAACACCTTGCTATCCTGTATTTATACAGATAAGAAACGTATTTTATATATTTGAGTACCTCTTTAACGTTCAAGATCTTCGTCTTACCGGCAGGCCTGTTCCTGAAGGTGTATGGAACCTCCACGACATTCTTGTAGCCCCCTCTCACGAGGATATCGAGGCATATCTTGCAGCTTTCGGGGTTTATTTTCATGCCATTTATCACGCTTTTTTTGATGAAGAAATAACCGGATACCGGGTCTTTTACAGGCGTAAGCGGCTTTGCAATTGCCGTAGCCACCCTTGATGCAAGTTTCCTGTAAAACGGCCATCTTTCAATGCCGCCGGTCTTCGCGTATCTTGAGCCTATGACGAAATCGGCCCCGCCGCCGAACTCCTTTATGATATCGGGGATTATGGAAGGGTCATGGCTCATGTCGGCGTCCATCACGCCTACTATCCCGCTGCACGCTTCGAAGCCGTTTTTTATGGCAGAGCCGAGGCCCGCCTTGTTTTTCCTGTGGACAACAGAAACAGACTTGTATTTTTTTGATATGATATCAGCCAGTTTCCCCGTCCCGTCCGGGGAGTTGTCATCTATTATGAGTATGTTGACTTCGGCGCCGGTTTTTCTGATGTTCTTTACGACATTTTCTATGTTTTCTGCCTCGTTATAAGTCGGAAGTATAACAGTTATCACACTATCACGCAAGTGAAGATTATAAGGAACAACTCTTATATTTCAAATTCAAGCTCCTGGCTGTATTTTATTTCCTTTTTCATGGCAATCTCGGCCTTCTGGAGTTCCTTTCCGAGATACCCGGCATGATAGAGCTTGGTGACTTTCCCCAGCCTTACTATTGTTCCAAGAATGGATTCCGTGGTTTTGCCGACTATTTTGCAGCATTTTCTCATACCTTCGCCGTATCCCATATAATGTTCGGCGAAAATCGTGTGTTTATCCCTGTCTATCCCTATTATGAACCAGTTTTCGTCGTTCTTTTCGTCCGCGGTCCATCCGCTGTCGGGGTTGTAGTCAGCCTCGATTATTTTCACTTCAACGCCACTCGGCCGGGGCGACTTGTACGCGCCCGGATTTTTCGCATTGCATGAGTCTATAATGGATTCTATTTTCTTCTCATCCCTTTCACCTATGGCGTCTATTATCTCCACCTGTTTTCTGAAGTATTCAACCTCTTCCGGGCTCAGGTTTTTTATGAATGGCATGAGGCCCTTGGCCCCAGAAATTCTCCCGTTGTCTTCCGCGCCGTTCTCCCACAGGCATTTTATCGCATACCCAGCGTAGCGCGGCACGAGTTCTTCGCCGCACAGGATAAGAAA
>JACPJX010000026.1 GCA_016187365.1 Candidatus Aenigmatarchaeota archaeon | reverse complement strand
TTATATTGGAGGTCTTTTTGATGGTGATGGTAATTTTAGTTCAAAATACAACTCGTTAAGACTAAGTTCAAGAAGCAAAAATTTAATTGAAAACACAAAAAATTTATTAGTACGATTAGGATTGCATTGCATTTCATATGAAGAAAACAAATCCTACGTTGCAGCAATAAATAGAAAAAGAGATGTGTTTAAGTTTTTGACCATTGTTCCTTCAGTGAGATTTAAAAAATATCAAAAACCCAACTACCTAAAAGACACTCGACCAATTAAGAGTTTTGGTGACATAAGCTTTGAAAGAGTTGAAAAAACAGAGAAAATAAAGTTAGAAAAACCAATACCAGTTTACAACCTTTCTGTTGAAAATACTGAAAATTATATTTGTAATGGATTTATAATACACAACTGTGGAAGAGCTGGACGCCCCGCCTATGACTCGGAGGGCGAGGCCATACTTGTCGGAAAGAGCGCCGGCGAGGCCGATGAGCTCAGGGAGCGCTACATAAACGGCGAGCCTGAGCCCATATATTCCAAGCTGTCGGTGGAGCCGATGCTGAGGGTGCACACGCTGTCTCTCATAGCCTCGGGGGTCGTGCGCTCAGTGCAGGAACTGGAAGAGTTTTTTACCAGGACATTTTTCGCGCACCAGTACGGCAGCGCCGGCGAGGTCATGGAAAAGGTCGGCAAAATCCTCGAGCAGCTTGAAATGTTCAACTTTATCGAGATGGAGAAAGTTTCTCTCGGCGGATTCAGGCCGGCGTTCGACATCGGAAAGGGCGCGGAAGTTTCGGCGACAAAACTCGGGAAAAAAGTTTCCGAGCTTTATCTTGACCCGCTCTCTGCGCATACGATGATATCTTCCATGAATTGCGGGGATGCCGAGTTTCTTACGGTGATGAACACGTGCACCGAGATGCTCCCCCCGCTGTCCATGAAGAAGAAGGACGGCTTCGTCGAGGAGGAGATGCTCAAAAGCGGCATAAAAACTCCCGACGTATGGGACTACGATTATGAAAATTTCCTAGCGGCGTTCAAGTCGTGCCTTGTCATGAGCGACTGGATGGACGAGAAGGGGGAGGACTTTATCCTGGAGAAATACGGCATAACTCCGGGGGACCTCTATGCAAAGACGAAGAGCGCGGAGTGGATGCTTTACGGCATCGCCGAGTTGTCGAGGCTTCTCAGGAAATACGAGCATGCAAACAATTTCCGCCGGCTCCAGATGCGCGTGAAGTTCGGCGTCAGGGAGGAACTTCTCCGCCTCGTGCGCCTGAAGGGAATCGGCCGCGCCCGCGCCCGCGCCCTTTACAGGAACGGCGTGAAGTCGCCCGCCGACATAAAGAGGACAAGGCCGGAGGTTATTGCGGAAATCGTGGGGAAGAAGACCGCTGCAAAACTGATTCAGGAGGCGTCGCGGGATCTGGAGAAGGGGTGATTTATAAAATCTCCATACAATTTCTGATTCAAAGGGTTCGTATTTTGGTTTGGCTCCAAACCGAAATGCAACCCAACGAACGTTGGGTTCGTAGTCTTCAGGTTTCCTGAAGGCGTCGAACGCTTTGCGGAGCAAGGGGTTCGTATCTTTGTTTGCTTGAAAACAAAGATTTGAGCCAATTTTCAAAGAAAATTGGGTTCGTAGTCTAGCTTGGTAGGATTCGAGCTTCGGGAGCTCGTGGCCCCGGTTCAAATCCGGGCGGACCCATCAGGAAGGATTTGAACCTCGGTTCATGCTCAAAGAACCGCAGGTTCTTTGGCATCTCAGAGGGGAGAATCTCCTCTGCAGAAATCCGGGCGGACCCATTTTATCCGGTTGTTTTTTATCTTTTCCCGGAAGATTATTGGAGGTAACGATGAATGACTGAACTCCAGGTTGGCGTCAAGATTCTGGTTAAGAATGATGGAGGAAAGTACCTGCTGCTTAAGCGCTCGGCTGAAAAATATCCTGAAGTCGGGGAGAGATGGGACATCGTCGGCGGAAGGATAGATGCCGGCATTCCTCTCATTGAAAACCTCAGGAGAGAAGTCATGGAAGAGACCGGGCTTGTCATTGAAAATGAGCCTGTGCTTGTCGCAGCCCAGGACATACTGCGCATCGAAGGCAGGCATATCGTCCGGCTGACTTATGTGGGGTATGCAAACGGCAATCCTGTACTCACGGACGAGCATACTGAATACGGCTGGTTCACCGTGGAAGAAATGAAGGGCATGGATTTGGACATTTACTTCAAGGAAGTGCTTGACAAATGGGTTGTTGACTAGGATATTTTCCTCCCGAACGTCATGAACCCCGTGTGCATGATGCCTGAAGGCTTCGGATGTGAATAGCCGGAACCTCTTTCGTCCATGTGCCAGTCGCGCTGTATCGTCTCTATCGTGCGCACGTTCGAGAAGTCGTGCTTCCTCATCTCCTCTGCGGCGCGCTTCTGCTGCTCTATCTGCGGGCTGTATATGCACAGCCATCCCCCCGCTTTCAGCGCGCTTTTCGCCTTTTTCACGAGTTTGTCGGCGTTCTGCATGTCAAGCGTTATCAGGTCGAGCTCCTTCTCGCTCATCTTCTCTGCAGGCCTGCTCTTCACCTCGACCACGCCTTCCAGACCGCACATCTTCATGTTGTTCCTCGCGTTTTCGGCGAATTTCCTGTCCCTCTCGTAGGCATAGACCTTGCCCGAAGGCGCGGCGATGCTGCCAAGGAATATGGAAAGGAACCCGGAGCCCGCGCCGGCATCCATGCATCTCCATCCTGAGCACAGACCCGTCACAGAAACTATCTGGCCTGCATCCTTCGGGAGTATGACCTGCGGCATCCGCCTGCATTTCTTCAGCATGTCTATGGCAGTCGGCTTTATCGCGGTGAACTCCGTCCCGCTGGAACTCCTTATTTTCTGGCCGTACTGCTTTATCCTGGTGATGTCTATGGTGCCGAAGTTGGAGTGGAATATCTTCTGGCTCTTCTGCACGAGGAAATTTTTCTCGCCGCAGAGAAGGATGAAATCCCTGTCGCCGGTTTTTTCAGCCATGAGGAAAATATAACCGCTGCGTTTAAATCCGGTGGGCGGGTGGTGGAATCCGGCATATTTAAGTCATGGCCGGGAAAAATGAATCATGGATGCGGGGGATGTGAATCACAGGGCCTATCTTTCTGCCCTCATATCAGGTTCTTTGGAGCCTTACAGGGGGCGCTTTGTCGCGTTTGTCGGCGGAACATTTGTAGGCCATTGCAGCGACAGGAACAGATTCCTTGAAGCGCTGAGGAGAGACTACAGGAACAGGCCGGTTTATGTAACGCTATGCGGTGATGATACGGTTTACGATGTGCCGTCCGTATTTGAACACGTTTAAGAAAATTCTGCTATTTTATGAATCAGGCGCCGTACCTTCTCTTTCTCTCGGAGAATTCCTTCAGGGCGTTCTCGAAGTCTTCTTTCGTGAGTTCAGGCCATTTCCTGTCCGTGAATATCAGCTCCGAGTATGCGGACTGGAAGGGCATGAAATTGGAAAGGCGCTTCTCGCCGCCTGTCCTGAAAATCATGTCAGGATAAGGCTGGCCGTTCGTGTAAAGGTGCTCCTTGAGTATCTCCTCGTTCATGTCCGACGGCTTCAGTATTCCTTTCATCCCTTCCTCCATTATCTTTCTGACGGCGTCAGTTATCTCCTGCTGGCCGCCGTAAGCCACGGCGACGTTCAGGACATGCCCGGCATAATGAGCCGTCTTTTCCTCGACTTTCCTGAACTTTTCCTGCAGTGAATCCGGCAGTTCCCGCAGCCTGCCTATGAATCTCACCCTCACATTGAACCTGTGGACCACATGGCTCATGTTTGTGAATATGTTGTCGGCCTCGTCCGCGAGATGCCTGAGTATGAAATCCAGTTCCTCCTCCGGCCTCGTCTTCATGTTCTCGAGCGAGAGCGTGTATGCCGTTATGTACCTGATTCCGGCTTCGCATGCCCACTGCAGGACCTCGCGCGACTTCTCCAGGCCCCACTTGTGCCCCATCCACGGCACCTGCATAAGCTGCTTCGCGAACCGCCTGTTTCCGTCCAGAATGACGCCTATGTGCGTTGGAACCGCCATAATTAAATCTCCTTTATCTTCAAAGAGTTACACTCTTTGAGATCAAAGTATTCACATATCTGCGGAGAACAAAGTTCTCCGAGATCTTGAAGAAGCTATATGCTTCTTCAGAGACTGCGGGCTAAAGCCCGCAGTCATATTACGAATACTTATGATTAAAGACTTATATCTGACCATTTAAAAGTTTATCAAGAGGTAGAACAATGCTCGAACTTTTGCTGCCGGCCCTGCTAACTTCATCTGTCGCGGGGCTGTGGGACCTGAAAACGACGGAGGTGCCTGACGAGATACCCGCCGTCATGATTTTTTCCGGGATCTTCTTCTGGTTTGCCGTTGCGATATCAACCGGAAATGCGGAACCGCTGATGGCTTCGCTCGGGCTGGGAAGCGCCGTCCTTCTTGCAGGCCTTGTCCTGTACAGGAAAGGCCAGTGGGGAGCGGCGGATGCGTGGATATTCGCGTCGATATTCTACATGATACCTTCGGTAGGTTTCTTTGCGAGTTATACGATAAATTTTTTCCTCGTGTCCGTGGCGTACATGGCTGTTTATTCCGTCGTCCTCGGATTCAGGCACAGGAACACCCTCGGCCTCTTTGCCGGAGACCTTAGGAGGAGATGGAAGTACGTCGCGGCGATTCCGGCCGCATTCGTTGCCGTAGTTATGGCTTTGTCGCTTTCTGTGTCGGACTTTTCTTTCGCTGCGTCGCCATCCTTCCTTTTCATCCTGGCCCTCGTGTCGTTCATGGCCGTCTTCTGGAGGTACGGTGTCGTGGTAGAGAAGCACATGTTCAGGAAAAGGGTGAGCACGAAGGACCTGAAGCCGGGCGATGTCCTGGAAAGCAGTATATGGGTCGGCCTGACAAAGAATGAAGTGAGGAAACTGAGGGCGGGGAAGAAATATGTGACAGTGAAGGAGGGCGTGAGGTTCGTTCCTGTTTTTCCCATAACGCTTGCCGTCACTGCATTCTTCGGCGCTCTGCTGCCGCTGCTGTAATTTATAAAGACTACTCCCTTTCTGTTTCCTATGCTGGTGAACCTTTCCTACAAGGTGCTGGCGTCAAGGCGCGCGGACCTGGAGATTGTCGGCCTTCTTCAGGACCTCGGGCTGAAGAAGAGGTGCGCCTTCGTGTGCGACCCGAACGTCAGGAGCGCCGTCTCCGGGGTATGCTCTTCGGTATCGTCGCATTACGACGTCGACATCATGTCTCCTGAGTCGCTTGAAAAGGGCTATCTGGAGATTTTTTCCCGCCGGCTGGATTCGTATGACTTTATCATAGGCGCCGGCGGCGGCCGCTCCATAGACGCCGCGAAATACGCGTCCTTCCTCGCGGGGAAGCCGTGGATAGCATTCCCCACCATACTGAGCCACGACGGCGTCGTCTCCTCAAGGGCGGTTTTGAACGACAACAATTCCAAGGCGTCCATACAGGCGAAGGAGCCGGCCGCGATAGTCGTCGACATGGACATCATAAAAAGCGCCCCCTACAGGTACCTCGCCGCGGGCGTCGGCGACCTGCTCTCTAACATTTCAGCGGTTGAAGACTGGAAACTCGCCGCGAAAAACGGCGCGGAGAAATATAGGCCGTTCATAGCCCGCCTCTCAAGGATGTCGGCGATGAGCGCCATAGACAGTCTGGCGGAAATAAAGGGGATGGATTACGGCGGCATCGAAACAGTCCTGTGGAGCCTTGTCGCATCTGGCTTCGCCATGAATCTTTATGGCTCCTCGCGCCCCTGCTCGGGCGGCGAGCACAACTTCTCGCACGCGCTTGAGGCGATGCACGCGGGCGCATTGCACGGCGAGCAGGTCGCGCTCGGCACGCTAGTCTCGCTGTACCTCCAGAAAAAGGGCTGGGAGAAGATGCGCGACATAATGCTCTCGTTCGGCCTGCCTGTCACCGCGAAGGATGCCGGCATCACCGAAGAAACAGCGGTCGCCGCCCTGCACAAAGCCAGGTCGGTCCGCGACAGGTTCACCGTCCTCAGTTTGTACGACATGAGCCCTGAATACTGCAGGCAGGTGCTGGAAGAGACGGGAATTATTTAAGTTTAAAAGGATAAAATAACTATTATTCTTATGTCAAAAAAATACACCGTTATAATAGAAAAAGATGAAGACGGATGGTTTGTTTCTGAAGTAGTTGAACTTCCCGGATGCCATACGCAGGGACGTACGAAAGAGCAACTTATAGAAAGAACAAAAGAAGCCATAAAGGCGTATCTGGAGGATAATGAAGAGCCTGAAATTTATACAGAATTCATTGAAGTCCAGCAGATAAGGGTGTAATTCTTGAAACTACCAGTCCTTACTGGAAAGGAATTAGGTAGGGTTATTGAAAAACTAGGCTTTGTTTACAGTCACACGACAGGAAGCCATATGGTTTACAAGCATCCAGATGGAAGAAGAACAACGATTCCTTCTCATTCAGGCGAAGAAATTAGTAATGGGCTTCTTGTTAAAATCATAAAGAAAGATTTGGGGATAACAAGAGAGGAATTCTTAAAACATGTTTAATCGGGCCACGGGCTGGGCACAAGTTGCTTTATTTCCTTCACCTTGTATTTTCCCTTGAGGTTTGACATGACGACCTTTATCGGGAGACCGGAGCGCAGCGAGTTCTCCCATATCAGTTGCTTGCAGATGCCGCACGGGTGGCACAGTTTTTTTCCTTCGGGGTCTTCCTTCCCGACCATCGCTATCGCGACCACTCTTGCATCCCTGTGGCAGGCGGCATGCGAGAGCGCGGCCTGCTCGGCATGAAGCGTCAGCGAGGCCGTGTCCGAGTCGTAGTTGCTAGCGGTGTAAATGTTGCCCTTGTCTGTAAGCACGGCGGAAGCATAGATATACTTTGTGTCCTTGTTCCTGCCATAGTAGCTGTCCAGCGCGGCTATCGCTTCCTTCACAAGCCTTTCGTAGTTTATTTTCATCTCTTGAACTCTTTGAAGGAATCCTTAAATTTCTATTTCCTTCAAGAGTCCGGGAAACTAACGTTTTCCGAACCTCTTAGCGACCTCGATTATATCCTTCACTTTCCGGGCATCGTCCTCTATCAGCGTGCCCGTCACGATGATGTCGGCGCCTGCCGAAAGCGCATCTTCGGCGGCCTCGGCCGTGCGGATGCCGCCGCCGACTATCAGGGGAATCTCTATGTTCTTCTTCACCTTTGTTATCATCTCCGCAGGCACCGGTTTGCCGGCTCCGGAGCCCGCTTCCAGATACACCATTGACATTCCCATGTACTGCGCCGCGAGCGCGTACTGCGAGGCGCGGATGCCGTCATTCCTCATTATCAGGTCGGCCTTCCCGACTTCGCCTGCCTTCATGCCGGGCTCCACTATGAGATAAGCCATGGAAATCGGCTCTATCCCGGCCTCCCTGACGGGCACCGCGGCCTCGGACTGCGCCCCGGAAACCCACCACGCATCCTTCGAATTCATGAGCGACATGAAGAATATGGCGTCGGCAAAGCTCGATATCCCGTTGACGCCGCCGGGAAAAAGTATGACGGGCACGGAAACGGAGGATTTCAACCCCTTCACGAGGTCGTCAAGGAACTTCTGCCTTACGTTCGTGGAGCCGCCGACCATTATCGCGGAAGTGCCGTATCTCTGCAGTTGCGAGCAAATCTCTCCTACGGTCTCCGGATTTACCTTCATCGGGTCGGGGTCTATGAGCGAGAAGTGCATCTTCCCCTTCCTGGCGCCCTTCAGGATGTAGTCCTTCACGTCCATAGAGAATTAATGGAAACAGTGCTTAAAAATCTACTGCCCAAGGCAGTTGATTTGAATGTCAAAATTCTGATGGAATTTTAACATTAAAAATCTACTCCACAACCACCGGGATGCTGCTGCTGAACGACTTGAGGAGGGAGTAAATCTCGTTCACCTTTCCTTCGAGGGCCTGCATGCGCCTGTTCACGTAGGTGAAGTCCGGCGTTTCCAGCGTGCTTATCCTGTGGTTGAGTTCTATCATCGACCTCGTGAAATCGTCGCGCGTCACCACTGCCGGCAGTTTCCTGTCGACATGCTTCGCGAATTCGCTGAGCTGCGCCGTCACGAACTTCATGGACTCGGCCTTCGTGTCCCTGTCGAAGTTCTCGAGGTGCTCCAGGGCCTTCATCGTCTTTGTTTCCAGCGTCTTCAGGTCCTTTATGTTCATCTCTATCTCGACGAGGCGGTTGTCTATGTCGTCAACGTCGCTCCTGACATCCATCAAGTCCTGCTCGTCGCCGTGGCTGTTCTCCAGCGCGGCGATGCGCTGGGAAAGAGCCGTCATCTCATCATATAGTTTTTTGGAATCGCTGGAATTCGTTTTCTGGGCGGCGGCCTTCATTTCACCCTCGATCATTTTTCTTACGTTGCCGATCTCCAGGTCTTCCTTTGTCACGATCCTCTTCATCTTCGCCTCGAACTCCTCGAACCTTTCCTTCACCTCGCTGAACGTGCGCGTGAGGTCCTCCTTCCTCTGGAAGTGCTTCATCCTGTTCTCCATTCCTTCGAGGTCTTCGGAGAATTTATTGAAACCCTTCAGGTCCTCCTTTCTGGCGAAATTCTTCTCCGTTTCACGCAGTTCGGCGATTTCGGACTGAAGTTTCTTGTATTCCCTCGAATCGCTCCTGTCGTCCTTCCTGAACTGCTCCTGCATTTCCTCAAGCCTCTCGTTTATGCGCTTCTCGAGCCTTCTCGAATGGTCGTCGTCCCTTGACGCCTTCAGGTTCTCGAGCACCGTGACAGCGTTGCTGACCCTTTCGTCAAGCCGCTTGAACCTCTCCTGAAGCGTCTGGAAGTCCTCGAGTTTGGAGGAAATTATGTCCTGCGCCGTGTTCTTTATCTTGCCCTCTATCACCTGGAGGCGGAGGTCGACACTTTTCTTGAGATCCTCGGAAATCTTCATGCCTTCCGAATATTCCTTCAGGAGGTTCTCCTTCGGTATTGAATATATCAGGCCTTCGAGGCGCGCGACTTCCTGCTGCAGTTTCTTCTCGATGCCGGTTTCCATGGGCTCGGAGTGCTCCTCGAGCCTTTTCTTTATCTCCGAGATTTCCTTCGTGCCCGAGCGCTCTATCTCAGCCTCAAGCCTCGCGTGCTCCTCCTTCATGTATTTCGCAAGGACCTTCAGCGACTCCTCTATCTCCTGTATCCGCTTGCTGGTTTTCACTTTCATTCGTGTCACGCCTTGAGTATTTTCTGGAGGTCTTCGAGGACGCTGCCCCTCACTGCAACGGTTTCCTCTTCCTCCTCCGCCTTTTTCCTCGGCACTATCTTTTCAGCATGGACTTTTCTTTCGGCCTCGTGCCTCCTCTCGGCCGGATGCTCTGCGTATACCGGCATAGGTCTTTCGGGCTTCTCGTATTCCTCGTGCATTCCCGAACTGCGCATATTGGCAATTTCCTCCTCAATCCTTGTCAGCCTGTCGTCGGCGCTCTGCGAGACCTTTGGCGTGAGCTCGACGTCTATTTCCTGGCTGAGCTTGTCCTTTATCTTCGTTATCTCGAGCTGCATGAGAAGGATGAGGTCCTCCATCTCGAGGAGCCGCTCCTCAGGCCCCTCTTTGGGCTGGCCCGCGAGTTTTTCCGCCTCGAAAAGGCTGAGCTTCAGCTTGTTCTCAAGCCTGTTTATCCGCTCCTCCATTTCCCTTAGCTTGTCTTCCAGTCCGGGCATAGTGATTATTTGCCTTCCTGCCATATATATTAGTTTCTGGCAGCCACTTTGCCCACCGATTGTATCCAATTCTCGGATGATGACGGCGGACGTGAGAGGCATTGTGCGTTCACATGCCTCTAGCTGCGGTATCTGCAGAGAACGAAGTTCTCTGAGATCTCAGAAAGCGTAGCTTTCTGCAGATACGCGAGACGCGTATACCGCTACGTCCGCCGTCATACTTATTTTGGATACAATCTTGCCCACCATATCCAGACAGCTATCACTATAAACAGGAGCCCCCATGTCCACACCACGGCATGCACGAACTCGTATCCTGCAAGCCCCCACGAACTCACGTAGAAAAACATGAAGAATATGCGGACAAGATTGGCGGCGAATATGACGGGCACAAGGGCCAGCCCCATGAGCTTCTTCCTCGCCGGAAAATCCGTGGCCATGACAAGCGCCGCAAAGGCCAGCATGCTCTTCCAGCCGACGCAGTCGGAGTTTATGAATCCGCCCCAGTTCCCCCCCTCGACCGGTATGGATATCAGTAGCCCGTCGCGCGAGGCGCTTATGCCGGCGTTGTGCAGCAGGAACATGGTTATGTCCGCGACCGCACGCTGGAGGGGCAGGAAGTCGAAGTTTATCGCCAGCAGGATGTAGAGCGGTATCGCAAAAAGGTTGAACTTGATGAAGAATTTCAGGACCCTTTTTTCGCCTTCATTCATCTTCCGTCTGCGCTTTTTCGCCATGCATTTAGTTTGGCGGCGGCATTTATAATAACCCTTTCACCAGTTTGTCCATTTCACTAATATATCTCTCGTATGTGTCGAAAGGGTCTGGCATTTCAAGGCTTCCTATGCGAGTCCAATCAATCACGATGCGAGGTTCACCGTCTCTGGGAAATCTTCTCACGAACTTGCCCCTCAGGTAAGCCCTCGTATTTTGCGGCGGATAGTGCGACGCCCTTTTTATCTTTTTCTCATCAAAGCACGTCCTTATTTCGCCCTTTCTTCTTAGCTCGTGGTAAAGGCTCTTTTTGGGGTCTATGTTGTGCCATCTCAGGTGCGCGTCGAACCTGTCTTCTTCATCAAGGCCGTCCAGAATGGCCAATTTGGTGGGCCATTCGAGTTCGCCTGCCAGCGAGCGCGGCTCCTCTTTCAGCACGTCAAGCACCCTCTCCCATTCATCAAGATAATATGATGTTGCCAGGTCCGCCCTGCCATAGAAACGCCTTGCCATGTCCAGATAGAGCCTCTGGACATCGACGGCATGTATGGTGCCGTTATTAGCGGTGACGACCCATTCGAAACCCGATATGTTGTGAAGCGCCTCTACGGGGTCATAAAATTTTATCGGCACTTCAAGATGTTCTTCCGCCATGTCGAGAACCATGCATGTGGTCGCCAGCTTGAGCGCATTCGCATACTCGCACATGTTCGAGTCGCCAAGGATGAGATGGAGCCTTGCGCATGTGGAGGCATGGGGTTCATTCTTTTCATTGACTATAGCTCTTCTCCTGTCATGCGTTTCCAGACTTCTCAAAAAATTTATAGCATTTGACCTCTGGGATACCCTGAATTCTCCGTGAAAATAATATCCTGCTCCTGCGAATATCTGTCTGGTGACCAGAAAAGGCGCTATGAACGGAATCGTGTATCCGATCCTCTTGGCATTCTTCATCAGTTCATTTGGGACGGAATAATTTTCATGTGACCCGAAATGCGTCCCGTCCTCATCAGCATTAAGCCTGTGCAATTCATAACCGCTGCCCTCGAAAAGCCTGTTCATCAAAATGTCGCCGGCGGCGTCATAAAGAGCCGCGGCCGTCGGGCCTATGCACTCCGGGGCGGCGTATTCGGGATGGTTTCCTGCTGTTTCTAGATATACCTTGCCGCCGTTCTCAATAAATCGATGAAAAGAAAAATCATTGGAAAGTATGGGAAGTATCCCGTACTCCGTCTCTATCCCTACAATCCTGTCCTTCAACTATTCACCGCTCCGCTGCCTGTACCTTTCTGCCCTTTTCGGGTCGGTTTGCCTCATCCTTTCTATGATTCCCTTGGAATCCTGCTTCAATTTGTCATAAACTTCTATTCCTCTCGGGCCTCCGTCGTCTGCAGGATTCGGGGTGGATACGGGAGGCCTTGGCTGGCGGCCGGGCTCATCCGAACCGGCATAAAATATACAGCCTCTTGCATCAAACCTGTATTCCATTCAACCGCCTCCGTGAAATTAGTTTATTTATATATGTAAAATAATTAAAGGATTTTCCGGCAGTGATTCCGTAATTCATTCGTAATTTCGTCATCGTTTCGTGTCGAATCTCTTCTTGTACAGGCGCATGTAGTTCATGAAGCCCTCGTTGAGCGCCCTGCTGATGTCGTCCTTCCTGGCCAGAGTGAGACTGCCCCTATTCTCCATCCTTATCTTCCCCGCGTCTATGAAGGGCACGATGCTGTCGGGCTCGAAGCCGTCGGCTATGAGCATCTTCGGCTCCTTCATTCCGGCGATTCTTGCCTCTTTCTGGTTTCTCACAAGGAATATTTTTCCCTTTTCGTCCTCGTGGAATTCATGGATTATCTCGTAGCCTTCGGGCACGTGTCCGGCGCTCCGCAGCGCGCGGTTCTCCTTCAGGAGCGTGTCTATGCTTTTCCTGAATCCCCTTGAGCTTTTGTTCTCGATCCTCAGTATGCGCGGCTTTTCGGATGAAAGTTTCCTTATCGCCTCGTCCTGCCTCCTTATCGTCCTCTCGAGCGCCTCTATCCTCCTGTTCAGTTCGTATACGCGCCTGGACTCTATCCACCTCGGGACGTAGACGACGCCGGCCTTCTCCTTCACTGAAAGCATGCCCAGCGCCTGCTCTATGTTGCCCGCATACTCCTTCACCAGAAGCTCCTTCACCTCGTCTGACATGTGCCCGAGCCCCCTGTCATTCAGCGCCGTGTCCACCTTCTGGAACATTCCAGAGTGCTCTTTCTTCGCCCCGAGGGCCGCCGCCAGGGCGTCCATCTCGTGGTCGTTCGCGAAATTCATGCCTTCGGTCATTGCCTTCTTGTCGGCGTTCTTCATGTCGCTCCGCGGGTGGAAATGCCTCGCATTGAAGGATGCGGCGACCTTCCGCGCAAAGTCCGGCGTCTTCGCCTTGTCAGTTGCAATTATTATGGGCTCCCCGTATGATATCGCCATGGAGCATGCGTCGTCAAAACTCCTTGCGGTGGAAGTCCTGTAGAATCCGGAACTTATGTCAAGCACCGCCACGCCCGTCCTCATGCCCGGGTCGACGCCGACGATGAGCTTCATGAGAATATCTGGAAGGAAAAATTCTTATCAATCACTTCTTGCTCTTTATCATAGAGTAATTGCCGAAGCGCCACGTGATGACCTCGTCACCCTCTGTCAGAGCGCCTTTCAGCTCTTCCGGTATCCTTAGTTCGGACATCGAGTAGTCCTCGAGGTCCATGAGCTGGGCGCCTTCCCCCACCAGGGCGACCACCTGGCAGCTCCTCTTTTCTACCACCGGGACGTCCATCCTCGAGTCGCCGGGCTTCACTATTATCTTCTTGACGTCGTCGAAAAGCCCGGATGCAAAGAGCCTTGCCTTCGCGGCGCCGTGCTTTCCCGACTTCGATGTCTGCAGCTTGTCCACCTTCATCGGTATGTCGTCAATCAGGACAAAGTTTCCCGGCTTCAAATTCTTGATTTCGGTCTGCTTCTTCTCCATGCCAAAGAACTCCTTATGATTCTTGCCTTTGGCCGAATAAATAGATTTCTTGGATGGAATCTTTGATTCCATCAAGGTCTCAGGGAACTCCGTTCTCTGCAGATTTTCGCGGTTGTCCCGAGCACCGTCTTACGTCCATTCAAAGAAATAGACGCCTATTCCTGCTTTCTTCCCGCCGCCAGTTCAACGTCCTCCTTCATCACCGTCCTTCTTCTGGCGTGCAAACTGAGCTTTACGGCGCGCTCGGCGACATGCATGCCTTCCTCTGTCAGTATTTCTCGCATCTCCTCCAGCGCGTCCTTGGATATGCGGCGTATGCCAACTTTCTTCGCCATCCTTTCCAGAGATAAAATAGATATCATTTCTTCCCCCTCACACCGAGCAGCACTGCTCCTGCTATTAGTATAAGCCAGAATGAGATAAACCTATCTATCAGCATGCCGGACGCGGCAATGCTGCTCGGCACGCCGAACATGATGAAGGCGGAGATGCCGCCGAACTCCACCAGCCCGAGGCCGCCGGGAAGCCACGGAACCATGGAAAGTATGAGCAGGACCGCCCACAGGATAAGCACTACATCAAGGGGCAGCACCGTGCCCAATGCAAGGAAGACGAGCCACATCCTCGCGAATTCAGCGATCTTGACGGCAAACGAAAGGGAGAATGCGCCTGCCATCGCCCTCTTCTGCTTTATCAGGCTGGAGAATGTTGTCTGGAATGCCCTGGCGTAGTCGATATTGCTGACTTTTTTATATTTTGAAATCTTTCCGGTGAACCATCCGATGAAACTGTTCAGCCACGAGAAATCCGTGAAGAGCTTGAATACAAAGGCAAGCGCGGCGATCGCCACGGCAAAAAAGACGATGAAGTACGCGAACAGGGCGCCTGGCAGGAACTTGATGAATATGAGGAATATCAGAAGAACTGCGGCAAAAGAGGCGACTATCTCGGTCATCGTGTCGAGGGAGACGATTGCCGAGGCCCTGGATGTCTGGAAATTCCTGCGGAGCATGTATATCTTCAGGGGCTCGCCGCCTATCTTCGCCACCGGCGTCAGAAGGTTCATGACCATCCCGTACATGGTCACCTTGAATGCCGTGAAAAATCCTATGCAGCCCTGCGGCCTCGAGATGATGACGAGCCTCGCCGCAAGCAGGAGCAGTGTCGCAGCCTGCAATATTATAGCCCCTGCTATGTATACGGGGCTCGCGTTCGCGACCGAGCGGGCTATTTCAGGGAAGCCGAAATACCCCGCTATGGCAAATATTATGGCGGCGCCGAGAGCCAGAAGGGCGGAAGTTTTCAACATAGGAAAACATCCTTCAAAACAGTCTTAAATCAAGGGAGCGTCACCTTTATAAATCTTCCCTTTATAAACACCAAAACCTTTAAATATCTTTCGGTATAAGTATGGATTCAGGCGCTTTGCAAAGATGTCATCTTAATAAAGTAGTAAAATAATTTGAGTGTGGTGTGGCATGGAAAAATGTCCCGAATGCGGCTCCAAGCATTTCTATAACGACCCTGAGAAGGCTGAGAAGGTGTGCGCAAAGTGCGGCATCGTGCTCCAGCACAGCATGGTCGACACGGGGCAGGACTGGCGCGCCTTCGACCACGACCAGAAGGTCAAGCGCACAAGGACAGGCGCCCCTCTGACGCACAAGCGCCACGACAAGGGCCTTACCACTGAAATAGGCAAGGGCTCCACCGAATTGTTCAAGGTGCCTGCAAAGAAAAGGTCGCAGTTCTTCCGCATACGCAAGTGGCAGAAGCGCCTCCTGACCTCGAAGGACAGGAACATGTCGTTCGCGCTTTCGGAACTGCAGCGTCTCATTTCATACCTGGGACTCCCGAAGACGCTCCACGAAGAGGTGGCAAAGCTCTACGAGAAGGCCCTGCAGAAGGGCCTTGTAAGGGGCCGCAGCATAGAGTCCATTATAGCCGCGCTTGTATACTCTCTGTCCAGTGAGTACGAGACTCCAAGGACATTAACTGAGATTTCTCAGGCATCTGGCATAGGCAAACGTGAACTAGGCCGTACCTACAGGTACATTTCAAGAAAACTAGACATAAGGATATTGCCTGCCAGGGCCGAGACTTATATTCCGCGCTTTTCCTCGATGCTGAAGCTTTCTGACAGGACGCAGATGAGGGCGATAAAAATACTAAAAACAGCGAAGGAAAAGGACATAATTTCCGGCAAGGGACCCTGCGGATGCGCGGCCGCTGCTATTTACATAGCGAGCGTGCTCGAGGGCGAGCGCAAGACCCAGAGGGAGGTCGCCGACGTCGTGGGCGTGACCGAGGTCACCATACGCAACAGGTACAAGGAGATGGCCGAGGCGCTCGACATAGAGGAAGAAGTCGAGAAGAAGGCCCGCGAAGACGAGCTCAAGGGATAGTTTTTGTAATTATTATTCTGATTTCGAAGATCTTTCACGGGATTCCTTTATTTTCTTTTTCATTTCCTCGGCCTCTTCCTCGCTTTCCCCTAATGCCCCTAAAAAATCCCTGAGGGGCCTTTTTGGCTTTTCGATTGACTCTAATCTATCATTAATCATAATAACATTTTTTATGCCTCTGAAATCAGGGTCGCCTGTGACAATTTTAGCGTCTAATTTTCTTGCAGTTAATAATGCAAAGGCATCTCCATAAGAAAAATTTCTGTTATTTGATTTCATCTCTGCATGCAATTCTCCGGCTTCTTTTGCAAACTCTCCGTCCACTCGTATAATCTTAGAATTGGATATTATAGACTCCATTGCTTTTGCAGTATCTCTTTTCTCTCTTAATGTTATACTCATAATTTCTGCGATATTTACGGCATTTGTGTATATCTGGTTTTTTGGCTCATCCACTAAAGCTTTGATTTTTTCACCCTGAGTTTCTCCTTTGAAGAACTCTATCCAGGCATAGGAGTCCAGTATATAATCATCTTTTGTCATCAAATTCGTCCTCCTTCGAGAAGGAGCGCATGCCTTTGAACATTCCGAATCCTACTGCCTTCCTTTTTTTGACTTCTATTTCTATCACCTCGTTCGGCTTTATTTGCTCCTCTTTTACCAATTCATTGGGTATGATGACGGCTACTGAACCTCCAATTGCCTTTGTTTTTACGAATGTCTTTGCCATATTTAACCACATATTTAATAAGTTAAACTATATATTAAACTATTTAAAGCTACTCCATGAACTGCACGGCATCGGCGGCGCCGTCGCCGTCCTCGTCCAGGCCTTCCACGACTTTCGCAAATATCTTTGGGTTCTTTGCATTGCCCCTTTCAAGCTCGTTCATGTGCCGGACAGCGGCGATTACTGCCGCCCTTGTTCCCATGTACCGCTTGCCGGCAAGCCACAGCACCGTCTTTGCCTCGTCAAAGGGGTTAGGCATCTTCACTATGATTCCGGTTTCATCAAGATAATATGTGCGTTCGCTCAAACTGGAATAGACGTTCTTCTTCCTGTCGAAATTCACCGGCATTTTTGCGTTCAGCATGCGCGCCACGCGATTCGTGACAGGGCCGCCTATGATTATGAGATTGTCTTTGAGTTCATGCTCGTGCAGGTCCACGTCGTGGTGCACATTCATGGAATCCTTTTTCACGAGGAACGTGCCGAGGAACATGCCAAGCTCCACTGCATATGCGGCGTCCCTTGATCTCGCCCTCTCGGGCCCGTGGGGATCCGAGGAGCCGATGACGATTTTTGCGTTCATCGTCCCGTTTGTTATGAAGGGCTCCAGAAAAGAATTGCCCTTCGGTATGCGCTCCGCCGCCTCGTATTCGGCGAACCGCATGAAGAACGCCGGCTTCTCCAGCGCATATATCTTCGCGAACGCGGCGCCTTTCTCCTCTTTTCCGACCACTTTTACGAAGCCTTTCTTCTCCAGTTGCCTGAAATGATAGTAGATCTTCTGCTCGTGTAGGTTAAGTCTTTTCGCTATGTCCTTCGGGTACGAGGGCTTCTTCGAAAGTAGGTTAAGAATCCTGAGTTCCACCCCTTTTGACAGGTGGAGTTCCTTTGCCGGAAGAAGCAGTGTCCTCTCATCGTCATCTTTTACGACATACATTGCCCGCGCCGCCTTTATGTTATAATTTTTTTTATAGTATTATTATAAAATTATTAATAACAGTATTTAAGCCTTCCATGAAGAGTATGGAGATGAGAGCCGTCATTCTTGCAGCCGGCCTCGGAACGCGCCTCGAGCCCCTCACTCTGGGAAGGTCGAAAGGCATGATATCCGTGGCAAACAAACCGCTTCTCCACTGGATTGCGTCCGGATTCGGCGACGCCATAATCGTGGCAAGGAGAGACCAGACGGACATTCTGGAACACTTCAGCGGCCGTGAAATAGTTTTTCAGGAAGAGCCGAAAGGCACTGCAGACGCGCTCCTTTCGGCAAAAGGCTCGGTTGACGGCGATTTCGTAGTCGTGAACGGCGACGACCTGTTCTCGGGGGAAGACATAAGGAAATTTGTCGGATCAAAAGGGTGTGGAATTGCTGTCTCAAAACATGAAACCCCGGAGATGTTCGGCTCGGTTGAAACGGAAGGCGAAAAAATCAGCAAGATACTCGAAAAGCATCCCTCCGGCAAGGGGATGGTCAATTGCGGCATGTACAGGCTGGACGAGCGTATATTCAAATATCTGAAAAAAATTGATCCTTCCGGCCGCGGCGAATACGAACTGACAGACAGCATCAATCTGGCTGTAAAAGACGGGGTGTATTTTGACGCCGTTGAGGTGGAAGGATGGCAGACCGTATCCCATCCGTGGGACATCCTCGACGCCAACGCCAAGGTGCTTCAGGAAACAGGCAGCATCATATCTGAAAGCGCAGAGATACGTCCGGGCGCGTTCATTGAGGATCCTGTTGCCATAGGCGGCAACACCGTCATAGGCCCGAACTGCTACATAAGGAAATTCTCATCCATAGGAGCCGGATGCAGGATAGGCAACGCCGTCGAAATCAAGAACTCCGTTATAATGGAGAACTCGCACGTGTCGCACCTGAGTTATGTAGGCGATTCGGTAATCGGCAAAAACTGCAACATAGGCGCAGGCACCATATTCGCAAATTTGCGCCTTGACGACGGGGAAGTGAGCATGGGCATAAAGGGCGAGAAAGTTTTGACAGGCAGGCGCAAATTAGGAAGCATTATAGGCGACAACGTGAAGATCGGCGTCAACGTGACGCTCATGCCCGGCAGAAAAATATGGCCCGGCATGATGGTACCGCCCTGTTTCCTTGTAAAAGAAGATATGGCAAAACAGCCTTCGCTGAGGTTATAATTATGTGCGGAATAATCGGCATTGCGAGCAGGAAGGAATTCGAGAGCAATGATGTAATAAAAATGCTGAAGCGCCTTGAATACAGGGGATATGACTCGTTCGGCATAGCGACTGACACGGGGCTTTTTGAAAAGGAGGTCGGGGAAGTTAGACATGTTTCAGACAATAGATGTACGCAGGCGATAGCGCACACGAGATGGGCAACAACAGGGAAGGTAACTAAAGAGAATGCCCATCCGCACTCCTCATGCGACGGCAATATAACCATAGTCCACAACGGCATAATAGACAACTATCTGGAACTGAAAGAATGGCTTGCTGCAAAAGGTCATCAATTCAAGAGCGAGACTGACAGCGAGGTCATAGCGCATTTCTTCGAGGAAGAATTGAAAACATGCGACATGCGTCATGCCGTTGAAAAATTCTTTGCATTGGTAAAAGGCGAGTTCGCGGTCCTGCTCATAATGAAGGGCGATGACATGATATACACTTTCAAGCGCGGCTCGCCCCTTGTCCTTGGCATTGCCGATGGGATGAACATTCTTGCAAGCGACATCTACGCGTTTTCAAACCGCACAAATAAGGCTGTATTCTTCAGCGAGGACGAGTTTGCTGAAGTGTCAGCCGGAGGTTATAAATTCTACAAGTATGATTCTCAATTGGTTCCTCTGACAAAAGAAATTCAGGTGTTTGAATGGGAATCAAAAGAATCCGGAAAAATGCAATATGAGCATTACATGCTGAAGGAAATCCACGAGGAGCCCGAAGCCGCGGCGCGCCTCATCGATTCGATGAAATATGAGCAGAAGGAAAAGATGAATGAATTAAAGAAGATGATAGAAGACTCAAAGCGCGTTGTCTTCGTGGCCGCAGGCACTTCATATCATGCATCCCTGCTTGGAGTGTATTTCCTCAACAAGGCAGGAATAGAATCGCATGCCATAATCGCGTCGGAGTTCAGGAATTTCACGCTTCTTGACGACAGAACGCTTGTTATAGCAGTCACGCAATCAGGCGAAACTATGGATGTCATTCAGGCGCTTCACGGGATAAAGGGGGAAGGGGTCAAAATAGCGTCATTTGTGAACGTGCCTTATTCCACGGTGCAGCGCATGTCGAACGTCTCCGTGAACATATGCGCCGGCCAGGAGGTATGCGTTGCCGCAACAAAGACATTTGTGAATCAGGTTGTGGCGCTGTCGTATCTCGCCTCATTGTTTGGCTACGAGAATGGAATTGAGAAAATTCCTGATAAAATAAACAGCCTGCTTCGACAGGAAGAAAAAATAAAAGGCATGGCTGAAACGCTGAAGAATGTGCGCGACATCTATATAATCGGCCGCGGCTTCTCGTATCCTGTTGCGCGCGAAATCGCATTGAAACTGAAGGAAATCGCATATATCCATGCGGAAGGCATGATGGGCGGCGAACTCAAGCACGGCACGCTTGCCTTGATTGAGAATGGAACTCCTGTAATATCCCTCATGCCAGAAGGCGACAATCATATAATTTCCAATACGAAGGAAGTGGAGGCGAGAGGCGCTCGCGTCATAGTTGTATCAAACAGCAGTTTTGATTACGAGTCGATAAAAATTCCGTCAGAAGATGAGGCATCGTTCTCCATTCTGGCGACGGTTGTCGGCCAGCTTCTCACATACCATGTTGCAAAAGAGAAAAGATTGCCTGTGGACAAGCCAAGAAATTTGGCGAAGAGCTGCACAGTAGTGTGATTTTCATGGCATCATTATGGCACTGCATGACCTGCGCCCACCGCGTCGAGGCTGAGTCCATGCCCGGGGAATGCCCGAAGTGCAAGTCGCAATTGTCATTCTCAAAGGTCGAGGACTGGAGATTTTTCTAGCGCTTCTTCCCCTGCTGCCTGAACAGTTTTTCTATATCTTTCACCGTGTTAGCATCTTCTGGTCTTTTGTCGTCGCGTATGCGCAAAAGACGGGGGAAGCGCAGCGCGTATCCCGAAGGGTACTTCGGCGATTTCTGTATCTCCTCGTATCCGACCTCTATGACGATTTTCGGCTTCAGTTTCGCTATCTTGTTCTCTTCTGAAATTATCAGCGGCTTGAGGTCTTTTGTCAGTTCCTCCATCTGCTGCTCCGTGAGTCCGGAACCCATCCTTCCG
>JACPJX010000022.1 GCA_016187365.1 Candidatus Aenigmatarchaeota archaeon | reverse complement strand
TGCGCGTAAATGTCATGTCCCGGATTCTGCGGGAAGGCACGATTCAGGAAAAATCCGGCGTATTACGGGTTCTGGCAGGAGTTATAGTGAAACAAGTAAATAAACAGGATATGATTTACTTGTTTCACATATAGTGCCCAAGAAAACTAATATTCTGAATGTTTTCTTGGAGCACTATAATTGGAGCAGAAAAAAAGGCTTATTCAGTTATTTTGGTTTCTTTAAGCGCCTTTTCAACCAAAGGTCCGACTAGCTTTACATCAAGATTTGAATACCCTTTTTCTGTTCTTTGATGAATCTCAGACTTTACTTTTCTGATGACCTTGTCTTTGATATACTTAACATCCTTAACATTCAAAGAAGCATTTGCAGGGTTTATCTTCTCCCTGTATTTTTGGGCGAGATGCAAACTTGTCAGCAATTCTTTGCTGTATCTTTTTGACAATTCCTCATTGTTCACAGCTTTCTCAAGTATACTATGCAATACGCTATTAGCCAAATTTCCAATAAACAACCCAATAAGTTTGTTTCTATTTTGAACCATGATTAATTCCTTCCATTATTAAACCAGATGTTTTCTTGTATATTTCCCTGAATTTTTGCAGGAATTCTTTTTTTAGCATGTTTTGTTTTATTTCTCTCACATCTTTAATATTAAAGATATTTTCTACTCTTTTGTCTGTAAATTCCTTAGTTATTCTTTTATTTTGAAGAAACTCAAGAATAGCTATCATATTTCTAGTCAAATAATATTTTTCATCTCCATTTAATGAGTTAAAATTATCAATCAAGGACTTGCTTTTCAGGAGATGCAGATCCAACAACTTATAATTAATTTCTTTTTTAATATGATAAATAAATCTCTTTTTTGCTATTGTCTTGCTTAACATCATCTGGTAGAGGGGGTCGCTAGCCAAGCCTTTCATTAAAGCATCGTTATTCATGACAATTAAATGAGCCTTAATCCCGGCTTTATCCAATATCTTTTCCCTCAAGGATGCCTCATTTATATTCTTATCACCAACTATTAAAATATCTATATCATTAAAACAAAAACCCTCTTCTAAAAACGAGCCAACAATAAAAATATTTTCATATTCAACGATATTATGAGAGACTATATTCATTATTTCATACGCAATCCCAATCTTTACGGGTTCAATTCCTTTGGTCCCGTAAAAATACGGTTTTTCCTGAAATTTCTTAGTTTCAATAGGCTTTACAATAACATAGCTTCCAACATTAAGACCGCTTCTATTTTTTGGCAAGTATATCTGGTCCATGTTACTCCCCTTGCTAATTTTAGCTATGAGTTCCATATTACGTAATAATACGTAATAATATATAAAGCTTCTTTTCAAGTCGTACCCTCACTCTTTTCATATGAAACGACGAAAATCCATCCAATCCCGCCGTCAGCTCAAGGCGCAAGGGACTCCTTCCGGAGCTTTCAGGATTCAGGGAAAAAACCAATATACTGGGCAATAACGGCATCGTGGGCGTGAAGTGAAGACGGATGTTAGATATTTGATAATACGATAGTTTTATATAGAATACTATCGTATATTGTATTATGTTCAGGGAATGGAAAAAGTTCAAGGGATGGGTGGTGCTGGAGTATTTCATGGCGCATACAAGCGCGAAAATCCACGTTAAAGGGCTCGCGGAGAAGCTAAAAATAAGCCCCGGGACTTCCGAAATATATCTGAGGGAATACGAGAAAAGCGGCATTTTGAAAAAGGAAATTGCCGGCAATGTCCACCTTTATTCGCTGAAAAATGAAAATGCCCTTGTAAAGTCGTTAAAAAATGCCTGGCTTATATCGAAGATAATGTCAAGCGGATTTATTGAAAGCCTGAAAGACGATTCGATATCCATAGTCCTTTTTGGCTCTTCAGCATCCGGCGAATATGACGAAAAGAGCGATGTTGACATAATGGTTATAACAGACAAAAAAATTCCGCATGAAGATGCCGCAAATCTTGAATCAGGCCTGGGAAAAGAAGTGGGCCTGACAGTGATGAATATATTTGAATGGAAAAAAAGAAAGGAAAACAACGACTTTTTCATAAAAAGCATCCTTAAAAACCATACAATACTTTATGGGGAAGAAATATGATAAATGAATGCTTTGAAAAAGGCCTCCTAAAAAGAACAAGAAAAGACCACGACAGGGCATTGGGTTCATTGAAAATTGCGCGAAGCTTCATCGAAAAAGCCGAGGCCAACATAAAAATAAATTTTCCCGATGTCGCATCGCTCATGGCATATGATTCCATGCTGCAATCCGTGAGAGCATTTCTTTTTGACAGCGGAATTTTGGAAAGAAGCCATTATTGCGCAATAAAATATGCATCTGATAATATAAAAGAAAATGAAATTCAGTCCGTTCTCAGGATATTGAACAGCTACAGAATATTGAGGCATAAAATACAATATGAAGGAGAAACGATTGAAAAGAAAAATTCGGAAGAGATGATAAAAGACGCAAAAAAACTTGTGGATTTCATGGAAAACAAACTGAAACTACATTCTTAATAAGACTATAAAAATGCCTGATGCAATTTATTATCATGAATAAGATTTCGTATAGTCTTTTGGAGGGTCTGCCATGACCGAACTGGCGATATTCATGCTGACGGCATCTGCAGGGTTCGCCGGCGGCCTGATACGCGGGCTTGTCGGGGTGCTGAAGCAGATGAGGGCGGGGAGGAAGTTCCGTCCCAGGTACTTCCTGCTGACTCTGGTGATGTCGGGCCTCATCGGGCTGATAGCGGCTATGTTCGTGGAGAACGACGCCCGCTTCGCCGTGCTTGCGGGCTACGTCGGCGGCGACTTCATCGAATCCCTCTATAAAGTCCGCTTCCGCGAGAAATACAGGCCGTCGAACAGGAAAGTGAGGATACCGTAAAAAATCCTTAAAATATATTTAAAAGACCTTCAGCGATATATTAAGGTCTTTTAGATATGTTAGAATACCTCTAAGGTATTCTAAATAGGCATAAATCCAATTTATGGCTATGGCAACGAATGAATTGTTTCTGCCGTCCATTGAGGAAATAATAGAAATAAACAGGAAATTCAACGGCGGAGTGAGAAGGGGGGATTTGGAGTTCATTCTGTCCAAAATAATATCGCTTAAACTAGGAAATGACCATAAAAAAAATGTGGCCAGGTCTGCTGCAACCTTGTGGTATTACATAATCCAGAACCATGTGTTCATTGACGGGAACAAAAGGACTGCAACCGAGTCGGCAAAACATTTTTGCAGCATCAACTCCATAGAGCTTGATATGCCACCCAACGGCCTTATTTATGTTTCCCTCAAGATAGCCAATAATGACATAAGATTTAATGAACTGGAAGAACTGATTTACAAAAGGCTCAGGAGGCGCTGAAATGAGGTATTTCATCAGGCATAAGCTGGACAGGGACGGGAAGCTGACAGAAATAAAGGTCCCGAGAAATAAGGTCATGAAGGAAATAAACGCCATGATAAGGAAAGACAGGGAAATGCTCAGGATACTGGAAAAGCTGTAATAGCAGGAAACAATAATTTTGGAACATTTTATACGTTTCCTGCATATAGCATTTTACCTGAAAAGTTTCATTATCTATGTAAAATGCTATAAGAACGCCCGCTTCCGCGAGAAATACAGACCGTTGAACAGGAAAGTGAGGATACCCTAGTTAATTCTAAATATGGCAGGAAACAAATGTATATCATGAAATCTGCAGTCTCCATAGCCATAATTCTTATCTTTGCAGTTCCGTCTCTCGCCGCCGATTTGCAGGTGCTCGACCTCCAATACACTGCTGCCGGAAGGCTGGTGGCGAACATATTCAACCAGGCCGCGGACGGCATCGAGGACGACATAACCGTGAAGTTCTACGACAACGGGAATGAGATAGGCATCCAGACTTATACCGACCCGCTCCCGAGATACAGTGTGTTCTCCGTGTACGTAGACTATATCCCTGCTGTAGGCTTACATGAATTCAGGGCGCTCGCGGACCCCGGCAACATGATAGCGGAATCTAAGGAAGACAACAACGGGAAAAGCATCAGCTTCGAGCAGAAAATAGACAATGCGCCAAGGAACGCCACGCCCGAGCCGAAGAAGGAGGAAATAACAGAAGAAACAAAGCTCACCGAAACAACGGGCATCCAGGCGCCCCGGATAACCTCCGGCGAAGTGACGATGCTCCTTCTGGGCGTGGTTGCGGTGCTTGTCCTGCTCCTTCTGGTAAGAATGCTCCACATCAGGGGAAGGATACGCATGCCGAAAACGGAAGACGGCGGGAAGGGGAAGAGGTTAATGCCGTTCGGAAAGACCGAAAGCGGAAAGTTGGCGGAAGGCTGGAAATGGAGATCCGGAAAAAAGGAAGATGCCGGGCAGGAGAAAGGCGGCAAAGGATTTGGCGTTTTCAGTAGGGGCAAAAACAAGCCCGAAAAAACTTCCAGCCGCGCCGGCGTGAAGATGGCGATGGCAATGAAGGCGGGAAGCAGTGCAAGGCTTAACGCGAGGCTGACGTTCAACGGGAAGGTCGGGGACGACTACACTTATTTCCTGAAGGATGAAAGCGGCGAGACTGTCGGCATATCGAAGGAGAAGCTCCCCGACGGCCAGCAGGTTATTGAGTGTGTCGTAGAGAACTTCATGAAGGACGACAAAGTGCTGAGGATAAGAAGCGCCAAGTGAGACATTTATTTGAGACGGCTGCAATAGATTCTCATGAAGATTGCAATTATCGTCCTTGCGCTGGCTGCCGCGGCGCTGGCCGACATAGTCGTAGTCGACAACACCCAGCCTGTCGTCGTGATAGACCGGCCCACCACCGCGCTGCCCGCGTACACGTCGGAAAACCAGAGCGTGAGCGTGAAATTCAACTTCACGGAGCAGAACCCCAACAACTATTCCATCACGATATTCAACACGAGCATTGTTGTGTGCTCCAAATACGCCAACCTGACGTCAGGCGGGACGAACATAACGATAAATGACACGTGCACGCTTTCAGGCGCAAGAAACAGCTACAACTTCAGCATAAGGGTCAACATAACGGACGTCCTGGGCAACACGAGCTCCAACACCCAGACGAATGCCGTGATACTTGACGTTGTCGCGCCTGTCGTGTCAGGGGAGATACCCCTCAACAACTCCAACGTCACGTCCTCGCCTGTGACGTTCAGCGTCAACACCAGCGAAACTGCGGAGTGCAGGTACGCAACCGGAAGCGGGGCCGACTTCGACAGCATGACGACGTTCGCGAACACGAACTCGACGGCGCACAGCGTGAACCTGGCTCTGACGGACTTCGGCTCCTATAGCTTCTACGTGAGGTGCCAGGATGCCGCCTTCAACAGGAACCCCGACTATTTCACGAAATTCTACTACACCGGCAGCATCGCGTATTTCGGGCGCTCGGTTTCCATGGATTTCGCTCTCAACATCGGCGGGGACAAGTCGGACGACACGGTAAAAAGGGCCCAGAGGTACGCCACCCTGTCGGATGCGGTGCTCGGCACAGTCTTCGCTGTCGTGTTTTCGGGCTCGTCGCCGTTCACGAGCACGGAAAACAGCGCCTATTCTGCAACTGAAAACATGGTAGGGCTCATCCAGTCGGCCAATGACAACAGGTTCATAATAGCATATCCGAAAGGAAGCGACGCCACCATCACGCCGGCGGCTCCCCGCCTCGGCGGCATGAAGATACCGTCAAAGACTTTCCACAACTACGCGGAGACAAAGCCCGACGCCATCAGGATTTACATGGTACTCCAGTACACGAACCTCCACCTGACAGGCAGGGAGAGCTGGCGCGGCGCCGGGAAGCTCCTCATAAAGAACAGGGGCGCGGCTGACGACGGCCTGAGCAACATCACGATAGAGGTGGTATGAACGGCGAACATAATAGGCCACACGATAACGGTCCTTTTCGGGGTGTTCCTCATACTTTTCGTGATAAACTTCACGAACAACATAAGGGACGAGTACCAGGACTTCATAGTCGAGAGCGAGATAGACCACCTGTGCCTCCTCGTGAAGGGCGCGGTCGCGAAGGTATACGTGACCGGCAACATCCCCGGGAGGTACAACGACACCCTCGGGAGCATAAATATAGGCATGCCGGAAAAAATAGGTGACACGAAATACAGGGCGTCATTCAACGGCTCAAGCGTCATGATAGAGACTTTCTTCAACCCGCGCCGCAACGTGACGTGCATGATAGGGCTGCCCGGGGCCTACAGGGGCTTTTCAGCCGGCGGGCAGACGAAAATCACGCTTTACCAGTACGTGAACGGCACCAAGGCGATAGAGATGAGCAACATATGAGAGTGAAAAAGAAGAAGGGCTTCATCCAGATAGACTATGTCGTGGCCTTCGGGTTCTTCTTCATAGTGGTCGTATTCCTCGCCCAGTACATAACTGGCTACATCTCCACGGTGAACGAGGATTCCGAAATACTGCTCGTGAGGGCGGAGGCGTCCGACCTCCTGAGCGCCGCCGACTTCCCGGCAGAGCCGCTGAACTGGACAAGCGAGAGCGAGGTGAGGAGGCTCGGATTCCATACGAGGGCCTACAGGATGCTCATAGTCATAAACAACACGCAGCCTTTCCTGATAAACAGGAGCGCAACGCCAGCCAACGTGGCAAGCGAACTCGTGACGTTCAACTACTCCGAACTCGGCTTCCAGTCAATCGACATAAATTCCACCACCGTCTACGACGAGAACAACAACAGTTTAGCCTACCAGATAAGCACGACCAACATAACCTTCGCCCTGCCCGTCAATTCCAGCCAGGTCAGGTACGTGAATGTCTACTTTGACGACGACAGCAATTTCTCGTCGAGGTCCGTCTCCGTCAGCGGCACCGACAACCTCACCGAGACGATATTCTTTCCGGAAAAACTCGAGCTCATGCAGTTCAGGCAGCTCCAGAGGTTCATGAACGCGAACTACACGCTTGTCAGGAACGCCACGTCGTTCAGGAGGGATTTCAGCATAAAACTGCTGGACATTGAAAGCGGCACGAACTTCGTGTCGTTCGGCGGCGAACTGCCGAGGAAGGGCAACGTGGTGGCGATGCAGAGGTATCTGCTTTACCAGAACTCTTCAGGATTCGTTAAAAGGGGGAGGCTTACGGTCCAGGTGGGATAATCCGAAACGGAAATGTGTGAAGAGCGTGCTCTTCAATGCACAAAGACCAAAGGTCTTTGGCATCTCGAAAGAGCGAAGCTCTTTCGCAGACATCCCAAAGGAATTTCATTCCTTTGCGGATGAATGAGGTGTTTCAAAAAAGGATTTTCGAAACAGAAATGGTTGAGGTGTTTCAAAAACATGAAAACAGAATTCCAGCGGAAGAAAGGCTTTGTCTACACGCTTGAGGTCCTGGTAGCGGTGGGCATAGTGGTCGTCGTGGCGGTCGCCGTATTCAGGAGCTTCCCGGAAAAGACGCAGACCGACATAGCGACGCTGAAGGTGCAGGGATTCCATGCGCTGAAGTACCTTGACGACACCGAGGTCATCAGGAAATACATCAGCGGGAACAACGAGTCCGTAATAGAAAACGAACTGAAAGCGATACTGCCGTCCACCATAAATTTCGAGGCGGAAATATGCGGCACGTCGTGCTCAAGTTTGAACGTCCCGGAAAACAAGGATGTCGTGAGCATCGACTATTACGTCGCCGGGTACAGGTCTGAATACCTGGAAAGGAGGATTAAACTATGGCTGTGGAAAAAATGAATAGAAAGGGGCAGATGTTCCTGATAGCCATGATATTCGTGCTCATCAGCTTCCTTATCCTGAGGAATGTCCTCGACATATACGACGTCTTCGAGGAGAAGCGCGCCCAGGAGATAAAGACGGAGGACCTCGAGATGAGGAACATAGTAAGGGAGTACCAGCACGCGGCAGGGATTGCCTCGATGCAGGCCGACATCAACAGGAGCGGCCAGGATTACATCTTCAATTTCTCGTCGTTCGTCCGGGACACCCGCGGCGCAAAGATGCTTTACCTGTTTGCATACGCGAACGGCTCGACAGGCAAATACTCGGTGACGCTGGGGAATTTCCTCAGCGACAACGTCAATGCCACGCTCAGCGGCACCAATACGGCGCCGGCATCCTCGCAGTTCACCCTCGGCGACAGGAGGAACCAGACTCTGGAGTTCAACTTCACGGCAAACGGCACGGTGGAGCTCAATCTCACGTATACAACCGCGAACCAGGACAGGAAGGATCTGCTGAACCTGAGCGTCCAGAGCCCTTCGCTGTTCATAACGCTCATGACCGACATAACGCTCGAGGAAAAAGATATTAGCGTCAGGTACAAGGACATATACAACAGGACATGGAGGGTTCCCTAAGTAAACTACCACGCCCTAAAGGACATGGCATTCCATAGGCTGATAATTATGGCTCACAGAACGCAAATCATCAACGGCATCGGAACGCAGAAGTCCGTTTACTGGGACTCGTGCCTTGGAAATCTGGATAGAACTCAAGCTGGTAAGACTGCGAGTTTTGTTCCGCTCCAAGACAGATTTTACAGCGACAGCAAGCGAAGCTTTCCTGTCGCTGTTCACGGTTTGACCACACGAGCCGCATTTGTAGATGGCATAGTTTTTGAGAGTATGCCCTCTGTTCACTGCACCGCAGCGGGAACACCATTTGGAAGTGTGGTAAGCATCAACTTCATGAAGAGGAATCTGGAACATCTCGCAGTTAGACTTGAGGAACTCTTTGAGCTTTCCATATGGAATCTTGCTGATTTTTTGGTTAGCCTGCCTGTTAAATTTTCCTTTTTTGCCTCTGACATTCTTCAATTTTTCAACAGAAATATAAGCATCATAGGACTTCGCAAGATTTATGATTTCCTTGGCGATTTGACCGCTTCTTGTCTTGACGAAGTTTCTCTGGTTTCTTTTAAGCCTATGAAGGCTTTGCACGGCTCTGTGAGAGCCTTTGTCAGCGAGGCTTTTCAGGTAGTCTCTTCTTTTGATAAATCTTCGCTGTTGCTTGGCAACATCTTTTCCGAAATAAACCTGCCTTACAACTTTAGAAGTATGCGTATCAAACACGGTCACAGCAGCAAGTGTGGAAGAGCCGATGTCAATACCAACTGCATATCTATGCTTGATTTCGGGCTTCTCAAATTCCTTTTCAAGGACAACGGAAATCCTGCCGTCAGACAAAACAGAAACGTTGTCAAAAACCCAGCCTTCATTCAGAAAAGAATTAAATCGTTCATACTGCCTGTCGGTCTGGACAGGTATTACAAGAGTCTTCTTCGGAGAATAAGTAACCTTGAAGCACGGATTTCCTCTTTCGGTTTTGATGAATCTGAACCATCTTTTGTTGAGGCGGATGGAACACTGTTTAAAATCAGTTCCTTCGGTAAATCCGTTGCCTTCAAAATACTTTCCCTGTTTCCAAATGTCTTTTCTCGCTTCCTGAACAATGTCGCTTGGCAAAAAGGAGGTCTTGCGTATGCCTGAATATGTCAGATGGTGCAAGTAAGTAGAGGAAAGTGCCATAGGAAGTTGCAGGCAGTGTGCGTCAAGAGTGCGGAGATATTCGAAAACAAATCTATCCAAGACAGACTTTTTTGAGGATGTTAAATCCCGATTATTCAAAACGATGCACTTTCTCACAATCTTACCAGTCATACTTATAGGCGTGAAGACATTTAAAAGTGCCGTTTCTCCTCCCCAAGCTGAAGCATGGAATTTCCGAAACGGGTGGTGTTTATGAACGTCATGCTGTCCCTGGCGGCAATAGTCATGATAACGACCGCGTCCATATACATCGTGCTGACGCAAAGCAAATCCGCTCTGGACTCCGCTTCCGTCCTCGGCGACATAGACCAGTCCGAGTCATTCCTCATGCTGCTTGACAACCAGATAAGCGAGGTGGAGAAGGAGGGCGCGGGCTCTTCCAGGCTCTTCCCGTTCTCCGTCAAGGACAGCTATGAGGTGCTGGACGAGGAGGACAGCGTAATATATGAAAAAACAGCCGCCGCCGAATTCGTGGAATACCAGTCCTCGGTAATTTCGGACAACCTGGTGTTCGTCTCGGGCTCGCAGGTCGACTGCTACGAGAAGGACGAGACAGGAGATGGCTCCAGCGAGCTCGTCATGGAGAACCCGTTCATAAAGGCCGTCTTCAGGAAAACCGCAAGGGCGTCGCCGCTTCCGGCAATAAGGACCAACGAGACCTTCATCTCGCTGAAGGAAAAAAGCGGCGGCAGCGTCCTGAACTTCACAAACTCCACCATAATGATAGACGGCAACCTCACGAGCAGCTCCGGCACAGGATATACGGAAATACTCAGGACCGGCAGCGACAAGCCGTTCTGCATCGTCCACATGCTGGTCAATTCGACGCCCACGTACGACGTCTTCTACACGCTCTACTCGTCTTCCGATTTCATCGTCGCCGATGTCAGAAACATAAGATAAAGTATATATATGGCATTCATTCATACATCATATAGTGACGTTATGAAGGGCATCTCTCCGCTTGTTGCATCAGTCCTGCTCCTTGCCATAGTGGTTTCGCTTTCCGTCATCATAGGAGGATGGGTCAACACCCTGTCGAAGGACACCACGAACACGGTAAGCAACAGGACAACCGAGGCGATAAGCTGCTCCTCGGCCGACCTCACTGTTGAGTCGCTTTACATAAGCAACGGAACTTCGGGCACGGCAAGGGCGCAGGTGAGGAACCAGGGATTCCAGGCCATCACCCTGACGTCGGCCCAGCTCATAAACAGGACAGGGCACAACCACAGCACCACGACGACCCTCGGCAACCTCGCGAAGGGCGAGGTCGTACAACTGTCGTTCAGCGGGGTAGGCGTGCCTTCATGCCCCACCGACTTCTCGAGGCTCATAATAACGACGACGTGCGGCGGCACGTCCCATGTATATACCGAGTCGCCGAACTGCCCCTGATGCGCCAAAAAATTTTCAATGCCCGAAAAAAGTATATATATTGCCTTCAGTCATAGATTAAATGTTGAAAGGAATTGAAAATTCCTTTAACATCTCAAAGGATTGAAGTCATTAAAGCTCCTTTGAAGATACAGGATTCAGAGGGCATCAAGATGAAGCAATTTCTCCGCTCGAAAAAGGGCATATCGCCCCTCATAGCCGCCGTGCTCCTCATAGCGTTCACCATGGCCATAGCGGGCATAATGGCCACGTGGGCGACCCAGTTCTCCACGCAGAAGATAGAGCAGTCCTCGAGCGAGGCCGAGTGCATAGGCGTGCTTGACATAGGCTCCCTGTCCTTCAACAACGGGACGATAAGCGTCAGGATAAAGAACCTTGGCGACAGGCTCAACCTGACCGACATAAAGGCGGTCGTCGAATACAGCGACGCCACGAAAAGCAAGCAATATAATATAAAGGACTTCAATGCAACCGACCCGCTCGCGCCGGGCGGCGTGACGTTCTTCGTTGCCGGCACAGGCGAGCCTGCGAAGCCGCAGAAGATACAGGTTTTCTCGACAAACTGCAAGAAGAACCCGGCCGAACTGAGGTTCCCTTGAGCGGCATGAGCCAGTTTTTCAGTCTTTCCGGCAAACGCATTAATGATTGTATCCAAAATAAGTATGATGGCGGACGTAGCGGTATACGTCTATGACGTATACCGCAGCTAGAGGCATTGTGAAGACACAATGCCTCTCACGT
>JACPJX010000019.1 GCA_016187365.1 Candidatus Aenigmatarchaeota archaeon | reverse complement strand
TTTTTTTTCTTCTTTTGGTTTTTCCGGGGGTTTCTCTTCAGGCTCCCACATCGGCTCTGACCTGTACCTCTTCCCCTTCTCGCCCATAGGTTCTGATTCATACCTTTTTCCTTTCTCTCCCATGGGCTCGGATGCGAATCGCCTTCCCTTTTCACCCATAGGTTCAGATTCATGTTTTTTGTTTCCCTCCCCGAAAGGCCGTGTAACAAGTGTCCTGCGGCCAGAAGTCTGACCTTCAAAAGGCTCAGACTTATATTTTCTCCCTTTCTCATCAAAAGGCCCAATTGCGGAATGTTGCGGATTTTCAGGCGCTTTTCGCAGCCTTCTGACCTCCTGCACGATGCGTTCTTCCTCTATTTCCTCTTCCAGTTCTTTTTTGGTGAGTTTTCTTGACCTGAGTCTTTTCTGTTCATCCAGCATTTTTTTTGTCTCTTCCGTCCCGCTTTTGATGTCTTCCTTTGTCACGTCTCTGGAGATTTCATTGAGTCTGGCTCTGTCCTCTACTTTGAGTTGGTTTATAGGCGTGTGTTTGTTGGTGTTGTAAAATATCATGTCATCCAGGATATTGTTTACATCCCCGGAAATTCTGCCCAATACAGTCCTCAGATCGCCAGTTCTTGCCCTGTCCGGATGATAAAATACCGCAAGAGCCCTTCTCGCCCTGCGCAAATCGTCTTCTCTATCCAGGCCGATATTTTTTATGCCGGCGTCCCCAGTGGCCTCGATATACATCCTGATTTTGCCTTTCAGAAGGTCAATATTACTAGGCATCTTTCGCACCGATAACTACATCTATCATTACCATGTTCGCTGAAATTAATTGAAGAACCCGCAATAAAAAGATTAATCGGCTGCAGTTCTTTCACGACAAGAAATAGAAATTACATTCTGACAACTGGATATAGTTAAAAATAGAGAATTTATGATAAAATAAAAGGAAAAAGGAAGAAAGACTAATTATTTGGTTTATTCTACCTGTCTTTCTTTGTATATAGACACGTTGTGCCTCATAGCAACCTTGGCCATCTTTGCTGCATACCCCGTCAGCTCTGCCACATCGCCTGCATCAGTCAGGATGTGGACTGTAGGCACGCCAGATGCTCCGTTCTCGGCGACTTTGCCTCTGTAAGTCAGGATGACTTCATTTCCTCTCCCGCTTTTCCAGACGAATTCATAAGAGTCGGCATGCCATGTTCTTAACTCTGGCACTGAATCATCGCCTTCTTCTCTTCTATCATTCAGCTGCCCGTCGCCTCTGGAGTCCTGTCCGTATGATTTAAAGCCTAACACAGGAACTTCGTGCACGTGGAATTCTTTCTCAAGGTCCAGCAGAAGCATGTCGGTTGTTGTAACCTGCCCCTTTGTCATGTCATGGCCGAAGACCACTGGAACGCGTCTCTGGATTGCCAGGCGGACAGGATTCCTTGCCATATCTGAAAGTTCATCAGCGCTTCTTGCTCTCCCGCTTACATAATATACAGGCTGTCCCTTCCTGCCCACGACAACTTTCCCTAGGTATATCCCTGTTGAGTCGTTTGTTCTTGTTGAAGGGTCGTAAGTAAATGCAGGCACGCTGACATGAAACGAACTTTGTATAGGAAACGGTGCATCACCAGCTTTGACATCACTGGTTACTTGGCGCTCTTCAGTAAAAATTGCGCCATATGATTCTAAACTATTCAAGAAATCTTGTACATCAGCACTTTGAGTTTCTTGAGGCCTGACGGTTCTTTCTTCAGAAACATCATATTCCTCTTGAGCCTCCCTCTCTCTTCTCATTCTTGCTCTTTTGCCTTCTTGGAAGTCTGACCAAATTCCCATCTTAAATCACCTTCTAAAAACATCTCAGAAGAGTATTTAAAGTATATAGTTATTCTTCAGTGACAAAAATTCAATTACGGGAAACATGCGGAGGAATTACGCTAGATACGCTAGAACTCCTTGCCGAACTCCTTCCGGAGGAGCATCATCTCTTTCTGGTGGGCCGGCAGTCCTTCCATAAGGGATTTTATCCTGGATTCAAGTATCCTTATCTCCCTTTTCGCCTCGCCCAGCTGGAGTTTGCCAAGCGAATTCAGGAGCTTTATGCGCCTTATCTCGTTCTCGAGGGCTTTTATCTCGCCTTCAACGTTCTGCATGATAATAACTGGTCTTGAGAAATAAAATATCTAAGTCCGGAGCACTAGCCAGTCCTTTTCCAGTTTCACGTCCAAATCCTTTACGAGGAACGATGCGCCGTCTATGGCGTCTATGCTTACGATGCTTATTCCCGGGAGCACGTCGTCCTTCTCGAAGTCGAACCGGTAGAAGCCTTCTTCCGCTCTGGCGAATGAACTGAATGTCGTTTCGCCTTGGTGGGTTATGCGCGCGGCCACGCCGCCGCTCCTGCTCACGTCAACAATCTTGAAGTTTATCGCGCCGCTTTTCAGCGCCCGGCGCTCGTCTTCCGTCAGGTTTATTATTGCCTTCACTTCCTTCTGCTCGCCGTGCTTGTAGAACAGCACCATCGTGGCCTCGCCCCTGAACTTCGAGTTTGGCGTTGCCGTGAATGTGAGGATGTTCTGGCCTTTCCTCGCCTCGTCGCTCGAAAATCTTATCGGCTGGAAATCCCTTGAGATGCCGTTGAATATGTTCTTGCCGTTCAGGTCGAGTTTGAGCGTGCCTATGTTCTCCTTCATGTAAAGGTCAATGCGTCCGGACTGCATCGTCTCCCATTCATCGCCTATGTTGAATATGTACTGGTCGACGCCCTCCTTCGCGGCCTTCACGTTTATGCTCAGCCCCTCCAGCCTGTACAGGGAGGGCGCCCATATCTTCCAGTTTGAGCTTGCCGTTTTTATCTCGAGAACGCTCCCGTCCCCGAAGGGTTCGTCTATCGTTATCTCGTGGATGCCTTCCCTCAGGTCGTGCGCGTGCTCTTTCCCGTTGAGCGAGAATATGAGCGGCGAAACCGCGTTCGTGCTCTCTATCCTGAACTTTGCAGTCACGCTGTCGCCTTTTTCAAGCGTGTACCTCACGGATTTTTCGCCGAAAAGCACGCCGTTTGACACTTCCCTGCCGCCTATCTCCGCTGTCTTTGTCTCGTAAAGGCTGTCAGCTTCGAACGCGAAATTGAACGGTATGAACTGGTCAGTGAAGTTCGTCCCCGTGAATATGGCGCCTTTCTTCTCCTTGTCCTCGAATTCCCCAAGGAAGAAGTTGCCTGTGAATCTCGGCCCTTCCTGGACGAAGCTTGCGTTGAACGCTATCAGCAGCACGGCTATTATTCCTATGCCTAACGCAAGGAACGCAGGAAATTCGTCTGCCATATATTTGTCACTTAGAAGTAAGTAATTACAGAAAGCTTTAAAAACCTTAATTATCCTTCCACGGGGGGCTGAAAGCTGGAAAGAGCGTCTTGACGCAGTCCTCGATTCTCCTGTAGTTGGCGATTACGGCGCTTCTTTCTTCCTCTGTTGTTGCCCTCTGATACGCATTTTTCGCGTCGAGGGCCATATCCAGGACATCTTCCCTTATAAGGGGCAGCGCCGCTTCGTTGGTTTCCCTTTGCAAGTGATACATGCTGGCTTCGGAAATCCTTGCAAGAAGGTTGAGGTAATGAACCCTCATGCTGCGGAGAAGCGATACATATGTTTCATATCTGAAATACAGCGCTTCGGTCACATCCCTCGCCCCGCGCCGTGGTGCGCAGCTTGACGCCATCGAAAAATAGAGGCTTCCGTTGCCTCTTATGGAAGGGTCTTCTGCTATGCCGTCATTGAAAAGCCTTGCATCGGCATTTTCCCTGAAGACATGAAACCTTGCGCCGGGCCCCAGAGGCTCGGCGACATCAAGCACATCACCGGGCATATCCCTGAAATACGGCCTCGGTTGATGAAGCACTTCTTCCGTGAGAAGCGCAGCAACATACATGTTGACGGCTTGTTCTTGCATGTCACCATCAGTTTCAAGGCCTTTTTCTATTCTTGTTTGGAGCCATCCGTTAAAGAAGAAATAGAAAATGGGTTCCCTTTCACCCGTCCCGATATCGGTAAAATGAGGCTCTGAAAATAAAGCCATGCAATTATAATGCCTCATTAAAGTATTTATTTTCCTATTATACACATGAAGCTCCTGAAGAAAGACCTTAAGCATAATGTTCTTACTGTAGTGCCTGAAAACGCCGACGACCTGTGGATAATTTCCGAGATCCTCCAGAAAGGCGACATGGTGTCCGGCAGGACCCAGAGGTCCATAAAAACCGAGAGGAGCGACACGCGCACCGCGGTGCGCCGGAACATATTCGCCAAGGTCTCTGTGGAGAAAGTCGACTTCGAGGGCGGGCAGCTGCGCGCCGCCGGAAAAATCTTGGAGTGTTCGGAGGGGGAGCGCGGGTGGCACGCGTTTGAAATCATGCCCGGTCAGCCCGTTTCCATAGAGAGGGAATGGAAGAAGTACGAGATCCAGAGGCTCGAGGACGCGAAGGTGAAGCACCCGAAGATACTTGTCTGCGTGATGGACGACAGCGAAGCCGATTTTTATATGGTCACGGAAAAGCTCCAGCACCTTGCGTCTTTCCGCGGCGTCACCGGCAAGGCGTACGGGCAGGAAGGCAGGGAAAAATATTATGCCGAAATCCTGAATTACATGAAGGAAAAGGACTGCTTCAGGATAATACTGGCAGGCCCGGGCTTCGCAAAGGAAGAACTGGTGAAGATGATAAAGGACGGCAGGGAGCTTGCCGGAAAGGTGGTTGTTGACGGCATCGCCCATGCAGGGGAGGCCGGCATGAAAGAGGTGCTGCGCCGCGGGACCATAGAGAAGATAGTCAAGTCATCCTCCATAGCGCTGCAGACGCGCCTTGTCGAGGAATTTTTTGCCGGACTTTCGAGGGACGGCAAGGTCGTATACGGCAGGGATGATGTCAGGAAAGCGTCCGAAGCGGGAGCTGTTGCCATGCTCCTCGTGTCTGACAGGATGGTCAGGGAGAACGAGGGCATACTGAAATCTGCGGAAAACACGGGCGCCGAAGTCAGAATAATATATTCCAATCACGAGGCCGGGGAACGCCTGCTTGCTCTGGGCGGCTTCGGGGCTTTCCTGCGCTACAAAATCGAATTATAAGTCTTGCATGCAGATATTGAATCAGGCGGGGGTAGCCAAGTCTGGTCACAGTCTTTCACTGATGTGAAAGATTTTCGGAGAAAGGCGCAAGCATGCTTCCTTGAGTTATGACTTCATGGATGATTGCGAAACTCAAGTAAACTTTCTCGGAAAGAAAGTTTAATCAAAGAATGGGGTAATCTTGTCGGTTAGTCCGTTCGGCGGTTCGAATCCGCCCTCCCGCATTTATGTTCGAGCCCGGGCAGTGCTTTTCCCTCCTGAAAAGGTACGAAGCGGCGTCAAGGAACTACATATCTTTCCATACGCATGTGCTGGGCACGGTCGTGCACGAGAACACGAAATGCCCCGTGGTTGCAATAAGCATAGGAAGCGGCAGGAAGAAAATCCTTATAACTACTGGCATACACGGCGACGAAAAAGCGCCGCCTGAGGCGCTTGCAAGGTTTATAGGGGATCCGGGGACGCCGAAACTTCTCAGGGATTTCTCTGTCACGCTCCTGCCGCTGATGAATCCGATAGGGTTTTCAAAGAACATCAGGAAAAACGGCCCCATAGACCTCAACAGGCATTTCGGCTGCAGGAAGTTCCACAGGGAGAACTCCGTGATAGAAAATTACATGAACGGGAAGAGTTTTGACGTCATGATATCCCTGCATGAGGATGTCGACATGAAGTCTTTCTATATGTACGAGACCGGGAGTTTTGACGCGGGAAAATTGCGCGATATAATAGCGGATGACGTCGAATTCATCAATGCGCTCAGGAAGAAAGGCGTCGCTATAAACCATGACAAGACGATATACGGCATCCTGAACCGCGGCGGCATAAAGATTGTCTCGAGCAGCAAGGGCCGCAATCTGGAACAGTACCTCTGGTCAAGGGAGATAGTGAAGCGCGTGGTATGCATCGAGACGCCGGGATTGATAGATTTCGAGAAAAGGGTCGAGCTGCACCTGATGGCGTTGCGACATTTCATGAAGAGCTTTCTTTATTAGTCATTTTTCAGAGAAATTCCTTCGGTTTTTTGTATCGTTTGATTTACGACACAGCTGGCAAATGGCGATGAAGCAGCAATTGTCACCATTGCGCTTCTATATCTATTATAGTCTTCTGGCCAATAACATGTATATTTTTCGTTATTTTTTAACTCTTCAAACGCTTTTTTGCCGCAGTAATTGTAAATGTTATGATTCAGGCTTCTGAAGAATTTCAGATAGGGATTTTTTGTGCTTTTCAGTTTTTTGCCTAAATCCTGAACTAAATTATTTGATTTTTTGATAACCAGAGATCTTGAGCAGTCATCTACCTCTGCCAAAGAGCTCTCAACAATAAAGCCTTCCAATATATTTTCAATGCTTTCTGATACTTCATTTATGCAGAAAAACGTATTATTTGCCGTCTCCGACATACATGACTTCAGTTTCTGGGAAGCTTCTGTCGTGATATGCGTAGCTTCAACTCCATTATTTGCCATCAAAAAGGCGATAAAAATGGTGCTGGACTGAATTGATGAAAGGCTTGAATCGTTTTCTGCTATTTTTTCTATGCTTTCCATAACACTTAGGTCAACCGATGCGCTAATCATAGTATAAATTGCTTCGGAGTCATTGAATCTGTCTTTTTTAGAGATTTCATGCAGTTTATTGATTCCGTCTTCCAGATCCGCGGATTCTATTCCATGTTTCCTTAAAATCTTTCTGATATTTTCTGTCTTTCCCTCTTTTACTTGTGAAAGCCAAAGCTGCATTTGTTCTTTATATTGTTCTAGTTTTTCTTCCGATACTGATACATCATTTTTGCTTAGATATTCTCTTATTTCTCTAGCATCCATATTCATCCACGTTTCTTCAAAATTTTTATATTCTTCGTTTTTTTGGTTTTGGTATAGAAATATGGCGGCTGTTGCCAAAATTATTATAGAAGCCATGGCAAAAAGGACGTTCTTTTGGTATAATATGAACGTTTCTTTTTTGATTCAAATCGCCTTATAGTTTATTCAGCGCATGTCCTGAAGCTCGCGCTTCAGCTCGCTCAGCTGCTTCTGCAGGTCCGTCAGGGAATTCTCTATGTGGCCCGCCTCTTCCCTGCCCTGTATGTCCTCCATGCTTAAGCCTTTCGGCCTCACGAGCTCCGCATCTATCTCAAGGACGCTCTTTTCCAGCCGCTGTATTGAGGCCCGCATGACCTTCAGGGCATCCGACCTTATGCCATCAGTCTCGTGGAGTACGCTGAAGACCTGCTTTATGTTTGACATGAAGGATTTCATCTCCTGTATCTCTGAGATGACGTCCTTGTACTTGTCTATTTTCACGAAAAGCGGCGCCGAGCCCATCGACCTTTCCATCAGCGGCTCCTCGTCGTATTCCTTGTAGTCCGAGGGCTCTTCAACCGCGTCCTTTATCTCCTTGAAATCATCCTTCTCGCGCCTCTTGAACAGCATAATAGAAAATTGTTTGTCCCTGCTTAAATAGTTGCAAGACCTTGTAATGCGCCTGCCATTATTCTTTGTCTTAATTATATTTTACTTTTCTTTGGGACATACAAAGACCTTTCTTTTTGAAAAGAAAGGGATTTGTAATGCGCCTGCCGGGATTTGAACCCGGGTTTGTCGGGCTTTCGCCTCGCGACCTTGGCAAGGTCGTATCCTACCGCTAGACTACAAGCGCATGGTGAATAAAATGTAGCTTACGCCTAAATCTATAAAAATAAAGATTCATGGAAAGAAAAAAAGAAAAAAGTCAGGATTTATACTCTTATTTTCCTGACATACTTCTTGGATATCTCGCTTACCGCGTCTTTCAGACCCAGGCCAAGCGCTATGGCTGTGCCGAGTCCTACTGCGCCTATTATCACGAGCAGGATGTTGTCCACCAGAGTTGACGACACTCCCAGTATGGGCAATGAAATCGCTATCGCAACGTACATGACAAAGAAGAACAGTACTTTGCCAACGACGGTGCTCCACAGGGTGTTCGTCTTCTTTATGTGGCCTTTTATGTATTCTGCCATGACGAAGGCAACGACCAAGATTACAGAAGCCCCGATTATCCTGGGTATGAACGCATTTATTTCGGCAACCCATGTCGCCAGATATGTTATTCCCAGAACTTCTCTTGAGAGAGCCGCTGTTATGAAAGCCAGATATATCCACCATCTCACAACCAGTGAGAATATGTCTGCCAGGCTATATACCGGCTTCTTGGTCTCAGACACGTAGTAGTCGAGCTTCACCCTCTGCAGAACTTCCTTTGCTACCCTGCCGACTATCTTGCCCACGATGAGGCCTATCACGAGCAGGATTACGGCGCTTATTATATTTGGAAGGAAGTTCACTGCGTTTCTTGTCAGGTCCGCGAGGATTTCTACTACCATTTTTTATCTCCTCCCTTTTGGATGTGCACATCTTCAACGAAGGGAATTCCTTGAAGATTAATCCTATAGGTTGTATTAGACTTGGTGCCCCCCGTTAATAAAGGTTTTGGGGACGCATGAACCACGGAATAATTACAGGAAAAGCACGAAAGCGCCAGGAGCAGGAATTTCGCCAATCATACACGGTGAATACCCCACATGTTTTCTTGGGGCTCACCAAGACCTTCTTTTTCAAAAGAAGGGATTGGTTTCGAACCTGCGCATGCTTCCTCAAAGGCGCTTCCGCGCCCGTTAACGAGGCATACTAGCTCTCAAGGCTAGCGCATTCCACCATCCAATCCTTCTTTGTCTTCAATCTTAGTGAAGTTCTTTTGGGGTTCACCAAGACCTTTTCTTCTGAAGAAAAGGGATTGGTGTTGGACCATTGGAGACGCCCGTAGTCATTGTATGCAAAATGCAAACTCATACCTTGAGCATGCCCGGAAACCTGAAGGTTTCCGGCATCCCGAAGGAATTGCATTCCTTCGAGGATTAGCTCCGCCATCCTGGCTTGAGTATAGATTATCCGGCAAATAAATAAAAAGCGCCGGCGGCAGGATTTTCCCAAATCCCTCTTCATATTCATAGTTCTTTTGGGGTTTACAAAGACCTTTTCTTTCGAGAAAAGGGATTTGTTTTGAACCTGCAAGTCCGAAGGACACCAGTTTCCTCGAAGAAACAAGTTTCTTCGGGACATTGAAAAGCTTTGCTTTTCATCTGTTCGAGACTGGCGCAGTACCAGGTTGTGCCACGCCGGCATGCTATGAGACTTGTTTTATAGTTTTTTAATAGTTTTGAGGGCTCACTAATTTGATGAGGATAGTCCTTGACGGCAAGGCGGTGGAAGTCGGTTCAGGGAATACCGTGGCAGACGCCCTCAGGAAGGCCGGCATCAACCAGGAAACCGTTCTTGTGAAGCGCCGCGGGGAGCTGTGCGCCGACACCGAAACCCTTTCGGAAAATGACGTTCTTGAGACCATAAGGGTGATTTCCGGCGGTTAGCATGAAGTGCGAATGCGGCGGCCGTGCGGTTTATTACAGGCGCTACGAGGGCAGGGGCTGGTGCAAGTCATGCTTCGTATCCAGTATTGAGAGGAAATTCCGCCATACGGTGTCGAAAAACAGGCTTATACAGAAGGGGGACAGGATTGCGGTCGCGGTCTCGGGCGGCAAGGACTCGCTCTCAATGCTCCATCTTCTGTCTGGGATAAGGGGCTTTGACATGGTTGCCTTTTCCATTGACGAAGGAATCGGCGGATACAGGCCGAAAGGCATCGGATGCGCCGCCGAGCTCGCGCGCGGGCTTGGGATAGAGCATCATGTATACTCGTACAAAAAGGAACTAGGCTTTGAGATTGACGCCCTTCAGGATATTCTCGGGCAGGTTAAGCACTGCACGTACTGCGGCGTCTTCCGCAGGTATCTCCTGAACATGAAGGCGCGCGAACTGGGGGCCTCGAAGCTGGCAGTAGGCCATAATCTTGACGACGAGGCGCAGAGCATCATGATGAACTTCGTCCGGGGCGATTCCATGCGGTTCGCAAGGCTTGGCGCCTCGCCGGGCGTATCAGCGAACGTGAAATTCGTCCCGAGGATAAAGCCCATGCGCGACATACCGGAAAGGGAGGTGGCTGCTTATGCGATATTGAAAGGCATAGAATTTGCAGGCGACGAGTGCCCGCACTCGTTTGACAACGTCAGGCGCGACATGCAGTCATTGCTGAACGATTTCGAGCTGAAGTATCCCGGGACGAAGCAGCAGATAGTCAGTTTTTACGACAGGCTGAAGGCCAGTTTGCCGGTTCCGGAAGGAAGCGTGCAGGAATGCGTTGAGTGCGGCGAGCCTTCTTCGGGCAGGACATGCAAGGCGTGCGAACTGCTTTCAGGAATAAGGAAAAGGCCGGATCAAAGCTCATAGAGGTATCACAAAGGACACCGACTTATAGCGGAGCTATAAGCCTGAGATGCTCTCCAGCCAATCTATAAAAATTGATTGGGATTCTTATAAACTTAACCCAGAAGAAGTTTGGTCTGGTTCCTAATATAATCCGCGGCCTTCCTGTCGATGCCTTTCGCCCCGACCGCCTCCTGGATCGTGGTGATATTCTGCTCGTAGAGCCTGCTTTTCACGTTCTTGTCCAGTTTCAGCATGGATACCGGATACATCCTTTTTGACTGTATGATGTTCTCCAGCGAATCCTTGCCCTTGTATTTCCAGCCCGAAAGTATTATCTTCTTCCCCGAGGCGTAGGATTTGGCGTGCTCCGAATACTTTGTATTGGTCACTATCCATGCCTGCGAAAAATCGAGCGTGTTCTTTCCCTCCCTGAACCCGTCCCTTATGTCGTCGAGCCTCGCCTGCACCTGAAGAGCTATGCCGAGGCCGCAGAACCTGTGAGGGTTGACGTGGTGCTTGCATTCCACAAGGTATTTCCTGCCGGCCTTCTCCGCCAGTATGTCGGCCTGGTGCTCCACATACCTGCCCTTCACGAGGACGTTCCACCGGCACCTGTACCCCCTCCCCTCCAATAGCTTCATCACGTACAGCTCGAACTTGTCCGAAGGCATCTGGGACACGGCTTCCCTCAGCCTGAAGACCATTGACGACCTGTCCTCCGTCCTTTCCAGTTCCTTCAGGACCATCTCGTATATGTCATGCGTGCCTATGCCGTCGTAAAGCTTCTTATTGACCTTTGCCAGCACGGCTTCCGCAGCTTTCCTCGGCAGCCCGGCCCTCATGCACGTGGCTATTATCTTCCCGCCGTCGAACTCCTCCTTCCTTCCGTCGGCCTTCTTTACGAGAACCATGTAGGAATAATGTCTGTAGAAGGCTAAAAACCATATTTGGCGCCGCGGTTGGATTCGTAAAGATATTTAAATGTATATACATAGTATATACGTATGACAACGATACTGAAAACCGTAAAGAAGTACGGAAACTCCGGAGGCGTCTATGTGCCGAGCAGCTGGATTGGGGGAAAGGTAAAAGTGGAGATGATAGACGAGCCTGCCAATCCCAGAAAGGACGTGCTGGAAAATGTGCCTCTGGAGCACGTTATCAGCGCCATTTTATACGGCTCTTACGCCAGAAAGGAAATGGAAAGAGGCTCTGATATAGACATACTTCTGGTTACGGACGAAGATGCCAAAATATTCATCCCGTCCGAAATAAAGAAGAAATATGACATACAGGTGAAGAGTTTGAGTGAATTAAGGAATGTTCTGGCACATGATCCGGTATTTTACAAAACAATCAGGGACGAGGCCGTGGCAATAATAAATCACAATCTTTTGGACGATGTAAGGAAAAATGCGCCCCCCGCCAGAGAAATAGAAAAAAGATTAAAAATAATAGAATCGTCGCTAAACATAACAAAAAAAATCATAGATTTGGATTATACACATGCAACAGATCTGGTTTATCCGGTTGTTATGCGTCTTAGAGAAGCCATGATTCTGGAATACCTTCTTGACGACATAAAATATTCCACGCATTCATTTAGACAGGAAATTCTGGGCATCGGGATATCAGTTAAAGAATTTTCCTCGCTCATAAGCATTTACAGGTCAGAAAAAAGCGGTAGAAAATTTTCAGGATATGAAATATCAATGGGTACAATAATAAAATTGATTTCATTTTTGGAGAGCAAGATAAATTATGTCAGGAAAAAAGCGCGCGAAAAAAGGAATTGAATCGATAGAAAAACAGATAGAGTTTCACAAAGAAAAACTCAGGAAAG
>JACPJX010000018.1 GCA_016187365.1 Candidatus Aenigmatarchaeota archaeon | reverse complement strand
TTTACCTGACAATAAGAAACACCGGCAGCGGGTTCGTCGGGGACATCGAGCCGGGAAACTTTGTAATCGTGCAGGGAACCGATATCCGGAAACCGGCAGAAATACAGAGCAACCGGATAGAACTTGGTCTGCAAGGCTCTGTATCAGATTTCACTATAGGGGACAATCTTGTCAAATGCGAGCGCCTTGACCAGAAGCTCTCGCCCATAGGGGACAGGTTCCCGAGGATAACGTGCGAACTCCTCCCGCCCGACAACATAGACGTAATAGGCAATTATCCGATGGCAATAAAGATATTATATAATTACGAGACGAGGCAGAGCCTTGACATAAGGATAGTCAAATGAGCAGGATTTGTTTAAAAAGTGAAGCCATTGGCATGCTTTGCAGCCAATGGCTTACCCGTCAGTGGGCATCAGACAGATGCTCACGACTTTTTAAACAAAGCCAAATGAGCAAAAAACCTTTTTAAACCGTGACAATCATATCTATATGCAGTGATGTAAATGAAATTTGCGATTCTTGCTGTTCTTGCCCTTGTATTTGTTCTCGGGTGCGTCGGGGGCCAGCGCTCCACGACCGTGAGCGCCAACGAGGGCGTCCGCATAAGTTCATTCACGACAACGCCTTCTGTCATCGAAGTTTTCTCGGGCGACAGCGTGATATTCGATGTTGAAGCCGAAAATATAGGCGGCACTGACGCAAGAAATGTTGAAGTGACGCTTTACGGCGTCGAGGGCCAGTGGAGGGACCCTTCAGGGGGCGGCGTTGTCAGCCAGATAACAAGCAGGAGTTTCGGGACGCTGAGGCCGCCGCAGCCTGAAAGAAACCTTCCGGGAGACTTCCGCGCGGCGCAGTGGGAGTTCAAGACACCGCAGATACCGCAGGGCATCACAACCCCGGCAAGCGTCGAGGCAAGGGTGACGTATGATTACAACATGAACGGCTTCCTGCAGTTCACCACGGTGAACGACGAGGAATACAGGAGACAGCAGATAACGGGCTCGACAATAGAGCCTCCGATAGTCCAGAACAGCAACGGCCCATTGAAGCTCTCAGTGCCTTCAACGGCAAAAAGCACATTCATAATAGTCGACACCGAGGGGGCCAGCGACGACCCCAACTGGTATGTGTATCCGCTGAAGATAGAGTTCCAGAATACCGGGAGCGGATTCCCGACCGGCGATCCGGCGGTTTCGACTGATGAAGGGAAGCTGACAGGAACAATAAAGATTTTGGGATCAAACGTCGAATTTTCCAACTGCCTCGGCCAGACAAGCGGCACGACGCTTGACCTTGACAGCGCCGTGCAGGGGACAGGAAGCGACAGGCTCACAGTAAGGCTCAGGGAGACGCAGAACGTCCCCATAGTGTGCAACATAAAGTTCAGCAAGAGTTCATGGAGAAGTCTGCCCACAGGAAAGGTCAGCCTCGTGTTCGACATAAACTACAAATACTTCACAAAACAGTCGGTGAGCGTGAACGTCATAGGCAAGAAGGAAGCCTAACTCAACCAGCATTTTCAACTTGATTTATATACAGCCATTTCTATAGTTATTCAGTGAGAAAATGAAGTACTACATCCTGCTCATTCTTGCACTGCTCTTTGCAGCGGGCTGCGTCTCGCAGGCGAAGAACCCGAACAACGGCATCGTGATAAACGAGTTCACAGCCGACCCGAAGGTCGCGGAATACGGCGACACTGTAAGGTTCTTCTTGGACGGCGAGAACATCGGCGGCACGACCGCGGACTGCGTTACCACAGAATTGTTCGGGCTCGAGGGAGGCTGGACCGACATTGCAGGAGTGCCGTTCAGCACGCCTTTCGGCCTGTCAGGCGTGGCAGGGCAAAGCGGCGTTTCATTGGGATTCCAGATATTTGGATTCAACATACACAGGATCAACGGGCAGTGGGGAGGCTCTTTCGGCTACGGCGAACTGAATCCTGACGGCAGCAGGGCGGTAAACGTGGCCTTTGAGGGCGGAGACTTTTCGGTGTCGGCGAGCGGCTACAGCATCACGCCTGCCATACAGAACTCTTTCGGCCAGTTCGTGAGCCAGTCCTGCGCTTATATTTCGACACTAAACACCCAGAGAATAAAGGTAGAGCCCTTCCTTTCGCCGCCCCTTCCTGAAAGGAACAAGCCAGGGCAGTCGTTCACGGCAGACTGGACACTGAAGCCTCCGCTGCTGCCTGAAGGGCTGAAGGTGGATTATCCTGTCACAGCAAGGACGTCATTCTTCTACACTTCCAATGCCCAGGTAAACATACCGGCATACAGCAAGGCCGAATACAAGAGAAGGCATGACATAGGGGAAATCACTGACACCCCGTTGAGCATCGTCAATACGCATGCGGCGCCGATACAGGTCAGCATATCAAGAGGCGCCAGCCCGATGGTTATCAGCACAGACATGACATTCACCCCTGTGGAAACGTTCAATTACCTCATCGAGCTGCAGAACGTCGGCCAGGGCTATCCGCTGCCATTCAGCAATATACAAAGCACGGCAGGAGCTGGTGATCCCGGTGTCGAAAGCGGCTTCGTCATCGCAACAATGCAGATAAACGGCCCTGGAGCCCGCTTCTCCGACTGCCTTGACCAGAGCGGGACCGAGGTGTTTATAACCCCTTACGTAGCCGACCTCGTGAAACTGCGCTCCGACGGCAAGGCGCCCTTCGGATGCAAGGTAGTGGTGGACAAGGCTGCATGGCAGACGACGCCTGTCGGCACGGTAAGCATAACGTTCGAAATCTTCTACAGGTACTACGTCGACAAGCACACCACGGTGAGCGTGATAGGACCGTCAAGGTCTTAGGAAACGCGCAAGGCTTTCCTTCTCTTCCATGATCCTGCCGTAAACGCCGTCATACCCCGGCGTTATGCGAAGCCTGCCTTCGCGGTTGCGCATTATCAGGGATGTGAGTTTTTCATCACAATATTTTGAAATTTGCTCCTTTTCAACATCAAGAAGGATATTGAACTCATTTCCAAACTGCGATATCATTTTGTTGTAAATATCCCAGACTTTCTTCGTGGCCACACCCGCATTAAGCGAATGCGAAATGAGTTCGTGCAGAGGGACAAGACGTTTGAAATCAACCACGTCTTTCGGCCCGAAGCCTTCAGGCCTGTCGGCAAGCTCTTCCACCCTGTTCAGCACTCCTATCGTCATGTGCCTGCCGCACTTCGGGCAAATGCCTTTGAGTTTTTTTGTCTCCTCGGGTGCGCATGAAAAATTGCATGCACGGTGGCCGTCGATATGATATTTCCCGTATTCCGGCGGCGTCTCTATTGTGAAAATGAAATTCTTCCTTGTCCTTATCGCATCTATGACATCAATGTAGGAAAAATCATCCTTCATGTCAAAAACATTTGACTCCCTTCCGAGGCGCCACGGATAAGGCGAATGCGAATCGCTGTTGCTCACTAGCGTGATGCCGTCAAGCTGAGAAAGCCTCCAATTCATTGCGGGATCGCTGCTCATACCGGTCTCGATTGCATGCACGTATTTCGCTGTGTCGCCAAAGCATTCCTTCAGAGAATCGTAGCCTGACATGGAGCCGAACAGGGAGAACCACGGCGTCCATGCATGGGCGGGTATCACTTCTATGTCCTTGCTTATTTCCATCATCGCCTCCGTGAATTCAGTGCACGAGAAGCCGAAGACCGGCCTGCCGTCATAATCCCTGCGGCCTTTTTTGTCAAGCCATTCGTTCATCTGGTCTACGACATCGAATGACGGGGCATGGAGCAGAAGGTGAACGCGGCGCTGTTTTTTGTCTGTGTATATGAGAGATATCTCCCCCGTAAGCATGAACTTCGTGCCGTCGTATTCGTAAATGCCGTCACCGCTCAATTTCTTCTTCAGGTTTTCCAGCCATGCCGGATGTGTGAAATCCCCTGTGCCTGTAAGGCCTAGGCCCTTGACCTTCGACCATTTTGATATCTCCTCTATCGTCATGTCCGGAGAAGTGGCCCTTGAATACTTGGAGTGTATCTGCAAATCTGCAATGACCCTCATGCTTTTTTTATGCATCTAATTTATTAATGATTGATGAAGATATGCATCGGAAAGAAAACATTCTGCGTGAAGGACTGCCGCGGCATCTCGTGCATTCGGGGCCTGATGTTTGACGGCATGCGCGGCATCGACGGCGCGCTTGTGCGCGGCAGCAGCATATGGATGCCATTCGTGAAGCGCGAACTTGACCTGTTCTTCCTTGACAAAAACCTTACGATAATAAAAAAAGAACCTGCCGTGCCCATGACCTTTGATATGAAGACATGGAGAACTTATTCATGCCGCGGCGCAAAATACTGCCTCGAGATGAAGAAAGGGGTATGTAAAACTAATATCGGCGGCAAAATCTCCATTATTAATGGGCCCGGCAGGAATTGAACCTGCGACCTCTTGCGTGTGAGGCAAGCATCATCTCGTGTCTTTGCGGATACCACTAGACCACAGGCCCGTGCTTTCTTTTCATCTGGAACGCATAAAAACTCTTTCCGTAAGGCTGGCGAAATGCATTTTTTGCGCGAAAAAATATCTTTTCGAGACAGAAAATCCTTTTATAGTTCAGTTTCCATCTCTTATCTATGAATGACGACGGCAAGTACCAGAAGATGCAGGCGGAAATGCGCCTCCCGCACCTCAACGAACTGAAGGAAAAGTTCAAGATAGAATTCGAGGAAGACGACAAGATATTCGAACAGATAAGGAACGAGATGTCCGAGAAACTTTTCATGTTCAGCGAAAGGATAATAGAGCCCGTCATAGGCGGCATCGACTCCTTCTCATGCATGTACGAGCAGAACATGGTGACAGGCGCCGAAAGGCGGGAACTTTTCGAGCTGTATAAGAAGATACAGATGCTGAAATGGGAAAACAACACTCTGATGATATCCCCGGACGACAAGAAGACGGCCGAATGGATAAAGAAGACATGGGAACTGTGGAACGGCGAGATGCAGGAAAAGCTCCTCAAATTCTCCGTCAAGATGTCGTCAGCCTGGAGCGACCTCAAGTTCAAGAAGGACAGGTCCGCGTATCTGGGATAATGGGCCGGATGAGATTTGAACTCACGACTTCAGGACATCCGACGTTCTCCTGTTGGCTTCGAGCGATATTTTGATTTATCCTGTTATCAAAATACGTCATATAAGACAGGTGCTCTACCAGCCTAAGCTACCGGCCCGCGATTTCAAGAGCCGAGATCTCGAAAATTCCATTTTCAAGATACCGGCCCTTACGTACCTTTTCTTTGTCACAATCTTATAAACCTTGAAACGATAGTGAATCTATGCTGATGCAAAAAGTCGAGGGCGTGCTGGAAAAGAACGGCTTCAGTTACTGCGAGTACAGGGGCTGCTTTGACATAGCGGCCAGGAAAAGGCGAGTTATCCTGATCAAGGTCCTGAATAATATAGACTCGTTCAGCGAAGAGCAGGCGAAGAACCTCAAGATAATATCCGGCGAAATAAGCACCGAGGCCATGGTAGTCGGCTCCACTACTAGGAGGGAAATCCTCCAGGACGACATAATATATGAAAGGTTTGACATACCGGCCATGAACGTTAACACATTTGAAAGCGTCGTGGAGAACGAAATCCCGGTTATTTACAGGAGGAGGGGCGGCCTTTTCGTGGATATAAGTTCTGACGTCATGAGGAGGAGGAGAATCCGTTCCGGCATGAGCCAGAAGGAGCTTGCCGAAAGGGTGGGCGTCACGAAGAAAAGCGTATACGAGCACGAGAAGTCAAGGCTCAAAATGAGCTACGAAAATGCGCTCGCAATGGAAAGGGTGCTCGGGAAAGGCATAATAGAAAGCGCAAAGATGGACGTGAAAAGAGGAGGGGAGGAGAACAGGCCGGAGAACAGGTTCGAGTCATTCGTATACAGGAACCTGAAAAAACTCGGATTCAGCACCAGCATAGTCAGGCAGTCGCCTGTAAACATAATAGCCGAGGAGAGGAAGTTCGCCGTCATGTCAGAGGCGGACGAAATCCCCGGAAGGATAGAAAAGAACGCCGAGTCGCTGAGAAGATTCTCCGAGATATCAGGCAGGCCGATAATCGCCATAAGCAAGTCTGAAGTGGACGCCGAAATACCCTCCGTGGACGAGAAATCTTTCAGGGACATGAGCGCCAGAGACATAAGGAAGTTCGCCAGAAGATGGTAATTTCTTGCAATCGAAGGGTTTTTAAAGACTTATGCAGTATACTTTCATGCACATCTTCAAAGGAATAAAATTCCTTTGATATGTCAAAAGCCAAATGGCTTTTGCACATTTCCAAGGAGGTAGAATGACATGGCAGGACAACTTGCAGGGCAGCCTATTTTCATATTGCCGGAAGGCACCCTGAGGAATACCGGAAGGGACGCGCAGTCGCGCAATATCGCGGCCGCGAAGGTGGTTGCGGAAAGCGTCCGCACAACCCTGGGCCCGAAGGGCATGGACAAGATGCTGGTTGACAGCATAGGCGACGTTACAATAACGAATGACGGCGCCACCATACTGGGCGAAATGGACATCGAGCATCCGGCGGCAAAGATGATAGTCGAAGTCTCAAAGACGCAGGAAGACGAGGTCGGGGACGGCACCACTACCGCTGTGGTGATAACAGGCGAACTCCTGAAGAAAGCGGAGCAGCTCATTGAAGAGGGCATTCATCCCACGATGATTATACGCGGATTCAGAATGGCAAAGAACAAGGCCCTGGAGGCGCTGGAATCGTACGCCGACGACATATCGATTGAGAACGCCAGGGACCTTGAAAAAATAGCCATGACAGCCATGACAGGAAAGGGCGGCGAATCGGCAAAGGAGAGTCTGGCGAAAATCGCCGTAGAAGCGGTGAAGATAGTCGCGGAAAAGAAAGACGGAAAAATAATCATAGACAAGGACAACATAAAAATAGAGAAAAAGCAGGGCGGCAGCATAGAGGACGCGGAACTCATAAGGGGCATAGTAATAGACAAGGAAGTAGTGCACCCGAACATGCCGAAAACCGTGAAGAGCGCGAAAATAGCGCTTCTCGACTGCGCCCTCGAAGTGAAGGACACCGAAACCAATGCTGAAATAAGGATTACTTCTCCTGACCAGCTTCAGGCATTTCTGGACCAGGAGTCGAAGATGCTGAAGGACATGGTGAAGAAAGTCGTGGCAAGCGGGTGCAACGTCGTCCTGTGCCAGAAGGGAATAGACGACCTCGCCCAGCACTACCTCGCAAAGGAGGGCATAATGGCCGCGAGGCGCGTCAAGAAGAGCGACATGGAAAAACTGGCGAGGGCCACCGGCGGGAAGATAGCCTCAAGCGTGGACGAACTCGCGAAGGACGACTTCGGGTTCGCCGGCATAGTCGAAGAGAGGAAGATAGCCGGGGAGCAGATGATTTTCGTCAGGGAATGCAAGGAGCCGAAGGCCGTGTCAATACTCGTGCGGGGCGGCACCGAGCATGTAGTCGAGGAAGTGAAGAGGGCGATGGACGATGCAGTCCTCGGGGTGGCGGTCGCGCTGGAAGTCGGGAAGGTCGTGTCAGGGGGCGGGGCGGTGGAAATAGAGATTTCGCGCCTGCTCAAGGAATACGCGGAGACTGTCGGCGGGAGGGAGCAGCTGGCGATAACATCGTTCGCCGAGGCCGTTGAAATAGTGCCAAGGACCCTTGCGGAAAGCACGGGCAAGGACCCGATAGACATTCTTGTAAGCTTGAGGACGCTCCATGAGAAAGGCAATAAAAACCACGGCGTCGACGTGTTCAACGGCGGCACCATGGACATGAAGGAGGCCGGCGTCATAGAGCCCCTTAAGATAAAGACGCAGGCACTGAAGTCCGCTTCCGAGGCAACAGAGATGATACTGAGGATAGACGACGTCATAACGGCGAAGTCTTCCGGCGGCGGGATGCCACCTGGTGGAATGCCTCCGGGCGGCGATATGGGCGACATGGAATGATCAAAGATAGCATTAGTTGATATATCTTTATCATCTCAAAGGCATTATAATGCCTTTGCAGATAAGTTCATTCCATGCACATCATAGCCACGAATCACCCGGATTCCGAATAATCTTTTTATACAGCCCCCGACACATATTTATCATGCATGAGGAAGAGTACGAACTGATACCCCTCAGCCCTATCCGCAAGCTGGAGAAGCGGCTTGACAGGGTCGAGAAGGGCGGGACAAGCAACGAGATGATGAAGGAGCTCGTCGATGTGGTGAAGACAAACCAGGCCATAGTGGAGGACATCGTGAAGGTGAACTCGGAGATGATGGCGAAGGTCTCCGAACTCTCGAATGCAGTGAGCCAGATGACGGCGAGGTTAAACGATTTCATGAGCAAGATAGAGGTCGTCGGGGAGTCCGAGCCGGCGAAGCAGGACGACGAGATGGAAAGGAAGCTCGACAAGATAGAAAAGAGGCTCAACGCGATAGCGCTCTCGAACATTGCGAGGATGAAGATGCCAAAACCCGTCCAGCAGGTCCAGAGAAGGCCTGTCCCGGCGCAGCCCGGATTCTGATTGCAATACAATCACAATGCTCCTTGCAGCAATTCTTTTTATACCGCCCGCCTCCTATTTAATTCATGAAGGGCCAGACGCAGGCCATATCGCTTGTCCTCATATCAGGGATCCTTATAGGCGTTGTGAGTTCGGTATATTTCTGGGGCCTCCCGCTGATACAGAAAAACCGCGACATCTCACTGCTGGAGAATTCGGAGCAATTGATAAGGAGCATCAACGAAAAGGCAAAAAGCGTCGCGAACAACGGCGGAAGGGACAAGATCACGGTAACAGGGCCTGGCATACTGAGGTTCGACCCGGCCGACGGGGGCCTTTTCACGTACACGATAGAGACAGACGGGACGGTCTACGCGACGAACGCGGAGATACCCCTCGGCAGGAATGCATGCAGTTCCCAGAGCGGGGAGTGGGGGAAGAAGGATTCCGAGGTTCTCTGCGTCAAAAGCACCGGCGAGTCAAGGTACACCACGACGTATTCGCTGAGGTACATCAGGCTGGACGCAGGCACGAGGTCTTTCCTGCTGGAACTCCAGGGCGAGAGGGCGGTCTCCGGCGAGTCGCACGACATAATCCTTGAAAACACGGGAACAGAAGGGACAGTATCTGGCGGGAGAAGCGTGGTCAGCACCGTCGTTCAGGTAACCATTATTTAGGCGGCCGGCAATAAATTATAGCATGAAGGGACAGAACAATATAATAAACGAAATCCTGCTTTTCATGATAGGGATGTCTATAACCGCCGCCGTCATAATAAATTTCCAGAACGTCCAGAAATCCGCGAACGACACGATAGTCTACAGCAATTTCAACAACATAGCGAACACTATAATAAACGGCATAACAGAAGCCGAGAAGGCGGAGAAGGGCAAGGTCGTGGTCAAGGTCCCGGACAAAATCGCGTCCGAAGTCTACATCATAAAGGCGTCAGGAGACAGCCTGGTAATTTACAGCATAAACAATCCTGAAATCAACGTCACAAAAAACCTGTTCAAATTTAATATATCCGGCAGTCATATTATATACGGCGAGGTTCCGAGCACCGCCCAGTACATAGAAATTGTTTCGGAAAAAACGGCCTTTACAAGGCTCGTAAACGTGAGAAGGGCTGAAAGATATGCATAATATTGTGATAAACGGGAAAAAAATAAGGCTGCGGGAAAGGTGCCCGCAAGGCCTGGGCGCAAAACTTTCTGGAAGAAAGCTTATAGTAACGCACAGGAGCCGGCCGCCGGAAATAGACTTTCTCGTGAAAAAAATAGAAAACCTGGAAAAGAACCTTGCCAGCGTGCATGCCAGAAGGCCTGTAAGGATAGAAATGAAGGAACGCAATGACATGTCCGCTGAATACATAAGAAGTTTGATAAAAGATGAACTGTCCAGAGCAAAACCAAGGCAGATAACAATAGGCAAAATCAGGGATGAGACGCCTGACATTACAGTGAAAAAAAGAATACGGTTCAAGCGCATGCCTTTAGAAACGCTTCCGAAGGCTGCGCAGGGCATATTGATGCCTGAGTCTGGCATATTGCAACCGGCAGCAGAAGCGTTTCAGCTGCTGAATGCCCCGCAGAGCCCGCGGGCCGTGGACGGAATATTGATACCCGAAATCCAGACCAAAAAATACGAAGAGGACGCCTCGTTCGACCCCAATTCCGTCGCAATGAAATACCCGCTGATTCCGAAAAAACCGAAGGAAGGCGAGCGCGTATACGCCTATGTCGACATACATTTCGACAAAACAAGAAGCGAAATGGTGTACAACCTTGTCGAGCCGCACATCGACGCGAGAAAAAAGGCCATACTGGAGGAAATAAAGGACTACATACAGGAAAAGGTGGACGTGAATTTCGGCCACATAAAAAGGGACGAGGCGGTGAACTACATACTGGGGATTTTCGAGAAGGCCGTGAAGTTTCTCAGGATAAGGATAGACCAGAAATCCCTCGATGACATAAGATACTACGTCATAAGGGATTTCATAGGGCTGGAAAAGATAGAGCCTTTGATGCAGGACCCCAACATAGAAGACATTTCATGCGACGGCATCGGAATCCCGATATTCGTGTACCACAGGAACGGCAAGATAGGCTCCATAAAAACCAACACCGCGTTTGAGGACAAGGAATCCGCAGACTCTTTCGTGAACAAGCTTGCCGAGAGATGCGGAAAATCCGTCTCAGTCGCGAAGCCCCTCCTTGACGGCACCCTCCCGGACGGAAGCAGGGTCCAGGCCACGCTCGGGAGCGACATAGCAAGGCACGGCAGCAATTTCACCATAAGGATGTTCACAGAAGAGCCGCTGACGCCCGTCGACCTCATAAGGAGCGGGATGTGCGACCTGAAGACCATGGCCCTCGTGTGGTTCGCCGTGGAGCACATGTCATCGATACTTGTTTCCGGGGGCACCGCGACCGGAAAGACATCACTCCTGAACGCCTTCTCGCTCTTCATAAAGCCGCAGATGAAGATAGTCAGCATAGAGGACACGGCTGAACTCAGGCTTCCGCACTCCCACTGGGTTCCCGAGGTGGCCAGGACATCCATAGCCGTCGGCAGGGAAGTTGACATGTTCGAACTGCTGAGGGAATCGCTGAGGCAGAGGCCCGACTACATAATAGTCGGCGAGGTCAGGGGGAAGGAGGCTTACGTGCTCTTCCAGCAGATGGCCACCGGCCACGCCGGATTCTCGACGATACATGCCGACAGCTTCCAGAAGCTCGTTGACAGACTCATAACGCCCCCCATAGAACTCCCGCCGAACCTCCTCGAAAATCTCGACCTGGTGATATTCATAAGGAGGATAAAGCGCGGGAACAAGTACAAAAGAAGAATCGATTCGGTGGTGGAAATGCTCGGGGTCGATCCCAATAACCGGCCGGTCGTCAATGAAATAATAAAATGGAACCCTTCGAGCGACACGTTCGCATCCGCATCCAAAAGCACAATACTGAGGAAGATAGCCGAGAAGTCAAACATGACTGATGGCGACATAAACGAGGAGATAAAGAGGAGGGCCGCCATACTCCAGTGGCTTTCAGACAGAAACATAAACGACTACAGAAAAGTGTCATCGGTTATAAATCTTTACTACATCTCCCCGGAATTCGTAATGAAAAAGATAGGTATCTGAAATGCCTTACTCGGAAATAGCGGGAAACATATTCGGCGAGGCAGCCAGGAAGATAAAACCATACTTTCTCGACCTCAAGGATGATCTTCAGCGGGCCGGCATCACCTACACGCTTGAGGAATACCTGTCGATGGCCATGTTCATCTTTTTTATCACGTTCTTCTTCGAGGCAATACTTCTTTCGTTCATTTTCGCGCTTCTCGTCGGCATAGTAATGGCGCTTGTCCTTGGATTCATGCTTGCGCTCGGGATATCGAGCTTCATATTCTTCCTTTTCTATTCATACCCCACTACGATGTCGAAATCAAAGGAAAAGAGCATCAAGAAAACCCTTCCGTTCGCGGTCTCGTACATGTCCGTGATATCAAGTTCCAGACCCAACCCGATAGTCATGTTCAAGTCCATGGGCGATTTCAAGGAGTACGGGGAGATATCGAAACTCTGCTCGAACGTGGCAAGGGATATAGAATTTTTCGGCCTTACAGTCTCGTCGGCACTGAAGAAATGGGCCAAGAGGACGCCCTCGAAAGACCTGAAGGAACTCCTGTGGAGCATGAACACCATACTCGAGTCCGGAGGCGACCTCACATCCTTCCTGAAGCAGAAAAGCGACGACCTCATGGCAGACTACAGAAGAAGCATAAGAAAATATTCCCAGGACCTGTCCCTTTACGTGGAAATATACCTCACCCTCATAATAACAGGCTCCATATTCTTCATAATACTCTCGGCGATAATAGCGACCATATCAAGCGATTCCAGCACGACCCTCATCCAGAGCTTCGTGGTGTTCGGCCTCCTGCCGGCGCTTTCAAGCGGGTTCATAGTCATAATAAAGTCTATGTCACCCCTGGAATAAAATATCAAATACATCTCTGTAGAAAATCCAGTAAAAGCATCGACGTAGCGGTATCCGCCGAGAACGAAGTTCTCCGCAGATACTGCAGCTATAGTTCTCCAAGGAAACATTCAGGATATTAGTTTCCTTGCGAACTATATGTGAAACCAGAATTCATGTCCGGATTCTTTTCTGGTTTCACTATAGGGGTATTGTGGAAACACAATGCCCCTCACGTCCGCCATCATACTTATTCTGGATACAATCAAATGCTAAATACTACGCGTTGATTATATAATTATATGGACAGTGAAAACAGAATACTTGTATTTTCGGGCGCCGCGGCGGCGGCAATGATAACAATCGCGATAATATTCTCCCCAAGCGCCGCCGTGTCGTTCAACATGATTCTCGCCGCAGTACTGATACTCGCCGTGCCTTACAGCGCCTTCAAGTTCGTAGAACTCAAGAGGATCAAGGCGTACGAGAATGAGTTCCCCAACTTCCTGCGGGACATAGCAGAGTCCCAGAGGGCCGGCCTCAGTATAATAGAGGCCATAAAAACGGCGTCAAAATCCGAATACGGGGCCCTGACCAAGGAGTTAAGGAAGATGAGCGACCAGCTGAGCTGGAACGTCCCGCTTGAAAAGGTGCTGAAAAAATTCTCGCACAAAATGGGAAAAAGCGACATAATAAGAAGGTCCATCATAATAATAATGCAGGCCAACAAGTCAGGCGGAAACATAGAGGATGTCATGGAGTCCCTGGCATCCAATATAGAATCCATAAAGGATGTTCAGCAGGAAAAATCCCTGATGCTTAACCAGCAAGTCGTCATGATGTACGCCATATTCTTTATTTTTCTCGGGATAACGCTTGCCCTCATAAAATTCCTGATTCCGCTCCTGCAGACGCAGAACCAGATAGGGGGTTTCGTGGTCCTGGAAAACTTCAATTCAAACCCCTGCGCAATATGCGTGGCGAGCCCGGACTCGATGTGCATAGGCTGCCATGCATTCTTCCTCGTGTCGGACTCGTTCGACCTGGGAAAGAGGGAGGAAGCGTCGGCGTACTACAAGTCCCTGTTCCTGACCATGATAATGATACAGGGCCTTTTCACCGGCCTGATAGCGGGGCAGATATCGAACGATTCGGTGGTCGCGGGGCTGAAGCACAGCCTCCTGATGCTTATTTCGGGCTTTTCAATATTCATGGTAGTGACAAAGCTCGGGCTCGTGTAGAAAATGCAGTGATGTCATGAAAGGCCAAGTAAACTTTGAGTTCATAATATCGGTGATGGTTTTTCTCAGCGTCATGAGCTTCATAACGATACAGATAATAAACGGCGTTTCGGTGCTGAGGCGCGAGCTTTCTGTCGAGGACATGAAGTCGTCCGCCTTCCAGGTATCCAATGTCATCGCATTCGACGAAGGCTATCCGGAAAACTGGAATGCCGGCAACGTCCTGAGGATAGGATTATCTTCCGGCTTCTACTCGCTTGATGACGGCAAGATAAACAGCCTGAAAGAATTGTGCGAATCCGAAAACGGGTACAAAAAATTCGTTTCCCTGATAGGCCTGGAATTTTCCAAGGACGTGTACCTGAACATATCGAAGTTGTCCGGAGAAACCCTTGCCATCTGCTCGCCAAAGGTCGAGAGCCGGGTAAGAAACATAGTCCAGGCCGACAGGACATTTTTCTCCGGGGGTTATGGAATAGTCAAATTAAACATAAAGGTGATACTATGAAGGGGTTCATCAGGATACTCGAATCCATAATAGCATCGGTTGTGATACTTTCGGCGCTCACGTTTTTCTTCGCGCCGTCCGTGAAAAGCCTCGGGTGGGAGGAAAGCAACCTCCATCTTGAGGTATACGACACCCTGGAAAGTCTGTACAAGAGCGGCAGCCTTGCGGAATATGTCAGGAACAACGACGCCTCCGGCCTGAATTCGGAGCTTTCGTCCATCATAAAGAAGAACATAGACTTCTCGGTTTCGGTGAGCGGCATACCCGACAATGATATACTAATCGGGTGCGTCTGCACAGACGGCGAAAAAGATTCCCTTGAAAACATCATGAGCCCGCGCGAATTCGGGTATCACGGGCGCGGTATAAGAATAGGCGTGGAGAAAACTGAAATACTCCAGAATACGATACTCATAAGGCGCGAAACAGACGTATTGTTCTTCTTCGGCTACAACAACCTGAGCCAGTACAAAACCCAGATAGACAAATTCCTTGCCGGCGGCGGCGGCGTTTTCATGCTGGCGGATATAACGGAGGACCAAACTGAAACCATAAAAAGCATTTTCGGGATTGAATGGGAGCCGGGAGGCGCCCCTTCAGGCAACGGGGTTTTCTACGGCAACGACTTCCCGGCCAACATATCGTTCAAAGTATACAAGTATTTCTCAAACATGAGCGGCGATGAAAGCGGCCTCGGAAAATTCAACAAAGGGCCATCCGTAAACAGGATAGGCGTCGACGACGACACAATAATAATAGACCGAAACGGCATGTTCTCGCTGGCAAAGGGCAGGAAAACGGGGCCGAAAGGCAGGACTGTATGGATGGCTGACTATGACAGGATCGAAGGGAACACAAGCATCCTCATCAAGTCGGCCGTCATGTGGTCAGGCGGCGAGTTCTACAGGCTCGACCCCACGAGAAAAAACATCCCCCAGTCCACCGGCAGGGCGGGAATCCTTGTATACGACATGGATCCGTATGAAATAGGCATTGATTACTGGAAGATATTCTAGAGAGGAATTCAAATCTGCGGATTTAAGGATTTCCCTGAGACTTACTATATGTTCTGCATAAGATGTGGGAAAGGCGCGGTGAGGGGCAACTTCTGCCGCGCGTGCTTCCTGAAGGCGAACAACCTGTTTGAAATAGAGCCGAGAACCACTATTTATTTCTGCGAAATGTGCGGCGCGCACCATGACAGGCGCAAGGCAGTCGCCGTAAATGATATGATAAACGGCATGATAAAACCATGCGGCAAAATAAAAGGCGTTTCTATATCAAAGAACCTGAAAGGAAACAGGATACTGGCCGGCGTGACATGCACAGGCTCCATATCCGGCATACCCAAAAAAGAGACAAAAATAACCTGCATAACTGTAAGGAGGCACAAATGCGAAAACTGCATAAAGATATCCGGAAACTACCACGAGGCTGTCATACAGGTCAGGGGCGGAAGGAGTGAAAGAATAATTGCCGCGCTGAAAAATATCCTTCCTTCGAGGACGGTCGCCCGTGTTATGCGGGTGAAAAACGGCTATGATGTCAGGATAATCGACAAGAAAAATGCCTCAGAAGCCATACAGTTCACGAGAAAAAAATTTGACGTCAATGAATCGTACAAGCTGGTCGGCGAAAAGAAGGGCACAAAGCTTTATAGAAACTACTATTCTGTAAGATAGCATGGAAGAGGAGATAAGGGTAAGAAAGCCGGGCAGGGGCGAGGTCCTGGGAATAATCGAGAGCCTCATGGGCTCCAACAAGCTCAAGGTGTTCTGCCAGGACAACAAGATACGGCTGTGCAGAATACCGGGAAAAATGAGGAAAAGGATATGGATGAGGGAAGGCGACGCCGTTCTCGTGAAGATATGGGAAATACAGGGCGACAACCACGGCGACATAGTATACAAATACAACCCGACACAGGCCGGGTGGCTGAAAAGGAAGGGCATCCTGACAATTTAGCAGATTCTTAGCATGGCTATAAAAACCGTTCCATTATATTCTATGCAAATGATAAGAAAAATCAAGATACCTGAAGAAAGGATTCCGGTTCTTATAGGAAGGAATGGCAGCACAAAGAGGGAAATACAAAAATCCACCAATACCGCAATAAGCGTGGAAGATGAAATCAGCATAGACGGGGAATCTGTAGACGTGATGGCGGCGGAAAACATAGTGAAGGCGATAGGCAGGGGATTTCCACCGGATGTCGCGATGATTCTCTGCAAAGAGGAGAATGCACTGGAGATAATAAATCTGCCAAAGGAAAGAAAAGAATTAAATAGGATAAAATCAAGATTAATAGGAACCAAGGGAAAGTCGAGAAGAAACATAGAACTGCTGACAGGAACCCATATCTCCGTGTTCGGCAAGACCGTTTCAATCATAGGCGAATATGAAGGCGTCAGGGCGGCCTACAATGCCATAGAAAAGCTGATAAAAGGCCAAACGCACAAGTCTGTCTATAAGTTTCTCGAGGAATCCAAGTGATGTAAATGACCAAAAAAACAGCCGAAGACTTCGCGAAGCAGCAGAAAGAAATCAGCATTTCGGAGTTCTTCGAAAAAAACAAGCACCTTCTGGGGTTCGACAACCCGACAAAAGCGCTCCTCATGGCGGTGAAGGAGGCGGTCGACAATTCGCTTGACGCCTGCGAGGAGGCCGAGATACTTCCTGACATAACCGTGAAAATAAAAAACCTGAAAGAAGATGTATACAAAGTATCGATTCAGGACAACGGACCTGGCATAGTCAAGGAACAGGTGCCAAGGATATTCGGCAAGTTGTTATATGGATCAAAATTTCATCGCTTACGTCAGAGTCGCGGTCAGCAAGGCATCGGGATATCAGCCGTTCTTCTTTATTCCCAGTTAACCACCGGAAATCCGACGAGGGTTCTTTCCAGAACAGACGAAAAAAAGAAGTCCCAGATGTTCGAGCTTCTGATAGACACGAAGAAGAATGAGCCCCAGATAGTGAAGCAGGAAGAAACCGATGACGGGATACCCGGAACAGGTATAAGGGTTGAAATGGACATACTCGGGAGATACAGGAAGTCGCAGGGGGTTGACGATTACCTGAAGCAGACTTCAATATCCAACCCGTTTGCAAAAATCATCTACCATGCCCCGGACGGCGAGAAGATGACGTTCCCCAGAAGCGTCAACGAACTGCCCGTCCCCCCGAAGGAAATAAAAATACACCCGTATGGCGTTGAATTCGGAATCCTCCAGAGGTTTCTCACAGAAACGAGTTCGCGCACGCTTCAGTCGTTTCTCGTGAACGAGTTCTCGTCGATAGGACAGCAGACTGCAAAAGAAATATGCAGCATGGCAAAACTGGAGCCGAACATGAAGCCTCCCGAACTTGAAAGGGGTGGCATAGAAAAACTTCTTGGCGCGATGCAAAAGGCCAAGGTGCAGCGCCCGCCGCTGGACTGCCTTTCCCCCATAGGGGAGAAAGAACTTGAAAGAAGTTTGAAAAAGGAATATCCGGAGGCGGAATTCATAACAACCCTCACCAGATCTCCGGAAGTCTATAGGGGAAACCCTTTCCAGATAGAAGTCGGCATAATCTATGGCGGAAACATGAAGACAGATGAGCCCATAGAAATCATAAGGCTTGCAAACAGGGTGCCTCTTCTGTACCAAGCAGGGGCGTGCGCCACGACAGAGGCAGCGAAGGATACAGACTGGAAAAGGTACGGACTCCAGCAGTCGGGCTCGAATCTGCCTTCAGGACCGATGATACTTGTCATTCATATGTGCTCTGCGTGGGTGCCGTTCATATCGGAAAGCAAAGAGGCCATAGCGCCTTATCCCGACATAGTAAAGGAAATGAAACTGGCAATGCAGGATGCCGGAAGGAACCTCTCGAGATACCTCTCAGGCAAGAGGAGGGCCGGAGAAGCCAAGCGGCGCATACAGATATTCGAACGCTATAGCGGCGAGGTCGCATCATCAATAGCATTGCTCACCAAAAAGCCGGAGAAAGAAATAGAAAAAAAGCTGAAATCCATGATCAGCCAAAGAACTCATATAAAAGATGATGAAGAAGATAAGACAGAATGAGGTTTTCGAAATGACGAAAGAAGTCAGGAAAGAATTGTCAAAACTCGGCGAAAAGGTCCTTACAGACATAGACAAAGGCGAGAACCCCAACATAGACATACCTCTAAGGACGCTGTCAAACGTCATCTTTGACAAAAAATCAGGGCAGCTCACTCTCGGAGACAAGAGCGCCAAGAGGTATTTCTTCAACGTGGCGCATGCCAAGAAGTTCATGCAGACCATGATGGTGGCCGGATTCTGCAATTCCCTTCTCGAGGAGAACATACACACGAGCATCAGGGACATGTACTACAACCTGAAGAGGACGCTGCCGCAAAGCGACGAGAACACTTTTGATGATCAGGCCGAAAGCGATCCGCTGATAGTAGACCTTGAGGTCGCGATAGACGTCCTGAGAGAGAATCTGCACCTTACAACAGACAGAAAGGGAATAGTCGCAGGCAATGTTGTTATAGAAGACCGTGGGGACAGCATAGACTGGTCGAAACTCGGGAGCGGCGGATGGTCGATACCGAGCACAGTAGATGAAATCGAGCTGAAAAAGGTGAACGCCGAGTTCGTTCTGGTTGTCGAGAAAAATGCCGGCTTTGAAAGATTGCATGAAGACAAGTTCTGGCAGAAGCAGAAGTGCATATTGGTAGGGACAGGGGGACAGCCGTCCAGAGGCACACGGCTTCTTATTCAACGGCTGAATTCGGAGCATGACCTGCCAGTATACGTATTTTGTGATAACGACGCTTACGGTTTTTATATCTATTCGGTGATAAAATCAGGTTCTATAAGTCTTGCGCATGTCTCGGACAGGATATCAACGCCAGAAGCGAAGTTTATCGGCCTTACGACATCAGACGTATTTAACTACAATCTCAAAAAATGCACCATCAAACTCAAGGAAGTAGACATAAAGAGGGCAAAAGAATTACTGGAATACGAGTGGTTCAAGAAGAATCCCAAATGGCAGAAGGAGATAAACCTCATGTTGGAAAAAGGCGTAAAGGCTGAGATAGAAGCCCTGTCACACCGCGGCCTCAAATTTATGTCAGAAGAATATCTACCGGATAAACTGAAGAATAAAGATTTTCTCGATTGATTTTCATTCTTTTTAAACATTCCATAAAATGTTATTCTACATTGCCTCGGTAGCTCAGCAGGTAGAGCATTTGGCTGTTAACCAAAGGGTCGACGGTTCGAGACCAATCCCTTTCTTGCAAGAAAGGTCTTGGTGAACCCCAAAGAACACATAAGAGGGTGATTGGCGAAAATCCGTCCCGAGGCGCTGAGGGAAGGTAGTTCAGTCTGGGACAAGCAGAAAGCGAAGATTTTTTTGCTTTCCTGTTTGCAGGAAAGAACACACGGCTGAAGACCGTGACGTCGAGGGTTCAAATCCCTCCCTTCCCATACATGATTTAAAAAGACATCATTTCTATTCTTATCATAAAAGACTTGGACTGGCATTTCTTGAGCAAAGAAGCCAATAGTCTAATTCTTTAGAAAAGGTGATAAAATGCCGAAAGAGGAGAATGAAGAAGTAAACCAGCTTCCGCCTGAGAAAGTGAAGAACATACCTTCGGTTCTGGAGGAAAGCAAGGTGATAGTCGCGGAGAACTGGCAGCAGGTGTACGAGCCCGGATATTACGGGAAGCAGGTAGGCGAAAGGCTGGAGCTTGCGCTCATCGAGGCCGTCCTGCTGCTGAAGCGCGGGAGGATTGCCGTGTCAAAAGATGGGAGGAGTATGAGTTTTCAGGAGCTTTACGAGCATGCGGCGTCGCTTGACAAGAGGTTCGTCGAAAGGTATCGCGTTTATGAGGACCTCAGGGAAAGAGGGCTGCTTGTAAGGACCGGTTTCAAGTTCGGCTGCGACTTCCGCGTTTACGAGAGAGGGGTGCAACTGAAGAAAGGCCCGAAGAGCGCAAAGGAGCACACCAAATGGATAGTTTTCTGCGTGCCCGAAGACTTCACCATGTCATTCCAGGAACTTTCCAGGTCGGTGAGGCTTGCCCACAACATAAGGGCAAGAATGCTGTGGGCCATCGTTGACAACGAGGCCGATTGCACATATTACCAGATAACACGCCATAAGCCCTGATTTCTGTGTCAAGGACTATATAAGTCTTGAATATCTTAAATTCTTTTGAAGGAATTTAACGTCGTTTTTTCAGAGGCCGGGGATTTTGTAAGCAGCGCCCTGGCGAAGATGAAGTCTCATGGAATAAACCAGATTGTCGTGAAGGACAAAGACTCCGTCTCAGGGATAATAGAGCTGAAAAGCATAGTCACAAAGGACATAGACATCTCAAAAACCAAAATCGGGACGCTGTGCAGAAGGGTCACGTTCCTGAGGCCTGAAGACGACATAATAGACGCAGCGAAGTCAATAATATCAAACAATGCCAGGGCCCTGCCCGTGATGGAAGGGGGGAGAATAACAGGGATAATATCAGAGACCGATATAATAGAAAAAGCCGGCGACTTCATGGACGCCGATTCAGAAATAGGCCAGATAAAATCCAAGCCTGTTTACGCCTCGAGAAGCGACAACATAGGAAAAATAAGGCACATGATGGCCGACAACAGCGTCTCGAGAATACCAATAGTCGACGGCGGCAAGGTAGTCGGAGTCGTTAGCATGCTGGACCTCATAAAAGCATCCGAAGCAAAGGGCGGGTTTGATGCAAGAGCCAGGACGAGGGACAAGGGATTCAAAGAAAAGACCAGAATGGAAGAGATAAAAGCAGAAACCGTGATGAGCAGCGGGGCTGTTGTAAGAAGAGATGAAAAAATAAAGAACGTAATAGATCTCCTTCAGAACAATGAGCAGGTCATAATCGAGGATAAAGGCGTCAGCGTCGTGACGCCGAAAGACATAATGGAACTTTTCCTGACAAAGCCCATGAAGCAAGTCTACGTCCAGGTCACGGGAATGCCAGATGACCTGGAACTCCAGGGCGAGATAGATTCCATGACGACAAAATTCGTCCAGCGCCTCGGGAAAAGCTTCCGTGACATACAGGGCCTTTTCGTCCACGTAGAAATGCACCACAAGCAGGGGAACAAATCAAAATACTCAATAAGAACCAGATTCATAACCGAAGACGGCATTTTCGTGTCCCATTCCTCGGGATGGAACCCGGTTGATGTCGTCCAGGACGCGTTCAAAAATCTCGAGAAGGAGACCAGAAGTCACCTCGGGAGAAAGCATGAAAGCAACATGAAAATGAAGCGGAGAAAAAAAGAATAACAGTCTCATGGCCTCCCGACAGTTTCTATACTCAGAGACATTAATATTTGAACAAATTAATGTCTCTGGCATATCCTGAATGACACTATAAAATGTTCAATAATTTATGTCATTCAGTATATATCCGCTCCGGATGCAAACACCCTTATTTTCTCCGGCAAATCCTTTTCATGAACCCTGACCTGCTTCATGGAATCCCTGTCGCGCAGCGTGACTGTCCCGTCCTTCAGCGTTTCAGAATCAACCGTGATACATGCGGCGACGCCGATTTCATCCGCGCGCCTGTATCTCCTGCCAATGCTGCCTGAACTGTCATAAAAAACAGCCATTCCCATGGAAGCCATGTTTCTTTTTATCTCCGCAGCCTTCGCGTCCATCCCCTCCCTGTTTACAAGGGGGAATACAGCGCAGTCAAAAGGCGACAGCGCCCTTGGAAGCCTGAATATAACCCTTTCCTCGCCTTTCACGTTTTCCTCCGTGAATCCCATGTCAAGCATTGCGTATACATTCCTGTCGACCCCAAACGACAGTTCAAGAACATGAGGGATGAATTTTTTTCCGTCGGAAAAGACATTCATGTCAGTTCCGGAAACCTTCATGTGCCCGGAAAGGTCGTGATCAGTCCTGTAGTGTATGCCACCCACTTCCCTGAACCCGTCCATGCTGTCCATGCAAAGCTCCATATCCCAGTGGTATTTGTTGTAGAACGCCCTTTCTTCGTCACCGAGCTCCTTGAACCGGAATTTTTCCGGCGCGACGCCGAGGATTTCAAGATAGAATTTCTGTATCATTGCCATGTGGTAAACATAGAATTTTGGCAGCTTTTTTGTCATGTCACTGCACGATATTTCATGCGTTATGCCGGATTTTCTCGAAGAAACCGGCATAACCCGGAGTTTATAGGAAGATACGCGCCCGAAATCTCCGTGCTCATTTATCATGCCGGGGTTGAAAAATATCTGCAGTTCGGCCTGGTCAAACTCCCTCATCCTTATCAGAAGGTTTCTCGGGCTTATCTCGTTCCTGTACGCGCGCCCCACTATTGCAAGCCCCAAAGGAAGCTTCTTTCTTAAAACATCGAATTCCCTCAGAAAACTTACATACGCCCCCTGGGCGGTTTCAGGCCGGAGGTATGCCGGAGAGCTTCCCCCGAGCATAAGCGGCAGCATCATGTTGATTATCCCGACCTCATCAAGGCCGCCGCCGCATTTCGGGCATTTTATGCCGTGCTTTCTTATCATCTTTGTAAGGTCATCCGCCGACAGCCCCTCGAAACTTTCATTAAGGTTCTTTTCCACCAGATGGTCAGCCCTTTCCAGACTTCCGCATTTTTTGCATTTTGTTATCGGATCCACAAATGAATCGATATGGCCGGACGCCTTGAACACCGGCTCTGGCATTATATTCCTGCATTCGACCTCGAAGAAATTATCATCAAGCCCCAGAAAATATCTTCTCCACAAGTTTTCCCATTTCCTTTTTATCAGCGTCCCTATATGCCCGTAGTCATAGAGGCCGGACACACCGCCATATATCTCGGAAGACTGCCAGAATATGCCGCGCCTTCTTGCTATTTCCTCTATGCGGTTTTCCTTCTTTGTCATAGGTTACTCTTATGATTGAATCATTTATATCTTTGGTTCATGAATATTTCAACATGGGCCCCTATGTTCTGACGGAAGAGGGGAAGAGATACCTCAGTGAAGGCCTTCCCGAGTTAAATCTCCTGAAAATGCTCGAAAACGGCAGCGTTCCCATGAAAACTGCCCAGTCCATGGAAAATTTCTCCGTGGCCATCCAATGGGCGAAGAAAAACGGCTGGGTCGAGGTAAGAAACGGTGTTCTGGTTCTGGTAAAAATACCCGGATCGTATGAAATCGAATCAGCCCTCAATAAAATATACTCAGGCGAATCTTTGCCGGACGGCGCGATCCAAATCCTTCTGCAAAGGAATCTGATACAGGAAGACAGGGAAGACGCCCGCAGGAGGGCGGAAAAATACAAAGGCTCCGAAGTCTCGTCGCTCAACGAGGACCTGATAAAAACCGGCTACTGGAAAGAAACTATAATAAGGCCTTACAACGTGGAGGCCGTGGGCGGGAAGATATACCCCGGGAAAAAACAGCCTTATGCCGCTTTCCTGGACTGGGTAAAAAACAAGATGGTCGGGCTGGGCTTTGAAGAAATGAACGGCCCCATAGTCGAGACGGAATTCTGGAATATGGACGCGCTTTACATGCACCAGTTCCATGCGGCAAGGGATATACATGACGCATATTTCGTGAAAGAACCACGCTATGCGAAGAGTCTCGATAAAAATATCCTGAATGCCGTGAAAAAATCCCATGAAAACGGCACTTCTGAGTCGCGAGGATGGGAATACCAGTATGACGTAAAAAGGGCGCACAGGCTTATACTCAGGACCCAAGGCACGGCATTGTCCGCCAGAACACTTTCAGGCAGGCCGAACGTTCCGGGAAAATATTTCTCCATAGCAAGATGCTTCAGATATGATGTAGTGGATGCAACCCATCTGCCGGACTTCTACCAGCTTGAAGGCATAGTGATAGACAAGGACCTTACAATAAGGCATCTCATAGGCCTGCTGAAGATGTTCGCAAGGGAATTTGCAAATTCGGACAGGATAAGGATAAGGCCCGGATATTTCCCTTTCACGGAGCCGTCATGCGAGCTTTTCGTGAAGCACCCGCAATTCGGCTGGCTCGAGCTTGCAGGCGCCGGTATATTCAGGCACGAGCTTACCCAGCCTCTTGGCATAAAACACCCGGTTCTCGCATGGGGAATCGGACTCGACAGGATATTCATGTCCACTTCCGGAATAAATGACATAAGGGATTTGTTCAGTTACGACCTGAATTTTCTGAGAAAAAGCGAGGTTGTTTACTAATGCCTACTATTGAAGTCTCGATGAAATCCCTGGAAAAGCTTTCCGGGAGGAGGCTCAGGGAAGAGGATCTTGAACTGGCCAAGGGCAAGATAGAAGAAATCAACGCCGGAAAGGCCAGAATAGAGATAGGTGACACGAACAGGCCTGACCTCTGGTGCGCTGAAGGCATCGCGAGGGTTGTGAAGGGAAAGAGATTCCAGAAACTTCCTGCCAAAAGCAGCGGGAAAGAAATCATAGTGGACAGAAAGATTCTAAGCATAAGGCCTTTCATTTCAGGATTCGCCGCGAAGAACATCATGGTTGACGAAGAACTGCTTCTGGACATGATACAACTACAGGACAAGCTGGGTGAAAATTTCGGGAAGAAAAGGAAGAAGATATCTGTCGGCATATACAACTACGACATGATAAAATTCCCTGTCCATTACAAGGCTGTAAATCCATCCTACAGGTTTGTGCCCCTGGGCTTTGACAAGCCTGCCACACTAAAGGATATACTGTCTGAACATCCGAAGGGGAGGGATTACGGCTACATTCTCCAGAACCACAAGCTATACCCGCTGCTTGTTGACCTGAAGGACGAGGTGCTTTCGTTCCCCCCGATAATAAACAGCAATTATCTCGGAAAAGTCTCTGCGGGCCTGAGGAACGTCATGGTGGAAGTTACGGGGACAGAGCAAAAATCCGTGCTTCTGGCTGCCAATATCTTTGCATATTCGCTCTTCGAGCGCGGAGCTCATATAGAGTCCATAATATCCAGATACCCGGTCGCGACAAAATTCGGAAAATCCGTCCAGTCACCATATGATTTCAGCGAGAAAATGTCGTTCGGCCGGCAAAAGATAAGGGACATCCTTGGAATCGATCTCAAGGAGCATGAAATAAAGTCCCTGCTCGAAAGAATGCAGTATGGCGTCTCATTCTCGGGTAACGCCGTCAACGTGGCAATCCCGCCTTACAGGAATGACATCATGCATCACGCAGACGTGATAGAAGACATCGCAATAGCATACGGGTATGAAAATTTCAATGAGCTCGGAATAGACAGTTTCACGGCAGGGAGCCTGAAAGGCGCCACAATATTCTCGGAAAAAAGCAGGAGGATAATGACAGGCCTCGGCTTCCAGGAAATAATGTCGGCCATACTTTCCAGCAAAAACTGCGTCTGTGAAAAAATGAATGCCGAATCTTCCCCGATAGAGATAGAGAATGCCATGTCGGAGAACTATTCATGCATCAGGAACTGGGTGCTGCCGAACATCCTGCAATGCCTTTCAAAAAACATGCATGTGGAATTCCCGCAGAAAATATTCGAGCTGGGCGAGTGCGTTTTGACGGACAGAAAATCCGATGACGGGACGTCAACGATAACAAAAATGGCCGGCGCAATTTCCGGCAATGACGCCGGATACGAAGACATATCGTCATGCGCTGACGCGTTCCTTGACGGCCTGGGGTTCAAATACAGAATAAAGACGTCCTGCCACCCGAGCTTCATAGAAGGCCGGTGCGGCGGGATTTACGTGAAAGAAAAGCTGGCGGGTGTTGTTGGCGAGGTCCATCCAAAAGTCCTAAACAACTGGCGCATAGAAAAGCCTGTGGCGGCGTTCGAGGCCGATATCAGCTTCTTGATGAAAGCCGCCACTTCACAGGCATGATGTCATCATGACCTTTCCTTTTCCTTTTTTTCGGCATCGCATCACCTGAAAAGAAACCTGTACCAAGGAAGTTTTTCAGTGTTTTCTATGCCGGCTATGCGGCCGGCGAGTTTCCTGATTTCCCTGCTTGCCGGGGAATTCGGCGCACTGAGGACGACAGGATTCCTTTTTGCTATGGCCTTCTGGACATCTATATGCTCCGGGATTTTTGCAAGTATTTCAGCGTCCCCGAGCATGTTCTGCACATCCTCCGTCCGCATTTCATGGGGCTTGCCGGAGACCCTGTTTATCGCGGCGCCAATCACCTTTGTTCCAAGCTGCTGGGCCAGTTTTGACGCCTTGAGGGCGTCGGCAACTGACGTCAGTTCAGGGCTGGTTATCACCATCATTTCATCGGCGGCCTCGATGCTTGAAAGCGTTTCCTTCCCGAGCCCCGCAGATGAATCCAGAAGAACCATATCGGCAGAGCCCAGAAGATCCAGCAGTACATTTGGAAGGTCCTTTGAGTCGACACCGCGAAGGTCGCGCAAGGACAGGCCTGCGGGTACTATCTTCACGCCGCTGTCATGGTGGTATATGGCGTCCCTTATCGAGGCCGTGCCCTTGAGGACATCATGAATGGTCGTGGGATAAAGGGGCATCCCGAAGTGTATCCCAAGATTTGGCGTCGTGAGGTTCGTATCCACAACTATCACGTTCTTCCCCAGAGCCGCCAGGGCGACCCCCAGGTTGGAAACAATGGTCGTTTTGCCGACGCCACCCTTCCCGGAAACGCATGCGATTATTCTTGTCATGCCACACCTGAAGATAATATCCTCCCAGTTGTTTAAAAGCTTGCCACAATTATTAAACATGAAGGGCGCGTAGCTCAGCTTGGATAGGCCAAAGCTGCAAAGCAGCTTTACGGGTCCGTAGCACTTGCCTTCTACCTTTGTAGAATGGCGCTCGACTTTGCACAGCAAAGGGGAGTAAGCAAGGGGTCGCGGGTTCGAATCCCGTCGCGCCCATTTTTAATATTAACAGAAATGAAGAATAATATCCGTGATAGATTATGGACTTCCTTAAGATAGAAAAAAAATGGCGGCGCGTATGGGAAAAATCAAAGGTATTCGAAACTGATCCCGACAGGAAGAAAAAGAAATTCTTCACGTCCATTATAATACCTTATGTAAACGGCAGGATGCACATAGGCCACAGCTACACCTATACGCGCACGGATGTTTATGCAAGGTTCAAGCGCATGCAGGGATACAACACGCTGCTTGCGCAAGGATTCCATGCGACAGGAGAACCCATAGTCGGCGCCGTTGAAAGGCTGAAAAAAGGCGACAAAAGCCAGATAGAGACATTCAGGATGTTCGGCGCGACGGAAAAGAACATGAATGACTTCAAAAAGCGCGGCCCGGAATTCGCCGCAAAATTCTGGACTGACAAATTCACGGAAGATTCAAAGGCGATGGGCTACTCCGTTGACTGGAGAAGAAGTTTCATAACAACTTCAATCAGCCCGCATTTCTCCCGCTTCATTGAGTGGCAGTACAATACCCTGAAGAAAAAAGGCTACGTAGTCCAGGGCACCCATCCGGTAATATGGTGCCCGCACGACCAGTCGCCTACAGGGGACCACGACAGGCTCGAGGGTGAGGGCGAAAGCCCCATCGAATACACGGGGATGAAATTCAGGATTGACGACGCGTTCGTCATATGCGCAACCCTGAGGCCGGAGACGATATACGGCGTTACGAATATATGGATAAATCCTGATGCCACATATCTCAAGATAAAGGCCGGGAGCGAGAAATGGATAGTGAGCAGGGAATGCTTCTACAAACTGAAGGACCAGATAAAGTTCGTGGAAAAACTGGAAGAAATCAGCCTTTCCGGAAAGAAATGCACGGACATCATAAGCAACAGGGAAATACCGATACTGCCCTCGCATTTCGCAGAGCCCGAGTCAGCAACAGGCATCGTAATGAGCGTTCCGGCCCACGCGCCCTACGACTGGATAGCGCTGAAGGAAATCATTGACAGCAACAAACTTGAACAATACGGGCTGGTGAAAAGCGATGTCGAGCCCATCGTCCTGATAAATTCAGACTCCGAGAATGCCGTCGAAGCCTGCGCAAGAATGAAGATAAACAGCCTAAGCCAAGGAGACCTGCTTGACGAGGCCACGAAGTCTGTCTACAAAAAGGAATTCCACAGCGGAATCCTCAATGAAAAGTGCGGCCCGTATTCAGGCATGAAAGTTTCAGACGCAAAGGAAAAAATAACAAACGACTTCGTTTCCAGAGGCGTCGCCGCGCCGATATGGGACTGCAACAAGGTGGTATGCAGGTGCACTACAAGGTGCCATGTCAAGATACTGGAGAACCAGTGGTTCCTGAAATTCTCGGACGGGAAATGGAAAGACGAGGCGAGGAAATGCCTCTCCGGAATGAGAATAATGCCGGAAGAAGCCAGGGCAAATTTCGAGAATACCATAAACTGGCTGAATGACAAGGCGTGCGCCCGAAAATCCGGGCTCGGGACGCCGCTTCCGTGGGACAGGGAATGGATAGTCGAGACGCTGAGCGACTCCACAATATACATGGCTTACTACACAATCGCCAGCCAGATAAAGAAAAACAAAATAAAGCCGAAAAGCCTCACAGACGAGGTTTTTGACTACGTATTTCTCAGGAAAGGCGATGCAAAAACAGCGTCAAAAAATTCCAAAATTCCCACCAAAGTTCTTGATTCCATGAGGGATGAGTTCGAATATTTCTATCCGGTTGACATGAGGAACAGCGCAAAGGACCTCATACAAAACCACCTTACTTTCTACATATTCCACCATACCGCCATGTGGCCGAACAAATTCTGGCCTGCCGGCATATCAACCAACGGATACGTCAACGTCGAGGGCCAGAAAATGAGCAAATCCAAGGGAAACTTCATCGTGCTGAAGGATGTCGTAAGCCAGTACGGAGCCGACCTCACAAGAATCAACATAGCGTGCTCAAGCGAGGGGCTTGAGGATGCCGACTGGCGATACGAGAACATAAAATCCTACAGGTCCAGGATAGAGTTCCTTTTCAGTTCCATAAAATCCCTGAAAAAAATGAAGGCAACGAAGGCAAGAAGCATAGACTCTTACCTGCTAAGCAGGCTGCAGAAGCACAAGAAGGGCGCAACAGAAGCCTATTCCGCCCTGAACTTCAGGACAGCGTGCCAGCGCGCCCTTTTCGACTCGACAAACGACCTGAAGTGGTATCTCAGGAGATGCGAGCCTGACAGAAAAACAGTGCTCCAGTATCTCGACGAAGTCGTGAAACTTATGAGCCCCATAATACCCCACCTGTCGGAAGAGATGAGGCATGCCATGGGAAAGAAAGGCCTTGCATCCACGGCAAAATGGCCGGAAGCCGACAGGACGATGCTTGATGAAGACGCGGAAAGATGGGAATCCATGCTGGTGCAGACGCTCTCCGACATAGAGGAAATAAGGAAACTGGCCGGCAAAGACGTGAAGAAATGCAGGATATTCGTGGCTGAAAACTGGAAATTCCAGACCATGAACAAGATAATAAAAGAGAAAGAGAAGCCGCTTGACGATATAACAAGGGAAATAATGCAGGGCAACGCGAGGAGATACGGCAGGGCGACCCTTTCATTCATACAGTCATCATACTCGAAGGCGAGGGAAATAACAGGCCTGAGCCCAAGGGACGACCAGTTCAGGCTTCTTGAAGAGGCGAAAAAGTTCATAGAGAAAGAAACCGGGCTCAAGGTCGGGACAGAGGATGCCGAGAAAAGCGGGCACCAGAAGGCCAGAAACTCTTCTCCTTATAGGTTCGGGATACTGCTGGAATAATCAGAACTTCTCCAGACTTTCCACAAGCTCCAGTTTCTCGCGCTCGTGCTTCCTGTGCTTCTCCAGTATGCTGTCGAAGAATTCTTCCATCCGCCTGAGGCGCTTCTGCAGGATTATGTTCTCCTTGCGCATCTCCAGCATGGCGCACCACATCTGCGCCATCTTCACGTCATCGGAATTCTTGTACGCCCCCCTGTGTCTGCTGGACTTGCGCAGGAGATCGTTCAAATGCTCCTCGTCTTCCATTCCAAGATACTTTTTCCAGTTGTCATCCTGCTTGAAAAGCATAATCATTGTTTCTTCCTAGTCTTTAAATTTATTGAATGTAATTTTTCCGTAATTCAGCCGCAAGGCTCTTCACTTAAATACTTTACCAGGATAGCATTCTGAATGCAAAAGGGCGACTTCGTAAGAATCAACTATACAGGAAGGCTTGAGAGCGGGGAGATATTCGACATAACCGACTCCGATGCGGCAAGGAAGGAGGGCGTATTCAGCGAAAAGGCCAGATACGGCCCCATGCCCGTCATAATAGGCGCAAACATGCTGATACCCGGCCTTGACAAAGCCATAGAAGGCATGAACGTGGGCGACAAAAAAGACACTGAAATAGAGCCTGAAGACGCGTTCGGGCAGAGGAATTCAAACCTTGTAAAAACCGTCAGCAAGAACGTTTTCAAGGAGCATGAGCCGCATCCAGGCATGATAGTCGACTTCGGCAGCATGCGCGGAAGGATCCAGAGCATTTCAGGCGGCCGCGTGCGCGTGGACTTCAACAACCCACTGGCGGGGAAGAAGCTTTTCTATCATATAGAGGTTGTGGAAAAGATAGACGGCGCGGAAAACAAAATAAGGGCGGTGCTGGATTTCTTTGACGTGAAGTCCGACATAAAACTTGGTGAAAAAGAAGCCGAGATAAATGCGAAGCTTCCGGCAAAAATGAAGGAAACACTGTCGGACATGATAATCAGGCACGTAGAAGGCATCGAAAGGGTAAAATTCATTGAAACCTACGGGAAGAAATAAATATGGCACTCCGCTTGGAATTCAACGAAGGGATGATGAACGGAACGCATGTTATGGTTACAGATGGATGTGAAAGAGGGACTCGTTACGGGGGCAAAACGCCTGAGATATTATTGTATTGCAATGTAGTTGTTGCAATGGAACGTTTTTTCGGTCGGTATGGTGTCATGACACTTCAGTGTGGCGTCTGTAATAAAGAATACGACATAACAAAAGAAGAGTTTGATGCGCGCCTGAAGGGATATCAAATAACCCCACGATAATCATTTCTTCACCACTATCGGCTTGTGGTAGTAAGTGCTGTACTTGCAGTGCGGGCATGCAACAGGCATCCTGTCTTTCCTTGTTGTCCATGAATGGCTGCAATGGGTGCACTGGAGCTTCATAATTACTACTACAACTACTACTATTTAAACGCATACGTGATCCATAGCGCAATGCGCTGTGTCACATTTCATCTCATAATTTTTATCGTGAGACGAAAGTAATGCAAAAAAATTACAAAAAATTTTCCGAAAAATTCTTACAATCTTTAAATATGTCGGCGGATATTTATAGAAAAGTGATAAAATGGGGATTCTGAGTTCTAAGGATGTTGGGACGGCGCCGGCGGATGAGGAATTGAGAAAAATTCTCGAGGCGAAGAAGGCCGAGATAAAGGTCGTGGGCGCTGGCGGGGCCGGCGGCAACACGATATCGAGGCTTATGCAGATAGGCATCGTCGGAGCGGAGACCATAGCGATAAACACCGACGCCCAGGACCTGCTTTACACAGATGCCGACACAAAAATACTGATAGGGAAGGAAATAACAGGCGGGCTGGGCGCCGGCGCGGACCCGAGGATAGGCGAAGAGTCGGCAAAGGAAAGCAAGAACGAACTGAAGAAATCCGTCGAAGGCGCTGACCTTGTTTTCGTGACATGCGGCCTCGGGGGCGGGACCGGGACAGGCTCAGCCCCGATAGTGGCGGATCTGGCAAAGAAGCAGGGCGCGCTGACGGTAGGCATAGCAACCCTTCCCTTCACGATGGAAGGCAAGCAGAGGATGAAGAATGCCAGAGACGGTCTGGAAAGGCTGGAAAAAAATGTGGATACACTTATAGTAATACCAAATGACAAGCTTCTCGAGATAGTACCTGACGTCTCCCTGAGCACCGCCTTCAAGGTTGCGGACGAGATACTTGTCAATGCCGTGAAGGGAATAACAGAACTCATAACAAGGCCCGGTCTTGTGAATCTGGATTTCGCCGACATAAGGGCTGTCATGAGCAACGGCGGCCTTGCGATGATAGGCATGGGAGACAGCGACTCGGAAAACAGGGCGGTTGAAGCGGTGGAGCGTGCCCTCAACAACCCCCTTCTTGACATCGAAGTCGACGGCGCCAAGGGCGCTCTCATAAACGTTTCAGGCGGCTCGGACATAACGATAAGGGAATGCCAGAAGATCGTCGAGTCCGTGTCCGTGAGGCTCAACCCGGAGGCGAAGATAATCTGGGGGGCGCAGATAGTCAAGGAACTCGGCGACTCGATAAGGACGATGCTCATAATAACCGGCGTCAGCTCGCCAGTGAAGGGCGCTGTCCAGGCCCAGACGAGGGAGAAACGGCGTGACGTCGAGAAGATGTTCGGCATAGACTTCATCGACAGATAATAAGTATCCCCAATATGTCCGCTCAATCCGACGTTTTTAAGCCTTTGCATCATAAATATATTCTTCTGCGGTGATGCTATGTTGTTAAAAAACACGATAGAGAAAATAAGGAGGATACTGCTGATAGCCAGCAAGCCGGACAAGACCGAGTACAGGCAATCTGCCAAGATAACAGGCCTCGGGTTTGTCATCATAGGGATAATAGGATTCTCTATATTCATCATATTCAACCTGATCGGCGGCCTGTAAACATGATGCTCACGATAAGAACCACGACCGGAAGGGAAAATGTCGTGATAGACTCTCTCACCACAAAGATAAAGAGCCACAGCCTTCCGATAAAATCAATCATACATCCGGAAGACCTGAGAGGCTACATATTCGTTGAGGGCGAACAGGACGACATAGAAAATCTCATCAAGAATGTCCCGCATGTGAGGGGCCTGATAAGCAAGGCGGTCAAGATAGACGACATAGAAAGATTCATGATAGCCGAAAAGAGTGAAGTGAAGTTCGAGGTCGACGACGTCGTCGAAATCGTCGGGTCGCCTTTCAAGGGCGAGCACGCGAAGATAACGAGGGTTGACGAGACGAAGAACGAGATAACCGTGGAACTTCTGGAAGCGGCCATACCTATACCGGTCACCATATCCGTGAATTCGGTAAGGATGCATGAAAAAAAGAAGGTGCAGTAAATGGAAACCATAGACATCCTTGTTGAGGGGGGAAAGGCCACTGCGGCACCGCCGATAGGCCCTGCCCTGTCCCAGCACAAACTCAACGTCGCTGACGTGGTCAAGCAGATAAACGACAAGACAAAGAACTTCAACGGCATGCAGGTCCCTGTCAAGATTTCCATAAACACGGAAACAACAGGCGTGGAGATAAGCGTCGGGACGCCGCCTGTCAGCGCCATGCTCAAAAAGGAACTGGGCGTCCAGAAACTCGCCACAATAAACGAGGACAAGACGAGGAAAATGGCAGGCGACATGAAAATGGATTCGATAATGAAGATTGCCGACAGCAAGGACTCAATCAGCGGCGACAGGAAGGCGAAGATAAAGCAGGTTCTGGGGACGTGCCTGAGCTGCGGCGTCACTATCGAGGGCCGGGACCCGAGGGAAATTATAAAAGAAATCGACGAAGGAAAGATAAAAGTCTAAACCTTTACCAAAACTCCTTTTTCTATCAACATCCTGAGGCGCTCAAACTCCTTTGTCCAATAATGGCCGTGATTGCCGTTTCTTTCCGATTCAGCCATTGCTGAAACATACGCCATATTACGATAGCATATAATCCGGCCGTCCCTTCGCAAAGCATACCAAGAAGACATTTTCTCATGCAATTCTGGCATCAAACCCTTCATTACTTCTATTTGTAAGAATAAAAATCCTGCTTGCTCTGTTAAATATGCCGTTGAAATGACTTAAAAGTGACATTTTGTTAAATTCTTGTTGTTATTTTTTCTCTTTTGTCCAACTAATACTAAAAACCCCAAGATTTATACCAAAGGTCGTTTTGAACTTATCTTCATTTTCAATTATATCTATTCCATCTGGAGTCATTCCATTAATAAATAGACCTCCACCATATGAAGCGATTATTTGTATAAAGCATCTATCACGAAGATAATTTACAGCCCTTTCTACTCTATCTCTTTCCCAACTGGTTT
>JACPJX010000023.1 GCA_016187365.1 Candidatus Aenigmatarchaeota archaeon | reverse complement strand
GTAAGCGTCCCTGCAATGCCCGATACAACACACCCGAGAATGGATGCATGGGTCCCTTATCTTGCAGAGACAGTCGGTTCCCCGGACAAGGACTGCTATTTCGTCGGTCATAGTTTGGGATGCATCGCAATCCTGAGGTATTTTGAGGCAATAAGAAGCAGGGTAGGCGGCGCCGTTCTGGTGGCTGGCTTCGGCGAAAGCCTCGGGATAAAGGAACTTGAAAACTTCTTCACGAAGCCTGTCGACTGGGAAAAAATCAAGTCTGTTTGTAGCAAATTTGTTGCTATTCATTCCGATGACGACCCGTATGTCCCGCTGGAATACGGCCATGAGTTCGAGAAAAAGCTCGGTGCCAGGCTGGTGCATGAAGCATTTCAGCGGAGATGACGGCATATATGAATTGCCTTCCGCGCTTGAAGCCGTTTTGGAATTGTCAGAATGATTTTGACTAGGCCCAGTCCAGCTTCACGACGGGCTTTCCTTCCATTCTCTGAAGATATGCGTATGCAGAAAGCCCGGCCTTGGCGCCTTCTCCTGCGGCGATGACGGTCTGCTTATAGAGGATTTGCGTCACGTCGCCGCATGCGAATATGCCGGGGCATGACGTCTCTCCAACATCATTGACTATGATTTCCCTTTCCTTGTTCAGTTCCACTAAATGCTTGACGAAGTCAGTGTCTATCGCATATCCTATCTCCACGAAGACGCCGTCCACGTCGAGCGTTCTTCTCTTCTTGGTGTTCACGTTCTCGACTGTCAGGTGCCGGAGGAACTTGTCGCCCTTTATCTCGGCGGGCACGCTGAAAAGGACGAGTTCCACGTTGGAGGCGCTTTTTACCTTGTCGACGGTTATCTCGTCGGCGCGGAATCCGTCGCGCCTGTGGACGAGGTAGACCTTCTTCGCGAATTTTGTCCCGAGTTCCGCAGCCTCCAGGGCTGAGTTGCCTCCTCCTATCACTGCGACATTCTTTCCCTTGAACAATGGCATGTCGCATGTGGCGCACGTGCTCACGCCCCTTCCTAAATACATTTCCTCCCCGGGTATGCCGAGCGTTCGCGGAACTTTCCCGTATGCAAGTATCACAGTCTTTCCATCATATTTCTCGCCGTTCGTCAGCGTCAGGAGGAACGATTTGTCCTTCTTCTCGAGCTTCTGCGCCTTCCCGAACACGAACTCCGTGCCGAATGCTTTGGCCTGCTCCTCGAACGTCTTCATGAGGCCGGGGCCGCTTTTCTGCGTGTATCCGGGGTAGTTCTCTATGTGCTCCGTGAGGTTGGTCTGCCCGCCTATGTCAAGCGTCACAACAAGCGTCCTGAGGCGTTTCCTGCAGGCGTATATCGCTGCGGTAAGGCCGGCGGCGCCCCCGCCGACAACTATTACGTCGTGCATTAGAAAAGTTTGACAGAAGCTTTTTTATTCTCCATCTTATTCGATTCTTATCCCGGACGTCGGTATGGAGACCTTCTTCGCCCTGCCGTCTATGACAAGGCCGTTGCCAAATGTAAATTTGCCCCCGGCGCCCTCTAGTATTACCGTCGTGGAAGAGAACTTTATTTCCGTCCCGCCCTGGTTCAGCGAGCCCGTGACGTTCTCAAGCCTCAGCCCGGCGAGGAAAAGGTTTTCTACCGAGGCCGAGGAGAATTCCGACGAGGCGTCAAACTTCTTCGCCTTGAAGCTTAATGACGCGTCTGATATCTCTATTTTGTCCACTGTTCCGTTCAGGACAACCATGTCTGAAATCCTGCCCCTCCCGCTGAATCCGCGGAGGGACGCGCCGCTTCCGCTCTCGAATTCGCCGTCGCCCACGACGCCCTGCATCCTGCCTGTTATCTCGATGCTGAGATTCTTCTGCTTCTCGAATGATATCTCGCCGTGCCTGTCGACCGAAAGCGTGAACGAGACATTTTTCATCTCCTGAATCCCCAGGTCTGCGACATTGCCTATCAGGTTCCCTACCGTGGAGTTTGAGAGGAGGAACGCGCCCAGAAGCCCTGCTGTTATCACCGCGGCGACGATGAGATTGATGCCTATCATAAATTAATTATGTCAGCATCTTTAATATAGATTTTTATACGTATGGCTGATAGATTATAGGTGAAAAAGCACCGCCTTCAGGTGGAACTTACGGAAAGGCAGATGGAACGCCTGAAAGAGTATTGCATGGGACATGGTGTGAGTAGAGCCTATGTCGCAAGAAGAACTTTGGTCTATTATTTTTGGCTGGATAAGATACAAGGTGATGAACGGGAAGTTAGAGTGGAAGTAGACGAAGGAAAGAAATATGTCATTCAAGTTTTCTGAATCGGCTATTTTCTCGCAAATTTTGTATTTAAACTTTATGCGGCAAGTGTAAACAGCCTCTTGGAGGGTGTTTTTATGGTAATGTTCGCGCAGTCTTCCGACATCCTTGGAACTGTCGTCTGGTTCCTGCTGTTCTTCGTCATGATTTTCCTCTACCCCCGCCTAATGCTTTCGCAGCTGCTTTACAAGATAGAGCAGTCTGCCGTGAAGATGGAGAAGATATCGGAAGACTCCACCAGGATTGTGCTGAAGAAGGTGGGCAGGAACGACAGGGAGGCAAGGCACAAGGTTGAGGCGTTCACCGACTTCTTCGTCGTCGAGCCTTCTTCCCTCGACCCTTACGGCATTGTCAGGAAAATAGACCAGACAATACGCAGCATGGAATCCCGCTTTTCGGAGTTCGCGGACGAGATTGCGGCGGGCAGGAGTTATGCCGAGAAGCAGCAGATAAATTACGGGCTGCGCGCGGCGATGGGATGCCGCCAGCTCGCGAAGATAGTGCGCCACAATGTCGAGCTCGCGAAGAAGTTCAAGAACCTGCAGATTGCGATGATACTCCAGATGCAGCTCCCGATTATAGAGAAGATAGCGGAGAGCGAACTCAAAGGCACGGAAGCATTCGTGAACAACTGGCCCATAGGCGACTCCGTCGGGCCTCTGGTTGCGGCGTCTCTTATGGAAAAGAGCAGGGAAATAGCAGAGGATGTCGCCATGGGCGAGACGCGCATAGAGGGCAGGAAATGCTTCATCCTCAAGGCAAAAGGCGGCGGCCCTCATCTGGGGCGCATGGACGAGGCGATAACGAAGATAATGAAGCGCAATAAGATATCCAGAATAGTCACAATCGACGCCGCCATGAAGATGGAGGGAGAGAAGACAGGCGCTGTCGCCGAGGGCACGGGCTTTGCAATGGGCGGGTGGGGGCAGCGCGAGATGATAGAGAACAATCTCCTCGCGAAAGGCGTTCCCATAGACAGCATCGTCGTCAAGGTAGGCTTCGCCGAGGCCATAATTCCGATGAGGAAGGGCTTGTACGACTCGGTGCCCCGCGTGCAGGAATACATAAAGAAGTCAGTGCTCCGCACGAAGAAGGGCGCCAAGCTCATCATAATAGGCGTCGGCAACTCGTCAGGCATAGAGGACAGCAAAGCAGCGGTTGAGCACGTGAAGAAGCTCGTCGAGCAGTTCGAGGAGCGCATAAAGAAGGAAGAAGGGAAGAAGAAGGGCGGCTGGATATAGCTACCATTCTTCTGTCTGGAGATTTTCTATAATCTCGAAATGTTTTTTGTTGCGCGTCACAAGGACTGCATTGCAGGATTTTGCAATGGCGGCTATGAGGATGTCAAATTCCTCTATCATCTTTCCTTTTTCCCTGAGCCTTTTGTAATCCCTTGAATATATGCGCGCGCATTCCACGCTGAAATCAAGAATTGTGAGATTGGAGATCGTGTCCTCGGCTATTTTCCTGTGCTTCTCCGGGTTGCCGGAAAGTCCGGCTCCCCTGAACAGTTCGCATACATTCAGGTAAGTCGTTGACAGATTGCCGGAATTCTCAACGACCTTTTTTATGACATCCTTGTCGCCCCTGTTGTGATGGATGAGTATGTCGGTATCAAGGCAGTACATCAGAACTTCACATCCCTCATCCTGAAATTTTTCCTGTCGGCCAGAACCTGCTTGAATATCTTTTCGATTTCAGGGTCGTCTTTCCAGACCCCTGCCAGCTCAAGCAGCGACCTTTTTCTCCTCTCGTTTGCAAGCTCCATCACCACCTCCGAAAAGCTCTCGCCTTCCCTCTTGAATCTCTTCAGGCTGCCGTATGCCTCGTCAGACAGCGAAATCACCTTTGTCATATAATGCATATATGCATGCATGTATATAAGCTTCATTCATGTAAAA
>JACPJX010000017.1 GCA_016187365.1 Candidatus Aenigmatarchaeota archaeon | reverse complement strand
GACAGAAGGTAAAAGCGGAGCACGTCTGTTCCGTATTTCTTCGCGACCTCTTCCGGCCCCACCACGTTGCCCTTTGACTTGCTCATCTTGATGCCGTGCGCGTCAAGCACGAAGCCGTGGAAAAGTATGCTGGTGAACGGGGCTTCGCCGAACGTTATCAGACTCGTTATGAGTTGCGAGTTCCACCATCCCCTTATCTGGTCAGGCCCCTCTATCTGCAAATCACATTTCCACAGTTCGCCGAACAGTTTCTTGTTCTTCGGGTACCCGAGCGATGCCCACGCCGCAAGACCCGAGTCGAACCACACGTCCAGCACGTCGCTTATCCTCTCCATCCGGGAGCCGCATTTGCATTTCAGCTTTATCCCGTCTATATAAGGTCTGTGAAGGTCCTTCACGTTTTTTTCGAGTTCATCGGCGCTTCCTATCACTCTTACGGTATCGCATTTCTTGCACGTCCATATGGGGAGCGGAATGCCCCAGTACCTCTGCCTTGATATCGGCCAGTCTCCCAAACTCTCCAGCCAGTTCCTGAATCTCTGCTTTGCCCATGAAGGGTACCATTTTACTTTTTCATTTTCCTCAATGAGATTGTCCCTTATGCTCGTGACCCTGAAGAACCACTGCGGGACTGATATCAGGAGAAGCGGCGAGTTGCATCTCCAGCACTGCGGGTAATCATGGGTTATCCTTTCCTCCTTCAGGAGCAGGCCTTTTTCCTGGAGTTTCTTTATTATGAGTTTGTCGGCATGCTTCACGAATATCCCGGAAAATTCGCCGCATTCGTCATTGAAAGTGCCGTTGATGTTGACAGGCGACACGACGGGAAGGTTGTTTTCCTGGCCGACCTTGTAGTCTTCCTGCCCGTGGCCCGGCGCGCTGTGCACCAGGCCGGTTCCGGTGTCCAGCGTCACATATTGCTCCGAAAGGACTATCCTGTGGGCGTTCGGCAGGTCTTTCTGGAACCTGAATTCCTCTTTCAGCGGATGCTCGTACCTCACCCCCTCAAGCTTCTTGCCCTTGAACGTCTCGATTATGTCGTAGTCATCGGCGCCTATCTTCTTCATGACCTCCTCCAGAAGGTCTTTGGCGATCACGAGCTTCATTTCCCCCATCCTGACTTTCACGTAGTCGGCATCCGGCTTTGCCATGACGCCCGTATTCGAGGGAAGCGTCCACGGGGTTGTCGTCCATATCACTATGTATTCATCTTTCTTTCCATGCACCTTGAATTTGACGTAAACGGACGGGTCTGACACCTTCGCGTATTCTATCTCGTTATAAGCCACGGCGGTTTCGCAGTGCGAGCATACGTGTACCGGGTACAACCCCTTGTACAACAAGCCTTTGTCGAACGCCGTCTTGAATGTCGCCCACGCGCCTTCTATGTACCCGTTGTCAAGCGTCAGGTATGGGTTCTTCCAGTCCATCCACACGCCCAGGTCGGAGAACTGCCTGTTCATCACGCCAATGAATCTCGTTGCGAAGTCCCTGCACGCGAGGACGAATTTCTCTATCCCGATTCTTTCTATGTCGGACTTTGATTTTATCCCGAGCTCCTTCTCCACCTTGTTCTCTATCGGGAGCCCGTGCGTGTCATATCCGGGCCTGTCCCAGACGTCAAACCCTTTCATCCTCCAGAATCTTATGTATGCATCTTTGAGGGTCTTGTTCCACGCCGTGCCCATGTGTATGTATCCGGTTGCGTACGGCGGCCCGTCGAGAAAATAGAATTTTTTCCCCCCGCGCTTTTTCAGTTTTTCATATACCTTTTTGCTTTCCCAGTATTTCTTTATTTTTTTCTCTTCGTCATGCTTCATAGATACACTTATTACAACTTCTTGATAAAGATTAAAATTCTTTCATTGACATACCTATTATCCAGTGGTTTCTATGGAGTGCGAGATGTGCGGCTCAGGCGCAAGCCTCAGGAAAGCTTATGTCGAGGGCACTCTGCTCCGCGTATGCGACAGGTGCTCAAATCTCGGGAAGGTCGTCGAAGATTTGCCTGCGGTGCCCCAGAGGAAGCCTGTTGCAGAGCTGAAGGAAAGCGTTATAGACCCGGATTTCGCGTCGATAGTCAGGGATGCCCGGAAATCTGCTGGAATGACAGTTGAGGAACTCTCTGGAAGGGTATCTGTCGGCGTGTCCGTTCTTCACCGCATTGAAAACGGGATGCGGCCTACTGATGATGTTGCAAGGCGCCTTGAGAAAGCATTGCACATAAAGATCCTTGGCTTTGTTTCAGGAACTCAGCAAAAAACATCTGGTCAGGCGCCGCCCCTGACGCTGGGTGACGTGGCCGAAGTGAAGATAAGGAAGAAATAGCTAGAAGGTATAGTCCCATCCGGGCTTCCATTCCTTCTTGAGGCGCCAATCTTCTTTCATTGCCTGTTGCCATGTTTTTCCTTTTAATATTACATCGAGCGCAAGCTGCGTGCCGCGGTGGGCGACAATCGCAATATGCCTCCCGGAATATTTCTTTTTTATGCCATCCAGAAAACTTCTCACCCTCTTTTCCACATCCTTATAACTTTCACCATTTGGAAACGGCTTTTCGATGCATTTCCCGCACATCTTCTCTACTTTGCCTGCGGCAGCGCCGTTCAGGTCGCCATAGTTGCACTCCCGCAGGCGCCTGTCCTTTGCGAATTTTCCAAAAGTCAGATTTGCGCTATCTACAGCTCTCTTAAGGTCTGAACAGAATATAGCGTCGAATTTTTCTCCTTTAATCATACCCTTCAGTTCAATAGATTGTCTTTTGCCCAGCTCGGAAAGTTTGCCCGGATTCCATCCGGTGGCAATGCCGTTCTCGTTGTCGGTCGTGGTGCCGTGGACAAAGTAGGTTATCTTTACTGACATGATAAGGGATTAGAATTTACTCTTTAAAAACATCTTTCTCGTATATTCTATTCATGGCTGCGGTGATGTAAACCCTTCGGGGGCAGATTGGCAGCATAAACAGAACAGACAAATTAAAACGCTGAAGCGTTTTGGTCTGTTTGTGGTGCAAGGGACTGTGGGTTCTGCGCAAAGCAGTTATCCCTTCGTTCGGGACAATGCCGCTTGAGGGCTGCATTGCGAAATTTCGAATCCCGGCCGCGGCCCTTTTTTCTTTTGACGTTTTTCATTTTTCATCCCACGTTTTCTTTAAATATGCATTCTGGATATGGATAGTGGTGACAAAAGTGACCGAGACAAGAAGGGGTCTACTTCACGCGCAGGAAGCGCGGCTTGCCTAGTTCTTGCTGCATACAGGTCACCGTTGACGAGAAGGGAAGGATTGTACTGCCTGCTACAATACGCAGGACGCTCGGCCTGGAGAAAGGCGAGAAGCTGTATCTGGACATGGTTATTTCTGAGAATATCATCGTGATGAGGAGGGGTGAAACATATGGAAGAAAAACGTGAGGCGAGAGAATATAGACTGAGAGAAATAAGAATAGGGTATTGCAGGGCGGAAGGAAGATGGATATACGCGGATGAGATTATCGGCATAATACCGCCCGAATGCGGTTTAAAAGAAATGAAAGCCAAAACTCTAAATAGGAACCAGGAATAAGTGATTAATCATGAAATTCCAGCCGCCGAAGGGCACCAGGGACTTTTTGCCCGAAGAGATGGAGAAAAGGAGGCAGGTTTTTGAGAAGTTGCGCTCCGTTTTCGAGAGCTACAACTTCGGCGAGGTGCAGACCCCGGCGTTCGAGGACCTGGACCTGCTTACGTGCAAGGGCTCGCTCGGCCAGGAGGCGGTGAAGGACATTTACAGGTTCAAGGACAAGTCTGGAAGGGAATTGGGCCTGAGATT
>JACPJX010000008.1 GCA_016187365.1 Candidatus Aenigmatarchaeota archaeon | reverse complement strand
TGAAGGACTATGCGAGCAGGCTCGGCGTCGACATAGACGCGTGCCTTGACAGCGGGGCGATGCAGGGCATCGTGGAAAGCGACTATCAGGAAGGCATCCGGAAAGGAGTGCGCGCGACGCCGACATTCTTCATCGGCACGCTGCGCGTCGAGGGCGCCAACCAGCAGGCTGTGCTCAGCGCTGTCGAGAGGGAAATGAAGTAGGAATCTTCACTACAGGCTTACCAGATTATCGGGAGCCCTTGAAAGCATGACAGGCTTTTTCGCTATGACTATGTCGTCTTCTATGCGCACGCCGAAATCCCACATGTAATATCCGGGCTCGATGGTAATGCACATGCCTGACCCAAGGGTTTCTTTTGACTTTGAAGAAACAGAAGGGGCTTCATGAACCTCTATGCCGAGACCGTGGCCGAGGCTGTGAATCATGCCGGAGCCATAACCTTTCTTTATGATGCTGTTTGCAGACTCGAAAATCTTCTTCGCACGGACGCCGGGCTTCGCCGTTTTTATCGCCTCTTTCCTTGCACTGTTAATGACGGCGTACATGTGCTTGTGCATAACGGTAGGCTCTCCGATATAGTAAGTTCGCGTAATGTCGCTGCAGTATCCCTCATAAATGACTCCGATATCCGCCAGAAGGATGCCTCCGGCAAGTTTTGCCTTTCCTGTCCTGTGGTGCGGAACCGCGCTGTTCCTGCCGGAAGCGATTATCGGCGGAAAGGCCATGCCTTCCGCCCCGAGGCGCCTCGCCTCAGTTTCGAGGCCGTTCGCAATCCCGATCTCCGTTCTGCCTTTCCTTGCCGAAGCCTCCAGGAATGAAAACAATTCTTCCGTTATCCTGCAAGCCTCCCTTATTTTATGTATCTCCTCCTTCGCCTTCACGGCACGCATCCCGCAAAGCTGCTTCGAGACGTCGATGAACTTCCTCCCCTTAAGAACCGACCTCAGTTTCTTCATGGAATTGACGGAAACGTAATCGCAGTTGATGCCGACTTTCTCCCCGAGGCGCTGCCGCAAAGCCGACTGAATCTGTTTCCTGTTTTCAGTTTTGACAGCAGTGAAATTCCTGTTCCTTGAGAGCATCCCATATTCAAGGGGATTTGTGATGACCACGGGCTTCCCCTTCCCGGCTATCATATACGCTGTAAGGCGCTGCATCCTACTCATTCCTGTAAAATAGTAGAAGTTCGGATCTATGTCATCCTCGCGCGTGAACAGGAGCAGTGAATCAATGCCTTTTGGTATATTCCTCATATATTTCATATCCGGCAGAATTTGCACGCCTTGAGCACGCGCTCCTTGGCAATCTTCATGGCGCAGTGGCGGGAACTCTGCGCGTGTTCGGAGACGCATTCAAGCACAATTTTCGTATTTCTTGATATTTTCTTCTCGACGAGGCTGAACATCTCCTTTTCCGTCCTGCCGATGTATTCGACGTAGCTGCTTATCACCCCGCCCGCGTTCGCCACTATGTCAGGCACCATGGTAATCCCGCGCTTCGCGAGCATGTCCTCGACTTCCGGCGTCATCGGTATGTTGGAGCCCTCGACTATTATCTTCGCGCGAACCCTGTCGACATCGCCTATGCCTATCAGGTTGGGGACGGCGGCCGGTATCAGCATGTCCGCCTTTATGCCTATGATGTCCCTGTTTGGAAGGGCTTTGCCGCCCTTGTAATTGACAACGCTGCCTGTTTTTTCCTTCACGCCGTTCAGTTCCTTGAAATCTATTCCTTTCTCATTGTATATGGTGCCTTTCGAATCAGAAGCCGCGACAAGCGTGGCGCCGTGCTCAGTAAGGAATTTCGTGGCGAACATGCCCACGTTGCCGAAGCCCTCGACCGCGAAAGTAACGCTATTCATATCAAGATTCAGATGCCCGACTGCGGCCTTTGCCGCATGGAACACGCCAAAGCCCGTGCTCCCGAGCTCGTGCGGTATGCCTCCCATGTCCTTCGGCTTGCCTGTGGCTGCCTTGCGCGAGCCGTTGGCATTGACGAATATGCGCATCTCTTCCTCTGCCATGTACATGTCCGGAGCCGCGATGTACTGGGAGGGGCATACGGGCTTCACGGCCTCGGCAAAGGCCTCTATCATCTCCTTCTTCCGCTGGGGGCTGAGCTGCTTCGAATCGGCGATGATGCCGGACTTCGCGCCGCCGAAAGGCAGTTCCGCTATGGCGCACTTCCACGTCATCGCCCGCGCGAGCTTCGCCACCTCGTCTATGCCCACGGAAGGCGTCATGCGTATGCCCCCCTTCCCGGGACCGAGCGCCGTGTTGTCCAGAACAAGAAAGCCGCGCATCCCCGTCTTCGGGTGGTAGACATCGATTATCTTCTCCGGCCCGAACTCATCGTATTCAACCATGTATACCGGATAAACTATTTTCCGAGAGGAGTAATAAAGGTTTGTTGTAAGAACTGTTATATGCCCCGAACGTAGTGAGAGCGCAGCGGGGTGCGAGCTGAAAGCGAGAAAGTCGGGCGAAGGTGGGCGTTCATTCAATTTCTTTTACTAATTTTTCAACTAAGCTTTTTATTTGGTCTCTAATCTGGCGATGGAACTCTAAAGATTTATCCTTTGCATCATCAATTTCCCAGAAAACAACTTTAGACATATCAACAAAATTGGGCAAATTCTCTTTTTCTGTCATAACAATAATCTTGTCAGAGTTCTTTACCATTTCGGGAGTAAGTTGTTTTCTTGTGTTTTTTGATAAATCATAATCTACTTCGGACATACATTGGACAACAAAAGGATGCAAAGGTTCTCCCTCGTGATTCCCGACATGAGTTCCAGCGCCGACTGCTTTATGTTTTTTGGATAATCTATTAAAGAAAGCAGGAGCCATTTGGCTTCTTCCAACATTTGCTCTACAAATAAAAAGCACTTCCATATTATTATTGAAAAATTAGTCTATATATAAAGTTTCTTCTAGCCCGCCGTAGCCCGATTGCACATAACGTTTGCGATTATGCGAAGTTGCGTAGCCAATTTGGGAAAATTCCTGCAAGGGATTTTCCGGATAATCGCTGTTAAGTGACCCGACCGAACATAGTGAGGGAGAGTGCAACGTGGCAAATGACCGAAGGGAGCGCAGAGTTCAAGTGGCCGTCTCATCTATTGAGAATTTGAGTAAGCAACTTTTGTTTTCCAAAAGCAAAATCAGAAGGAATGTTATCTTTAGTGAATGTCACAACCTCAGAAACTTCATTGCCAAAAATCCCTGGTTCTGGCTTGGCATCGACTTTAGCAATTATGAAAGGAATAATTCCCCATTGCTTCATTTTTTTTCCACCAGAATTCTCCATGAGAACAGTTCTCAAATCAACAATTTCACAATTCACCACTTCCAATCCAGATTGCGACTTCACAATTCTTTTCACACATTCTTCAACTGATTCACCGTAGTGAATGAGGTTGTGACAGAGAAATAACAATTTTTCCCCTTCTGATTCTGGAGGTACTTCATGACCAGGAATGCACTCTCTTCTTAATGCGAAATATTTATCGTCTTTTTTAAGAAGAATGTCAAAAGTGATGTGAGTCCCCCCATCCATTTCTTTTGAAATAGGAGGACCAAAATTCGCTTCATTATTTTGCCAATTATACTCGAATTCCATAATAGAAGTTATTAAATGTATTTATATAAAAGTTTCGTGCCGGCCACTTGAATTTCACTTAACATATGCGACTATACGAAGTTGGCGTAGCCAATTTGGGAAAGCGAAGTGCAACGAGCTTTCCGTATAGTCGCTGTTTGCCGACCCGAACGGAGCGTAGCGGAGTGAGAGCGCAGCGTGGCAAGCGAACGAAGTGAGCGCAGAGTTTCCGAGCCGCCGAAAATTCTTTGTTGTCGTAGTTTTTGTGGAGCAAAAATTTCGTTTAACCGATGTTAGACTGCGCGAAGCGCAGAATTATTCTCTCTCTTTTTGAGGGGTACGGTTAAACGAAGACAACAAAAACAGAATTTTCGGGAACCAGTAGGCGGCGAGGAAATTTTGGCAAACACCAATTAAGCGAAAAACTTAATATTCTGCTGCTACAAGTCTTATCATGGACTTTTATGGGCATCTGGAAAGGCTCCGGAAGGAGCTTGGAGTAAGGGGCTTCAGCAGCAGGACAGCCGACGCCTACGCCTACCATACAAAAAAATTCCTCGAATTCGCCAAAAAGCCGGTGAAGGAGATAAGCAAAGACGACGTAAAGGACTATGTCAGGCGCTTGCTGGCGGAGAAAAAAGACCCCGCATCCGTCAATCTTGCGATAAGCTCGGTGAACTTCTTCTTCCGCGAAGTTATGCGCAAGCCTTATATGGCGCTGGATAAGAGGGTGAAAGAAAAGAAGAAGATTCCTGAGGTGCTTACGAAGGAGGAGGTAAAGAGGCTGATTTCTGCCATATCGAACCCGAAGCACAGGCTCATGCTTGAATTCTTGTATGGATGCGGCCTGAGATTGTCGGAGCTTGTCAATCTGAAGCCGGGTGACATAAACACCGAAGAGCGTCTCCTGAAGGTAAGGGAGGGCAAGGGCGGAAAGGACAGGTTCGTCAGCGTGCCTGAAACTGTCATCAAGCATGTTACGCCTTTCATGGAACCGGAAGAACTTTACCTGTTTCCGGGCAGGAAATCCCACATCCACTGGAAATCCGTGCAGCTCATTGTGGAAAGCGCCGCTAGGAAGGCAGGCATAAAAAAGAGGGTCACACCGCATACCCTGAGGCACTCCTATGCCACTCATCTGCTTGAGAGCGGGACCGACATAAGGCTTATACAGAGGCTTCTCGGCCACTCGGACATAAAGACAACCCAGATTTATACGCACATATCAAAACAGTCCATAAGGGGCGTTAAGAGCCCTCTGGACAATTTGTGACGGTGAAAGAATGAACGAAATCCTGCTTTCAATGGGCCTTCTCATAATCCTGGCCAAACTATCAGGCATCATTACTGAAAGGGCGGGAATAACTTCCCTGGTGGGTTATATAGCGGCCGGCGTAATCCTCGGCCCCGTGCTCGGGCTTGTCGTCCTCGGCGATTTCATAAACGCCTTCATCATGATAGGCATAATAATCGTGCTTTTCCTGTCGGGCCTCGAGGTGAAGTTTGACGAGATAAAGCAGAGCACGTACAGGGCGGGCTTCCTTGCCTTCACCGGCGGCCTGTTCTCGTTCGTGGCGGGCTTCCTTGTAGGCATATACTTCTTCAGCGATTACCTTGTCGGGATAGCCATAGGAACCATACTTGTCTCTTCAAGCAACATAACGCTGTTCTCCATACTACAGAAGACCGGGCACTTCCATTCGCCGACAGGGAAGTTCATCGTCGCCATAACAATAGCCGACGACGTTGTGGGAATAATGGCCCTTTCCATATTCAACTATGCGGCGAAGAGCGCCGCCATAGAGGTATTCGGCCTGTTCAGGATATTCCTGATGACGCTGGGGCTGTACCTTTTCGTTCTCACCGTCGGCTCCAAGATGTTCTCCAGGACGGTCAAGTGGCTCAGCCTCTTCAAGGACGAGATCGTTCTGTTCACCGTCCCGATTGCCGTCGCTCTGGTGGTGTCATACATAACCGAAAATCTCGGCCTCAGCCTCGCAACCGGCGCATTCCTCGCCGGGATGGCCATAGCCAATTCAGACCTGAAGGGCGTCATAGAATCGAAGACAAAAACCATGTCAGAAGGCTTCCTGGAGCCGCTTTTCTATGCCTCGATAGGAACGCTCCTGATATTTTCAGGCCTAGATTACTACCTCATTTCAATAATATTCGTCGCATCAGTTCTGGCAAAGCTGCTCGGCGCCGGCCTTGTATCCAGGATCCTCGGCTTCAGCGGCAGGGAGTCAAGGCTCATAGGCGTGTCCATGGTGCCGCGCGGCAACGAGAACATAGTGATAGCGCAGATAATATTCACCCTCGGCATCATTTCCATAACGCTGTACAGCTCCATCGTGTTCGCGATAATAGCGACGGTCGTGATTTCGCCCGTCCTTGTCAGGATGTTCTGCAGGGATGCAGGATGAAATATTATTCCCTGTGGATGTGCGGCGTCATATTCGCCGCGTTCTTCCTGCAGCAGATACCGGGCTTCACCGAGGCTTTCATTCTCACAGGCATCGAAAGGCCGTGGACGCTTCTCACATCAATATTTCTTCACGGGGACATAACGCATCTCCTGTCCAACCTCTTCGCGCTCGGCCTTTTCGGCCTCATATTCGAGGGGAATTTCGGCGGGAAAAAATTCCTTTTCGTCTTCTTTGCAGGCGGCATTATATCATCCTTTGCATCTTCGTTCTTCTATGACGCCTCCCTGGGTGCATCGGGCGCCATATTCGCGGTGATAGGCGCCCTTGCGGTGACGATGCCGCGCATGATAGTGTGGAACCTCGGGGTGCCGATGCCCATGATAGTCGCCGCGGGCATATGGCTCCTCCTTGACATAGGCGGCGTCTTCTACCCGAGCAACGTGGCAAACATGGCCCACATAGCCGGGATGGCTTTCGGCGCTGCTGCCGGAATATTCTTGAGAAAGCCTTCGGGAAAAAACGCCGGAAAGAAGCCGCTCAGGGACGAAGAGATTGATGAGTGGGAGGACAGGTGGATTGGTTAATTCTTCCCTTCCCACTCGCTATGGAATTCTTCAAGGAACTGCTCCATGAACTTATGGCGCTCTTCTGCAATGCGCCTTGCTGTTTTTGTATTCATCAAGCCCTTCAGGAGAAGCAGTTTCTCATGGAAATGGTTTATCGAGGGGCTTCTGCTGTTCTTGTACTCCTCGAATGAATCATGCGGCCTTGGTTTAATTGATGGTTCATAGATAGGTAAATTAAGTTTTGAGCTCGTTGCAAAGCACCTCGCGATGCCTATCGCCCCCAATGCGTCCAGCCTGTCGGCATCCTGAACAACCTTTCCCTCGATTGTTCGCATCTCCGAGCTGACGTTGGCGCCCTTGAAAGACATGCCCTTTATGATTTCGCATACATGTGAGATGACATTTTCTTCGGCTCCAAGGGATTCCAGAAATTCCCTCGCGGCAGCCGGCCCTGCGGTTTCATCGCCGCCATGGAACTTGTAGTCATCTATATCATGCAGAAGTGCGGCGAGCTCGACGACGAACATGTCAGCACCCTCCTCCCCGCCTATCCGGGCAGCGTTCTTCCAGACCCTGTGAACATGCCACCAGTCATGGCCAGACGAGTCGCCAGCCATCTTCTCTTTCACATATTCGGCGGTCTTATCGACCATCAACTGTCTATCCATAATAAGAAATATCAAGACAAATGATTAAAAATCATTCGCCCTTCCACAGGCAGCCGGTGCCGTCTGCCTTCGCTTCCTGGAGCGCAGCCTTCAGGACGTCGTTGTACTTCACGTTCGGCTCGACAAAATACAGGTATGCGTAGCCCTCGCGGACGAGGAGTTCGTTGACGAAGGTGCCGTTGTAGAAGATGTGGCGAAGCAGGCGCTTGTACCTGTCCTTGTCCTCGACATCACGCTCGACTTCGACCTCCTTCTTCAGGACAATCTCCTTCAGCCTCGCAGTGGCTTCCTTGTAGCATTCCTGGCCGCGCTCAGGGGTGTCTATGCCGAGCAGGCGGACGCTTTCCCCGCTCTCAAGAACGAGCGTGTCGCCGTCCACGACCCTTGTAACGAGGTAGGTTTCCCTCGGATACGCGACATCTTCGCCGCTTACAGCATATCCGGACGGGCCGGAAAGATAAAGAAATAACGCAGCAGCCATCACTGCAACAACCGCGACAGCAACCGCAATAACCGCCCTCATGACGACACCTTGAATTTCTTGCCTTTAATCTTTGTATGGTGCGGCTTTGTCCTTACAGAAAGGTAAGCGACAACGGCCACAACTGCAATACCAGCCAGCACTGCAATCACTTCCGCGTTCCCGCCTTCTTCCATCCTGACGGCAGGACATTCACCCACAATCGTGGCGCCGGCCGGCACGTCGCAGGTGCTGTTGTACGTCACACACAAGCCGTTCACGAGAGCAAGCGATGTGACGTTCAGGCACTGAATTACAGGCTCCTCCGTCTTGTTTTGGGTGACATTGACCTCAGGCATCTCCTGCACCTTCTCCTCGGTCCTGTTCTTTGCCGGCGTTGAGGACGCGCCCCCGCTTGATGATGAAGATGACGAGGATGATGGCGACGAGGACGATGGCGCGCTGTATGTGAATGTGACGGTGCTGTGGTTCGCATTTCCGGAAGAGTCGTTTGCGCCCGCAATAACGGTATTGGAGCCCGATGCCGCTATGAAGGTTATATTGCGGCAGTTGCCGAGGGAAACGTTGCTGCCGCTGTTAAGTTTGTACCAGCATGAGTCCAAGGCAACGTTGTCGCCCACGGTGAAATTCAGAGAAATGTTTGAGGATGTATAGGTGCCGGAAGGCGACTGCACCGAGAGTTCGGGGGCCTTGGTGTCGTTGCCCGCCGCCGCGCCCGAGAAGCCTGAAAGATAAATCAATGTTGAGTTTGACGTCAGGACGTAGCACGGCGTGTTGTTCCTTGCGGAATTGCATTCGGCAGTGAATCTTGTCATGTTGGGCTCCGCCGGGGTTCCGTTCATGTAATAGTAAATCCTGTATACGCGGGGGAACGAAACGTACGCGGTGTAGTTTTCCGCGATGAAACCGTTCAAATTCACCCACACGTAATCATCCACCACGCCGCCGGCCGACGTGAAGTTCGACGTTATGTTCGCCAGCGTTATGTTCCTTGTTACATTGACGACATTCGATGTGTTGGCCTGATACCACGTGAAATTGACTATCTCGGCGACAAGCCCGCTTATGTTGAACCTGAAGATGTATTTGCCGTCGCTCTCGATGCTGCTCGTGTCGGCGAGCTGGCCTGTAGAATTTATGAAAGTGAAATTCGCCGATGACGAGTTGGCTGTCGAGTTTACGCTTTGTATGAAAGATGTTTCATTCCTTGTTATGTTTATGAACACCCATCTCGTCGGGGACAAGTTGACATTCCCTCCCCTGTCCTGCAAGGTGACGTTGAACGTGTAGTTGCCGTGCGTGAGGTTTGCGCTGAAATTGGACGAGGTTCCGGAGAACGTCATGTTGTACAGGGTGCCGTTGAGATTCAGGACGGAAGAATTCAGGACATCGCTTGAGGTTATGTTCACTGTAAAACGTTATGTTATTGAGGCTGTCAGATTCCGCGATAAACGTTATATTGCCGCATTGGGTGAGGTTCCTCCTGCCGTTCGTCGTGTTGAAGAACCAGCATGAGTCGATGCCGTTGCCGTCAGATGCCGTGAAGTTAAGCGTCATGTTGGTGTAATTGTATGTCAGGTTCGATGGGCTGGCTATCGTTATTGACGGATTGAGTGCGATTGTGAAGGTGCTGAGCGACGTGTTGGTCCTGTTGAAAGTGTCGTTGGCAAAAACCTTTATCGAATGCACGCCTTCCGACACGCCTGATATCGTCATGTTGGCGCATGAAGACTGGGTAAAATTCTGTTTCGCAGAGGACTGGTTTGTCCATTCAACAACGCATTCCACAACGCGCACCGCATCCGACGCCGTATAATTCACGATAAAGGACGTGGTGTTTATAATGGAGTTGTTTGCCGGGCTGCTTATGGTGACATTCGGCGGCATCGTGTCAACGACGAACGAAACAGCGGCGGAACCGTTCTTGCCTGCGGACGAGTTTGCATAGAGATAAAGCGTGTGATTGCCGTCAGAACTTATGTTGAACAGGAAATTTGATGACACAGTGACATTGGCCCCATTGTCGATGTTATACCATGTGGCATCGAGCGCATCGTATGTCGTTACGGTATAATTCAGCTCTATGGAGAGGTTCGAGGAGAGCTTCGTGTTGTTCGACGGGGACGTTATGTTCACTACCGGCTTCACGTCGGTGCTGAAGAATATCTGCGTCGTGTTGATGTTCCCGCGGCTGTCGTTCGCGGAGACATTTATTATGTTCCTTGCATCCCTTATTGCTATATATGTTATATTCGTGCACGAAAGCGACATATTGGAGCCTGTGGAGTTCGTGTACCAGCATTTGTCAAGGGATATCTCGTCGCCGGCAGTATAGTTAATCGATATATTGAGCGTGAAGTAAGTCTGGTTCACGGGCGACGTCACGTTAAGCGCGGGGGCCTTGGTGTCCACGTCAATAAGCGCCGCCAGTATGTTTATCCTCGGAAAGCTGAGCCCGGTTGCGGAATCCTGTATGAACCTGCCTGTCCTGTTGAACGAGTCTAATATCTGGAACGGCGTCATGTTGGTGCCGTTCTCGAGCCTCTTGTACTGGCGCAGGAGGGCGAAGGCGCCCGAGACAACGGGGGCCGACATCGAGGTGCCGCTGTTGTCGGATACCCCGCCTGCGATGTTAAGCGACGTGATCACGGAGCCCGGCGCCAGAAGGTCGAGCGCGGCCGCCCTGTTGGTGAAGCACGATATCTTGTCGGCCGAGGTGGTTGTGTCTGTGCACGACGCAATAGACCACGTCTTTGAGCCGACATCGGCGTCGTATACAGAGCCGACAGCGGTGACGTTCCTTATGCATGCCGGGGAAGACATTATGCCGCTGGTGTCGCCGTTGTTCCCGGACGAGGCGATCACGGATATGTTATGGAACGTGGCATTGTTCACCGCCCCGGTCAGGTTGACCTCGCCGGCGCCGCCGTCAAAACTGCTGTCGCAAAACCCGGAGTACCTGTCGCTCGTGCCCAAACTCATGCTTATCACGGTTATGTTGAACAGGGTTGCGTTGTTGGTGCACCACCTGATGGCCGACTCCACGACCGACATGTCGCTTCCGGCCCCTGTGGAATTGAAAACCCTTAACGACACGATGTTCGCCCCGGGCGCGACGCCTCGGTAAGTGTCGTTGCCGGAAGCCGCGATGCCCGCCACGTGTGTTCCGTGGCCATGCGTGTCGTTGAAGTTGGTCCCTTCGGAAGAGCATGCCTCATTGGCGCAGTAGCTGTAGCCTCCTATGAGCCTGCCCCCGAAGCCCGGATGGGACGCGTTGACCCCGGTGTCAATTACGCATATCGTCTCGCCGGTGCCGTTGACCTTTGAGCCTGATATGGAAATGTTCCAGGCATTCGTGGCGTTCACAAGGGGCGCGGCCTGCACAAGCATCGGGATTACCACGGGCACAAGAACGATATTCTCAACGTCCGGGTCGTTTTTCAGCTCCTCGAACTCGCTCCTGTTTATCGACGCTATGAAACTCCTGTCTGAAAGGTTCCTGATTTCCTGTATGCCGACGCTTTCCGGCACCCTCTCCTGTATTATGACCTTGACATGCTGCCTTTCATCAAACACGCCTTCTATAGCCGGGTCTACCGACGCAAAAGCGTGCGATGTCAGCAGCATAAATGCCAGGAGGAAAACCAGAGCCTTCATTATTAACTATAACCCCGCGTAAACTAAATACTTTTCCTGCCAATTAAGGAAAATGCTGGGGCTTTTCAGGAGGCAGAGCGAAGTTGACATAGGGGAGGCACGAAGATTCCTGGAGTCGGAATTCAGGGGAGATATCGACAGCGAGTCTGGAAGACTCTCGAGGATAGAGGATGAAATCTCCGGCGCATCCGAGGGGCTGAAAAAATCCGTCCAGGAACTGGATTCAATAGAGAGCTCGAACTCATTCACCGGGAGCCTGAAAAGCAGGTACTGCAGGAAGGCCATGAATGCCATTGAGAACATGAAAAAGCCGCCGGGCGGATATGAATCGAAAAAGAGTTCTCGGATTCATGCGCCGCAGTTGTGAAGGAAATAAGCGACATAGACATCAGGGAATTCAGGCATCTCGGGGCGTTCAGCATAAAGATGTCGAAGATATCGTCCCAGATATCACAGATTAACAGACTTTGCTCCTCTTATGCGTCCCTGTTGTCCAACTCAAGGACCGGGGACGCTTGTGCCGCCGGCTTGATGTCAAAAAGCATAAAACTGAAGAGCGAAGGCATAGTTGCCATGAAAAACGAGGCTGAATCCCTGAAAAGCTCATATGATTTCCTGAAATCCAGAATTCATTCAATAGCGCTGGAATCATCCGAAATACGGGAGAAAATAGAAGATATTGAAGGCACGAAATCCGGGATGTCGGAAAGTGAGAAGCAGAAAATCTCCATAGAGACCGCGCTTTCGACGGAATTCGGCTCGCTGGAAAGGATAATAAGAAAGTTCATGCATGACTGCGAAAATCTCGTGGAGAAAAACGACATTGAGACGATGAAAAGGTATATCAATGACGCGGGCGATGCATTCCTCCATCATGACGACGGCAGCGTCCTCATGAGGAACCTTATAAAGATGAGGGACGCCATAACTTCCGGCAACTTCTCATGCGACGAGAAAACAGAGAAGATAGACAGGAGCATAAGGAGCATGGACTTCTTCATTTCGATGAAGGAGCGGCGCGCCGGAATATGCGCAGACCTTGACAGATTCCACAAAAAGATAGATGACTCGAAGAAGCCCCTTTTCAGGAGAAAGGAAGTCATAGAAAACGAGGTTGAAAAACTTAATCTTGACGCCAGGCATGCCCTGGAAGGATATGAAAAAAAGTCCGCCGAAATGGCGGAAATGAGGAAAAGCCTGGCCTCGGACATCGAGAACATGAAATCATGGCTGTCGAAGAAATGCGGCAGAAGGATAATACTGAAGCACGATTCCATCCCGTGAGCGGTGTCACTTGAGGTTCCTGTAAATGTCCATTATTTCAGCAAGGGTGCCTGCCTCGACGATCGTCATGTTGAGCGGGCTGCTTATGCTGACCTTCTCCCTGACATAATTTATCCTGCATATCGTCACGGAATCAAAGGATTCGCATGCCCTTTCCTTTCTGGACATGGTGTCAGTAGACTGACCTGCAGGCACTATGAATATTTCCGCGCCGCCACCCTTTGCCGCCGCGGCCTTCTCCGCGATGGAGCCGACATTGCCCACGCTTCCGTCCTCCTCTATGGTGCCTGTCATCATGATCCGCCTGCCGGCCGGGGCGCCGCCGAGCGCAAGCACCACGGATGCCGCCATTGCCGAGCCGGCTGACGGCCCCTCCACCATGGTTGCGTTGACTTTCAGCGTGAATATGACGTCTACCGACTCCGGATCCATGTTCATGTAGACTGCCGCAGCCTTCACCGCGGTCCTGGACGAGAACTGCGTGTCTATCTGGGATAATATGTTATCGACATTGACGAGTATCTTCCCTGTTCCCGGCCTCACGGTCGTGTAAAGGGTTCCGAGAACGCCGTTTCCCTGGGCATCAACAGCCGGTATCCCCATCTCGACCGACGACTCCGAAATCAGCGCAGCGCGGCCCGGCCCGGCCTTGGGAAGCAGCGCGATGCCTATTATGGCACCCACGAGGAAAACGGCCGCCACCGCAAAAGTGAAATCCTGGACCGAGAGCTTTATGACTTTTTTCGGCATTTCAGCACACCCCCACAGATTTCTCGTCGAAAAGGCTTTTCTTGAAATACACAGGAATGCCCTTGCGGAGCGCAAGGGATATTGAATCGCTCGGCCTCGCGTCCAGCACAAGGATGTCGTTGCCCTGCCTGAGCGTTATCGTGGCGTAATAAATCTCGTCCTCGTACCTGTCTATCTTCACCTGCAATATGTCGACGCCGAAATTTTCCAGCACATCCTTCATTATGTCCTGGGTCAGGGGTCTCACGCTTGATACGCCATAGAGAGTATTGTATATGGACATTGCCTGGTCGGCTGTCACGTCGAATGCGACCCGCCTGCATTCGTTGTCGAGGCGCACGTTGGGCGGCTCTATGGAAACCTCAACCTCCACGAGGCCGTCGTACGGCACCTGGTACTGCGAGATGCCGGCAACCTTCGCAACAACCGGATGATACACATATCCCGCATAAATCCCGGCTCCGAAAGCCGCAACTATGGCAATGGCCGCAAGCAAAATCTTTTTCATCACAATAAAATTGAAAACAAGGCTTATTATGCTTTCGGTCAGTTCTTCGTTCCCCAGATATACCAGTAGTCCGTGAAGAGTTTCCTCTCCTTCCTGACATCGGCGGAAACATTCGGCGGAAACATCCTTCGTATTTCCTTTTCGTTCAGGAAGGCCGGGCCCGGGAAGATGAAGCTCTTTCCGAAGACGAGGAACGAGAACCTGCCGCCTCTCCTGAGCATCTTCATGAGTTTTCTCACAGGAACGTGCGGATAATCCAGATGCTCAAGCACGCCTACGGCAGACACGGCGTCGAAGGTGCCCGGGGGGAAGCTGAGCTGCGGCGCCTTCACGAAGACGACATTATGCAGGCCGGCTTTTTTCGTTTTCTCCACGGCGCGCTTCAGCTGTTTTACGCTTATGTCCACGGCCACGACCTTCGAGGCCCTCCGGGAAACGGCCCTGGTAGTGAAGCCGGAGCCGCAGCCAAAGTCCAGAACGACGGACTTCTTCGACAGGCCGAGCCTGGAGACGACCTTCGACTCCTCCCTCTTTGAATACCACCTGGAGAATAGCATGTCCCAGAAGAACGATATCCTGTCGTAGAATTTCTCTACAAACTTCTCGTCTGTCTGCAGCTTTATCAGAATGTAAAGCGGTATCCCGAAAAGAAGGAAGAATATCCCCATTGCAAGCGAATACACGGCGTTCTCGACCTCGTGAATCCACATATATAGCAGCAGCACGTTGAACGCCATTATGGCGAAAGGCCCGGCCCTCCCGAAGGGCGCCCTGAAATAGCGCTTCGCATCGGGCATCGT
>JACPJX010000007.1 GCA_016187365.1 Candidatus Aenigmatarchaeota archaeon | reverse complement strand
TGGATGCTGCGCGCGAATCTGTGGAAGCAGGAGAAGATAATAAAGGACGCCACCGGCGTTCAGGTAATCCACGCCGACGACTTCATGCAGGTCGACATAGACAAGGTGCTTTCTGGCGCGGGCGAGAAGGACGTTTCAGAGAAGATAGACTGAATAATTCTGCAGGAATGCGCTTTTTTATTTATTAGACAATGGCTTCTCTTCCTTTCCGCCGGTCAGAAAAGCCACAATGATGAAAACTAGAAAGCTCAGGATTATTCCCGGGATGAATGCCTGGACAGGATCTATGAACAGGAATGCCAATACGCCGGCCAGTCCGATTGCGATGCTCCAGATGGCAGCCCTGGCATTCGCTCTTTTCCAGTAAAACCCGAAGACTACCGAAGGGACTAGAACGACGCCGAAACTTACCGATTCGATGGCCAGATGGCCTATATTGAATATAAGCAGCGCCGTAACAAGGGCCGCCACCCCTAAAACAAGCGTCACCTTTCTGCTCAGCCTCAGGGTCTCTTCATCGTTCATCCGCCTGCCCGTGCCTTTTTTGTATATATCATGGACAATTGTCATGCTGGTGATCAGCAGCATGGTGTCCGCGCTGGACATTATTGCCGCAAAGAAGCCCGCCAGAACCAGCCCGTAGAGCCCGGCAGGCAGGATGGAACTCATCAGGTCGGGAAGTATCGTATTAGAAGTAGATTCCGGGATTAAAATTTTTCCGAAGACCCCGAGCAAGACAGCCATCAGCAGGAAAAGAAATATCAGAATTCCTGAGATGTATGCAGATTTCTTTACCGTCTTCGCGGAATCGCCTGCATATGCCCTCTGCCATAAGTCTGTAAAAGTAAAAACTACTGCCCCGACAAAAAGAAATACCATGGCTATCACATAAGGTGGCGCAAATGATGTTCCCAGCAGGAAAGATGCCGGCAGCGACTGCAGTGCGCCGAATCCACCTCCTTTGATGATCACAATCGGCAGGAATATGACAAGGAGCGCCAGCATTATGATGAACTGGAATGCGTCCGTCCTGATGTCAGCCCTTAACCCGCCAACCATCGTGTAGGCTATAACAATCAAGGCTCCTAGTATGGTGGCAATATTCGGATCGAATCCCGTCAGCGCATTGACGAAGATTCCCATCCCCAGCACCTGCAAAGCCATGAACAGGCCGTAAGTTATCAGAACCACTAAAGATGCCGAGATGCCCGCCTTCTTCGAATATCTTGCGGCAAAGAAATCAGGCAGTGTGTACGCCCTGTTCTTGTCCCCGAATTCCTTGATTTTAGGGGCTATGAACTTTGCGTACAGCACCAGGTAGAACAGAAAGGACAGCGGTATGGTCAGGGCGACAATCCCGCCGCCCCCGAAAGCGATTCCCGCGCTTCCCAGGATTGCACCGACTCCCACGAATGTGGAGAGGACGGTTGCTATCAGAAAGAATGACTTGGTCTTTCTGCTGTTTACCCAATAGTCATCTAAAGTGATCTTTTTCCTGTCTATCAGACCTATAGCAACTACGATGGCAAAAAACAGGGCAACAATAATGATATCTATCATTGCCATAACGATTATAGTCGATGGCAACTTTAAAAATCCACTTCTTAGTTTTAGGAAAGCAAAGGGTAAAATTTTAGACGTTTAAATTCTCCTTCCCAAAAGTATCATCATGAAATCCCCTCTTCCGGACAGATGGTCGAAGGACATGGAGAAGGAAATCCGCGAGAGGTGGAAGCTCTCCGGCGAACATGAATTTGACGCAAAAAGCGGAAAGCCCGTTTTCAGCATAGACACCCCGCCGCCGTACGTCAACACCCCTGTTCACATAGGCCATGCCGCGACGTACGCGATGATGGACATGTTCGCCCGCTTCCGCAGGATGACAGACCATAATGTTTTGTTCCCGCTCGGCCTCGACAGGAACGGCCTGCCGATAGAGATGGCGGCAGAGAAGAAATTCGGCGTCCGCATGTCGGAATCTTCGAGGGAAAGGTTCATGGAGATGTGCAGGCAGGTTCTGGAGGAAAGCAGCACTGAAAGCATTGATTCTTTCGTAAGGCTGGGCATAAGCTTCAATTCGTGGAACACCGGGAGCGGCGTCGGGGAAATTTACCTGACGGATTCCGAAGACTACAGGGCAATGAGCCAGAGCACCTTCATCGATCTGTGGCACATGGGATACATCTACGAAGACACCAGGATAAACAACTACTGCCCCGGATGCAGGACGACGATAGCCGACGCCGAAATCGATTACAGGGACGTGAAGGCGCTGTTCAACGAAGTCAAATTTCTCATCAGGGAAACAGGCGAATATGTTATAATCGGAACGACAAGGCCCGAACTCATTCCTTCATGCGGCATGGTGATATTCAACCCCGAAGACAGGCGGTATCAACATCTCGAGGGGAAGACCGCCGTGACGCCCGTGTTCGAAAAAGAGGTTCCGGTGAGGGCGCACCCGTTTGCCGACATGAGCAAGGGAACCGGGCTTGCCATGATGTGCTCCGCGGGCGACCAGACTGACATAAGGTTCTTCAGGGAGATGCATCTTCAGCCTGTCATAAGCATAGGGATGGACGGCAGGATGAACGAGAATGCGGGATTCCTCAAGGGCCTGAAGGTGGAGGAGGCGAGAACTAAAATGCTCGGAGAGATTTCCGGAAAAAATCTTCTCGTCTCAAGCAGGGAAACGGTGCATCGCGCGCCCATATGCGAGCGCTCCAAGCACGCAGTGGAGTTCATAGAGATGAAGGAATTCTACCTGAAGCAGGTGAACCTTAAGGAGACATTGCGCAATGCGACGGACGCGATAAGCTTCTATTCGCCGAAAAGCAGGCAAATCCTCCTCGACTGGCTCGACAGCGTGAGCATAGACTGGCCGGTTTCCCGGAGGCGTTATTATGCAACAGAAATCCCGCTGTGGTACTGCAAAAACAATCATGCAATAGTGCCGGAAAAGGGGAAATACTACAGGCCGTGGAAGGAGAAATGCCCGGTGAAAAAATGCCCTGAATGCGGCAGCAGTGAATTTCGCGGCGAGGAACGGGTGTTTGACACGTGGTTCGACTCGTCGTCGTCCCCGCTGTACATACTGAAATGGCACTCCGACAGGGAATTCTTCAGCAGGATGCATTCATGCACCCTGAGGCCGCAGGGCAAGGAGATAGTGCGCACATGGCTTTACTACACGCTCCTGAAATCCTACATCCTCACGGACAGGGTAATTTTTGACGACGTGTGGATACACCACCATATCGTCGACGAGTCCGGAAAGAAGATGTCAAAAAGCGTGGGCAACGTCATGGACCCGCATGTCATACTGGAAAAATACGGCGCCGAGCCGTTCAGGCTCTGGTGCGCGACAGAAGGCAATCTGTCAGAGGGCGACCTCAAGTGCTCTTTTGAAAGGATAGAGGGCGCGGCGAAGACGATAACAAAGCTGTGGAACGTCTGCAGATTCATTTCCATGTTCGAGCGCTCTGAAAGCGCGCCGCACCTTGAGGAACTTGACAAGTGGATTATCAACGAGACAAACCTTCTTGCCGACTTCTGCAGGCGGCAGTACGAGATTTACGACTTCCACGGGCCGGCCGTGCAACTGAAGCACTTTTTGTGGGAGACGTTCGCATCGCATTATATAGAGCTTGTGAAGAACCGCGCCTACAACCAGTCGGGCGCGTTCACGCAGAAGCAGCAGCAGTCCGCCTTGTACACCCTGCATTACTGCGCTGACGTCCTGCTGAAACTCCTTGCCCCGATAGTGCCTTTCGTGACGTACGAGCTCTGCATGAAGATGCGGGGCGACGACATCCACAAGGAGAAGTTCCCCGAGCCTTCTGTCCTGTATGAGGTGCCCTTTTCGACTCAGGATATAGAAACGCTGAACAGTTCTATATGGAAGGCGAAGAAGGACAGGAACATGTCGCTCAAAGCGAAGATAGTGAAGCTCACGCTCCCGGAGAAGTTCCAGTGCATCGAGAAGGACATCGTGCACACGCACGGCGTTGAAAAAGTGGATTACGGGGAATTGAAGGCTGAATTGTAATGCCTTAGCCGTCACCCACAACAGTGCAAGGTATTGTATCACGTAAATATGTATAGTCTCCGGCGACATTGACCGACGGACCATAGTTTCCGGATAACGCGCTGT